>NZ_JBAPRN010000553.1:0-15638 GCF_049281135.1 Mycobacterium sp. | reverse complement strand
GGTGCTGGTTGCCCTGACGTTGGCTGGACGATCCGGACGAGCCACTCGAGCCGGAGGCGCTCGATGAACCGGACGAGCTCGACGAACCGTTCGATCCGGTCGGCGAGGCGCCGCCCCCGCCCGGGGTGGGGCCGGTCGGAATCGGCGGCAGGTTGAGCCGTTCCTGCGGGATGTCCGGTGGCGGAACCGGGGGCTGGCCGTTGATCTTCAGCGGGCCCTTGGCGCTGTTGAGCAATGTCGCCCAGCCGCCGTTACCCAGCGTTGCGCCGATGCTGCAGGCCACCTGGCGACTACCGGCCGACCAGCTGGGCAGTGACAGCGTGTTGTACGTCAATGTCAGTGTGGTGCTGCGCAACTGCACCGGCGCGAGGAAGGCGTCGGTCAGCTTGGTGCAGGAGTCCTTGATGAAGCTGTCCTGCTCGGGTTCTGGCGGCAGCCCCTCCGGGAACCTGGCCAGCAGGTTGACCGTGCCGGTGACCTCCATCGCGTGCGGCGCGGTGCAATCGACGGGGATGTCGGAGGGCTGATTGGTGGTGACATCGATGCCCAGGCAGGTGCCGTCCGGCCAGACCTTGGACTGCTCGACATCGGCGACCTTGCCCTTGAAGCCGAGCTGTTCGTTGTTGGCCCCTGGAAGTTGCAGGCCGCACAGCATCCGGCGTTCGCCGAACTGCCGCCACGCCTTGTCGCCGGGCCACAGTCCGCTGACGACGAACTTGCTGGTCGGGTCGAACTTCGCGCCGAGGTAGCGGCGTGCTGCCGACTCGCACAGCTCCAGGCTGAGCTGCTCGATTCGGCTAGCCGCCGGCAGCGGCGCCGACGGGCCGTACTCCGAGCCGGGGAAGGTACGCGTGTCGATCGACTCGGCCACCTCGAAACGGTGATCGTCCCTGCAGTCGACAACCTTGGCGGCCTCTAGCATCCGGTCCGGCCATGTCAGGCAGTCGCCGCTGACGGCGTGGTTCAATGCGCTGTTGCCGTTTGACCCGGTCGGGGGCACCGGGTCGATGTAGCCGGCCAGCCGGCCGGGACCGCCACCGATCGGCAGCGCGGTGACCAGCCCGGCGATCAGCAGACCACCCAGAGCGGCCAGCAACAGCGCCCGCCGGGTCGCCGAGGCCTGCAGCGTCCCGCCCAGGGCGGTCAGCCACCCGACCCGCGGCAGCCAACGACCCGGCCGGTCAGCCCGGGATTCGTCGCGTTCGGATTCGTGCCACATCGGATCCATTCTGACAGGCGCACCGCACTTAGTGACAGCTGTTGCAGAAGTAAATGGTTGTCGTCGGTCCACGACACCCGCGTAGGGTTCTAGCCCGTGATCGACCTGAAGCTGCTCCGGGACAATCCCGATGCCGTGCGCGAGTCGCAGAAGAAGCGAGGCGAAGACCCGGCGCTGGTCGACGCGCTGCTGGCCGCCGATACCGCCCGCCGGACCGCTATCTCGTCGGCCGACTCGCTGCGCGCCGACCAGAAGGCGGCCAGCAAGAAGGTCGGCGCCGCTTCCGCCGACGACCGGCCCAAGCTGTTGCAACAGGCCAAAGACCTTGCCGAGCAAGTCAAGTCAGCCGAGGTACAGCAGGCCGAGGCCGAGGCGACGTTCGCCGCCGCGCACATGGCGATCTCGAACGTGATCATCGACGGCGTGCCGGCCGGCGGGGAGGACAACTTCGCCGTCCTCGACGTCGTCGGTGAGCCGGCCGCGATCGACAACCCCAAGGACCACCTCGAGCTCGGCGAGGCGCTGGGCCTGCTCGACATGGAACGCGGCGCCAAGGTAGCCGGCTCGCGGTTCTACTTTCTGACCGGACAGGGTGCCTTGCTGCAGCTGGGCCTGCTGCAGATGGCGATCCGGCTGGCGGCCGACAACGGCTTCGTCCCGATCATCCCGCCGGTGCTGGTGCGTCCGGAGGTGATGTCGGGGACCGGGTTCCTCGGTGCGCACGCCGACGAGATCTACCGGGTGGAGGCCGACGATTTGTACCTGGTCGGCACGTCGGAGGTTCCGCTGGCCGGCTACCACGCCGACGAGATCCTCGACCTTTCCGGCGGCCCGCTGCGCTACGCCGGCTGGTCGTCCTGCTTTCGACGGGAAGCGGGCAGCTACGGCAAAGACACCCGCGGCATCATCCGCGTGCATCAGTTCGACAAGGTCGAGGCGTTCGTCTACTGCAATCCCGCCGACGCCGAGGCCGAACATGAGCGGCTACTGGGCTGGCAGCGCGAGATGCTGGCCCGCATCGAGGTGCCTTATCGCGTAATCGATGTCGCTGCAGGCGATCTCGGCTCATCGGCGGCCCGAAAATTCGACTGCGAGGCGTGGGTGCCCACCCAGCAGGCCTACCGCGAGCTGACCTCGACGTCCAACTGCACCACATTCCAGGCCCGCCGACTGGCCACCCGTTACCGCGATTCCAACGGCAAACCGCAGATCGCCGCGACGCTAAACGGCACCCTGGCCACCACGCGCTGGCTGGTCGCCATTCTGGAGAACCACCAGCGACCCGACGGAAGTGTGCGGGTGCCCGAGGCTCTGGTGCCTTTCGTGGGTACCGAGGTGCTCGAGCCGGCGTAGCCGCTTTGCCACCATCGCCGGCAGCTACGTTCAGCTAGCGGTTTCGTCGCTGCACTATCATCTTGTGACCGCGTCCTGTTGGCGCGGATGGGGCGACCATCTTCGGATGGTGAGAGAAGAGCGCGATGGCTTGGCTGAGGCTGTGGTGGCGCCAGTCCGATCACTATGAGCGGCTGAGCTCGCACCTCCAGGCCCGCGGCATGGACACCCTGACCCGAGCCACCATCTCGCTGATCGCGAGTGGTCTGGCGGTCGTAGCCCTCGCGACCATCTGGAGCACCACCGGTCCGCGGAGTGCGGTTTCGCTGGCCTGCACCTTGACCGCCTCCGTCTGTGCCGCGGGCGGAGCGCTGTTGTGGGCGACGCGCTGGCCGAGCCGCACCGCGGCGATTCGGTTCGTCACGGTGGCGACCGCGAGCATCGCGTTGATCGCGCTGGCTCAACACCACACCGTCGTCGGCGTGCTGACCTGTACCGCGTTCGCGGCGACGGCCAGCTACATCGCGCTGTTCCACACCGCGCCAGTGCTGGCGATCCATTTCGCGGTCGCCAGCACGGTCGGTGGGTTCGAAGCCGGCCGGATGGCGTCGAGGTACAACCTCATCTCGGGGGTGTCCGCGTACCTGCTGTTGCTGCTGCTCACCCTGGTTGTGCCGTTCGGTATCCAGGTCGTGGTGCACGTGCTCGGTGCCGACGCCGTGCGGGCGGAGAGTGATCAGCTGACCGACCTGCTGACCCGGCGGGCTTTTCGCCGTCGCGCCAATGCGCGCCTGGAGCAGGGTCGCGACCAACTCGGTCATTTCGTGGTCACCATGATCGACCTGGACCAGTTCAAACAGCTCAACGACAACTACGGACACCGCACCGGCGACGATGCGTTGATCTCGGTCGCCCGTGCGCTGCGCGACACCACCGATGACACCGCGGTCATCGGCCGTTCGGGTGGCGAAGAATTCGTCATCGCCGACATCTGGCACCCCGACGAAATAAGCCATCGGGCGCAGCAGCTATGCGACGTCATCGCCGCCCTCCCGTTCGGTATCACTGCCAGCATCGGCACCGCCCGCATTCATCCTGCTTACCGGCCAGGTGATGACGACGACTTACTTTTCGAGCTGATCTCGGCAGCCGACGACGCGATGTACATTGCCAAACGGCGCGGCGGAAACCAGGCCGGCCATCACGACTGGCCGCTGCCGCTGTCCGACTTCACCGAGGACAAAACCGAGTTCACCGACGACGAAACCGACTTCCGCGACGGGGTCAGCGCTTAAGCGTCGACAGTCGTTGCCGCGCTGGAGCTTTGCGCGTGGCGCCGCTGACGTTCGATGGTCGCGAAGTAGAACGCGAAAGGGAAAGCAAAGCTGGTGAAAAAGCTGGAAAGAAAGAACAGCCACGGGCGCCGCAGCCCCCGCCGGTAACCGTCGATGATGGTAAACACCGGCATCAGAATGACATTCGCGATCATGTAGTCCTGGTTGCCGGAGCCGCATGCCGGGGTGGCGAACTGTCCTTTGATGAATTCCGGATAGCTCGCCGGGCCCGAGATGAGATTGCCCTGCCCATGCGCGGCCAGGACGAAATGGATGTTGAACCAATAACCAAGCACGATCGACGCGATGCCGGCGGCGTAGTACACGCATTCGAGTGGGGAGAGCCAACTCCCGCCTTCTGGTTTCGCGTAGATCTTCGGATTCGACGCGACGATCCAGACGATGCAGCCAAGCCCTAGGAGAAAGTGGACGACTATCGAGACCATTGCCGCAGTCTCACCCCGGTGTCGAAGTTTTGTCAATATTGACATAACAGGATTTGAGGTAATTTACAGGCATGATCCGGCCGGCGCAGACTGCGCGCAGCGAGCGCACCCGCGAGGCGCTGCGGCAGGCGGCGCTGGTGCGGTTCCTCGCCCAGGGCGTCGAGGACACCTCCGCCGAGCAGATCGCGGCGGATGCCGGGGTGTCGCTGCGCACCTTCTACCGACACTTCTCCTCCAAGCACGACTTGCTGTTCGCCGACTACACCGGATTGCACTGGTTTCGCGCGGCACTGGCCGATCGGCCGGCCGACGAATCGATCATCGATTCTGTGCAGGCCGCGATCTTCGCCTTCCCGTATGACGTTGACGCCGTTGGGAAGATCGCCGCGCTGCGCGATGACGAGATCGACCCGGGCCGCATCGTCCGGCACATCCGGGATGTGCAGGCCGACTTCGCCGACGCGATCACGACCCAGCTACAACGCCGGAGCGCCACGGGCGAACCGTCGCCGGACGAGCAGGTGCGCTTCGCGGTGACCGCGCGCTGCATCGCGGCGGCGGTCTTCGGTGCGATGGAGGTCTGGATGCTCGGCGACAACCGATCGCTGGGCGAGCTCGCGCGGGTCTGCCACGTCGCGTTGGAGACGCTGCGAGCCGGCATCACCGATACCTGGGCGGACTCAGTTTCGTCATAATTGACAAAACATGCCATCCATGTCAGCCTGCGCAGCAGAGCGGAAGGCGGAGCAGATGACCGACTACGACGCGATCGTGATTGGCGCCGGACACAACGGATTGGCCGCCGCGGTGCTGCTGCAGAAAGCGGGACTGCGGACGCTGTGTCTGGAATCCAAGCTCTACGCGGGCGGCATGGCCTCGACGGTGGAACTGTTCGACGGCTATCACTTCGAGATCGCGGGGTCCGTGCAGTTTCCGACCGCACCGGTGGTCCGCGAACAGCTTGGCTTGGACACCATTCCGACGATCGACCTGGACGTGATGTCGGTGGCGCTCCGCGGCGTCGGTGACGACCCGATGGTGCAGTACAGCGACCCGATCAAGTTGTTCACCCATCTCAACGAGGTGCACGGGGCAGACGCCGTCAACGGCATGGCCGGCCTGATGGGCTGGGCTATGGCGCCGACCCGGGCACTGGGTCGGTTCGAGGCCGGCGCGCCACCCAAGACTCTCGACGAGATGTATGCCTGTGCCACCAATGAATTCGAACGCGCCGCGATCGACGACATGTTGTTTGGGTCGGTCACCGACGTGCTTGACCGCTATCTTCCGGACCGCGAGAAGCACGGCGCGCTGCGCGGTTCGATGACGGTCTTGGCCGTCAACACCCTCTACCGCGGCCCGGCCACCCCGGGCAGCGCGGCCGCACTGGCCTTCGGGCTGGGCGTTCCCGACGGCGACACCATGCAGATGAAGAAGCTGCGTGGCGGCATCGGCGCGCTCACCGAGCATCTGGTCGAGGTGCTCGAGCGTGAGGGCGGCGAGGTCCGGTTGCGCACCAAGGTGACCGAGGTGCTGGTGACCGAGGGCAAGGTGAAAGGGGTGCGCACCGAGGCGGGGCAGACCGTGACCGCGCCGATCGTCGTCTCCGCAGTCGCGCCCGACCTGACCGTCAACGAACTGATCGACTCCGCGGCGATACCCGCCGATATCCGCGAGCGCTACGCCCGGATCGATCACCGAGGCAGCTACATCCAGATGCATTTCGCGCTGGACGAGGCTCCCGAATTCGCCGCCCCGTACGAGGCGCTGAACGAGCCGAGCATGCAGGCGTCGATCGGAATCTTCTGCACGCCCGAAGAAGTCCAGCAGCAGTGGGAGGACTGCCGGCGCGGGATCGTGCCCGCCGACCCGACGGTGGTCTTCCAGGTCCCCTCGCAGAACGATCCCGGCCTCGCGCCCCCGGGCAAGCACGCGGCGTCGGCGTTCGCACTGTGGTTCCCGATCGAGGGTGACGTGGACTACGGCGCGGCGAAGGTCGAGATGGGTCAGCGGGTGATCGACAAGATCACCCGGTTGGCGCCGAACTTCGAGCGCAGCATCAGCCGGCACACCACGTTCACGCCCAAACACATGGGGGTGATGTTCGGCGCCCCCGGCGGCGACTACTGCCACGGCCTGTTCCACGCCAACCAGGTCGGGCCCAACCGGCCCGGGCCGAAAGGCTTTCTCGGACAGCCGCTTCCGGTCGACGGTCTGTACCTGGCCAGCACCGGATGCCACGGCGGCCCGGGTATCACGTTTATCCCGGGGTACAACGCGGCCCGTGCGGCACTGGATGACGCCGGGCGCTAATCCCGCTCGTCGAGCAGCCGATCCAGCAGCGCGATGAACTCACCCGCGTTGGCCGGGGGGAACGCGGGGCTGGGCCGGGCGCCGACTGTGTAGCTTATAAATGCCAACGGCGGACATTCCCGTGCATAACCTGCACAGTCGACGCGAGTCGCGGCCCGTGCGGCACTGGATGACGCCGGGCGCTAGTCCCGCTCGTCGAGCAGCCGATCCAGCAGCGCGATGAACTCATCCGCGTTGGCCGGGGTGAACGCGGGGCTGGGTCGGGTGCCCCGCACGTCCAGCGTGATCAAGGTCGACCGAAACGGCCGGCCCATATCGAGCGGCAGCCAGCGGCGCAGGTCTGAGCTGCCCCAGATACGGAACCGATGTAGCAGCAGACCCAGCGCTTCGGCCTTGTAGCCGCGAATGTTGTTCAGCGCAATGATCTTCGACGTGCCGGACGGAAAGTGGTAGCGGCGCAGCGTGATCGCCTCCCGGTCCAGCTGGACCAGGCCATCGTCATAGGAGTTCAATGCGCTCATGCCCGCGAACTCCGAAGCTGGTGACCGCGGCCGGTCAGGCAGCGGCCGTTCTCCAGGTTCCACTGCCAGCCGTGCAGGTTGCAGGTCAAGGTGTCGCCTTCCACCACGCCGAACTTGGACAGGTCGGCCTTCAGATGAGGGCATCGCCGCTGAATCTCCCAGCCGTCCATGGTGACTGACGCGGCGTCGTCGTGCGTTTCGGCGAACCAGCCGTCGGCGTAGGCGATCCGCTCGTCGGTGAGGCACTTGAAGAACGTGTACAGGTACTCGTTGTAGCCCCCCACCCGCCAAGCCCTGAACCGGGTCGACAGAAAGATGGTGTTGACCCAGTCCGGCTCGTTGTCGCGCAGCACGGTGCGCACCAGCTCGGCCGGAATGGCGAACCCGTAGCGGAACTTCTCGTCCGGAATAGCTTCTCGCACCGTGCGTTTGGGAAAGTCGAGCACAACTTTCTCTTGGCCTGCCGGGGACCCGAGAACAAGCTCGACCGGGTAGCCGATGCCGTCGCAGATCTCGTCGCTGGCCAGCATGATCGGCTCGAACACCGTGCGAAGCGGCTCGAGCAGCGATTCTCCGGTCGCGGCCGCCCAGCCGGCCTTCTCCGCCGCCAGCACCGGCTCCATCCGGGCGGCGTAGTCGGCGATGTAGTCCGCCTTGCCGGTGGTGAAGATGGCCTCGACCTCTTCGGTAGGCACCGGATGCCGGTGCGAATCAAGCTGTGCGCCAGAGAATTCAGCCGTCGACCCGGGAATCATCAGCAGACCTCGGTCGTGGCCGTTGGCACGCATCTGGTCGAGGAAGACCATCTGGTCGGGGAAGATGTTGGCCGGATCCCCGTGGTCGTCGTTGAGGTCACGCAGCGCGGGGTCCAGGAAGCATGGTGGGCCGGCGGACGGGACCACCCAGGTCGCCCCGACCTGCGCGATGTACTGGCGGGCTCGGTCCATCTGGCGTTGCCGCTTTTGAATGCCGAACGTCTCCTTGGCGCGCTCCGGCATGTCGTAGACCATCGGGTACCAGATCGCACCGGAGTACTGCAGCAGGTGCACGTCGAGTTGACCGAACTCGTTCGCCAGCACGTCGAGGTCCACCGGCCGGGCGTCGTTCATGTTGAAGGCGGTCGTCACGCCGTCGGAGACCACCAGCGCCGAATCGCCGATCGGGCCGTCGGCGGGCGCACGCAGCGCGATGATCATGATGTCCAGCTCGCCTTTCGGACCGCTGAGCCGGTGCTTCACCGAATCGGTGGTCTCGAAGAAGCGGTGGAAGCCCAACAGCTGCAAAGCATTTTTCAGGTCTGGCACCGGATAGTCCGGCAGCAGGACGGTGGCGTCCTTGTTGACGTGCTCGGTCAGCAGCTTGGCGTCGAAGTGGTCCTTGTGCAGATGTGAGACGTACAGATAGTCGCAGTCACCCAGCGCTTGCCAGTCCAGGCGGCTGTTGTCCGGGAACGGGAACCACGATGCGAAGTAGGCCGGGTTGACCCAGGGGTCGCACAGAATGCTGCCGGCCGGAGTATCGATCCGAAAGCCGGCGTGGCCGATGCTTGTGACCTGCACTGACACCCTTCAAGGACTGGTTACGCGACGCTCGTCTGCCGCTCCGAGCTTAGCGGGAGCGCGGTGAAAGGCCCGACCCGCTAGAGCCACTCAGGCGCGAACACTAGGCTTGATCACCGTGGAGCCGGTATACGGAACGGTGATCGCGCTCGTCCGAACTGTGTGGCGGGTGCAGGGTTTGCGTTTCACGGTCATCGGGCAGGAGAACATCCCTGCCACCGGCGGCGCCGTCATTGCCATCAACCACACCGGCTACATGGACTTCACCCTCGCCGGGTTACCCGCCTTCCGGGAGCACCGCACGCGCAAAGTCCGGTTCATGGCGAAACAGGAAGTCTTCGACAGCAAGCTGACCGGACCGATCATGCGGGGCTGCCGGCATATCCCGGTGGACCGCTCCAGCGGCGCCGCGTCGTACGCCGTCGCCGTCGAGCGGCTCAAGGCCGGCGAACTCGTCGGCGTCTATCCCGAAGCGACAATCAGCCGCAGCTTCGAGATCAAGGAATTCAAGTCCGGTGCCGCCAGGATGGCGATCGAGGCCAATGTGCCGATCATTCCGCACATCGTCTGGGGCGCCCAACGGATCTGGACCAAGGACCATCCCAAGAAGATGTTCCGCCCGAAGGTGCCGATCGTGGTGCTGGTCGGTGAGCCGATTCAGCCGACGCTGCCCGCGGCCGAACTGACTACCTTGCTGCACTCCCGGATGCAGCATCTGCTGGAGCGGGCGCAAGACGCATACGGTCCGCACCCTCCCGGCGAGTGGTGGGTTCCCCACCGGCTCGGTGGCAGCGCACCGACTCTGGCCGAGGCCGCCCAGCTCGACGCCGAAGAAGCCAGCCAGCGCGCAGCAGCGAGGGCCGCGCGCAAGGCGGGTCGCTCCGAATAACGGCCATGGAGCCCGTTTATCGCGCGGTCGCGGTCACTGCCAAGGTCCTCGTCGCGGCGACCGGCACCAGGATCACCTACGAAGGCCTCGAACACATCCCGCGCACCGGCGGTGCGGTGATCGCGATCAACCACACCAGCTACGTCGACTGGCTGCCGGCCGGGCTCGCAGGGATCGCTCGGGGGCGGCATGTTCGCTACATGCTCAAAGCCGAGATGCAGCAGGTGAAGTTCGTCGACTTTCTGATCAGGCACTGCAAGCACATTCCGGTCGATCGCGGCGCCGGCGCGGAGGCGTACGCCGAAGCCGTCCGGCGACTGCGGGACGGCCAGATCGTCGGCGTGATGCCGGAGGCGACGATCAGCCGCAGCTTCGAGCTCAAGGAGTTCAAAAACGGTGCGGCCCGGATGGCCCTGGAAGCCGAGGTGCCGATCATCCCGTTGATCGTGTGGGGCGCCCAGCGGATCTGGACCAAAGGTCACCCGCGCAATGTCGGCTACAAGAAGATCCCGGTGATCGTGGCCGCAGGCGAGCCGTTGCCGCCGACCGGCGATGCCGAGCATCTGGACGCCGCGCTGCGCGAGGGAATGACTTCGCTGCTGCATCGTGTTCAAGAGGAGTATCCGCATCCAGAGGGTGCTTTTTGGGTGCCGCGGCGGTTGGGCGGGAGCGCACCTACGGTAGCGGAGGCAAAAATTATTGAGGACACTGAAAAGGCCGAGCGCGTCCGCAGGCGGGCAGAGCCCAGCCCCTGAGCGTGGCTGGCAGCAAACGGATAGTAAGGAGCGACCGCCATGCCAGAGCCGTTCTACCGGTTCGGAGAATGGGTCGTTCCACCGGTAGTCGCGATGAATGGGACGAAGTTCACCTTCCGGGGGCTGGAGAACATCCCGGAGCGCGGTGGCGCGCTGCTCGCCCAGAATCACACCAGCTACCTGGACTGGCTTCCGCCGTTGTTCGCCGCCCGCGAGCGCGGCCGACGGATGTACTTCATGATCAAGGCCGAGATGGCCGATGTGAAGGCGGTCAACTACGTCATCAAGCACGCGCGGCTGATTCCGGTGGACCGCCGGCAAGGGCATGACGCTTTCGACACCGCGGTGCAGCGGCTGCGCGAGGGCGAGTTGATCGGGATGCATCCCGAGGCCACCATCAGCCGCAGTTTCGAGTTGCGCGAGTTCAAGACCGGCGCGGCCAGAATGGCGCTGGAGGCGCAGGCGCCGATCGTCCCGCTGATCGTCTGGGGTGCCCACCGCATCTGGCCCAAGGATCACGAAAAGAAGTTGTTCCGCAACAAGGTTCCGATCACCGTCGCCGCCGGCCGCCCGCTGGCCCCGCACGGAACCGCCGAAGAACTCAACCTCGCCCTGCGCGCGGCGATGAACGAGTTGCTGTACCAGGTGCAGGAGGAGTACCCGCACCCGGAAGGCGAGTACTGGGTGCCGCGCCGGCTTGGCGGTAGCGCGCCGACGCGCGACGACTCGCAGAAGATCCGACTCCACGAACTGCAGGAGCGCCTCGACAGGTACGGGACCGACGGCGTCACCCGCCCCGGACAAAGCCAAAGCGGAACGCATTGATCGCCTGCTGTGGAAGAAGATTGGGCACAGTGGCCTGCAAATGACCCTGCCCGCGCTGATCGCCTGCGACGTTGACGGCACCCTGCTCGGCGAAGACGAAGAAGTCACTGCGCGCACCCGCGACGCCGTGCGTGCGGCCATCGATGCGGGCGTGCTGTTCGTGCTCGCCACCGGCCGCCCGCCGCGATGGATCCCGCCGGTGGTCGACGGGCTCGGTTTTGCGCCGATTGCGGTGTGCGCCAACGGTGGTGTGATCTACGACCCGGAGACCGACAGGGTGCTCTCCGCCAAGACGCTATCCGTCGATGCGCTGTGCGAGCTGGCGGAGATCGCCACCCGGGTCATCCCGGGAGCCGGCCTGGCCGTCGAGCGGGTTGGGGCCAGCGCGCACGACAGCGCCACCCCGCAGTTCGTCAGTTCGCCGGGATACGAGCACGCGTGGCTCAACCCAGACAACACCGAGGTCTCCGTCGACGACCTGCTCAGTGCGCCCGCCGTCAAGCTGTTGGTCCGCAAGGCGGGCGCGCGCAGCGCCGACATGGCCGCCGCGCTCGCCAAGCACGTCGGTGTCGAGGGCGACATCACCTACTCGACCAACAACGGGTTGGTCGAGATAGTGCCGGTCGGTGTCGACAAGGCCAACGGCGTCGCCGAAATCGCTGGACCGCTTGGCATTCCCGCGTCCGACTGGGTCGCGTTCGGCGATATGCCCAATGACGTGCCGATGCTCCTGCGCGCCGGTCTCGGAGTGGCAATGGGTAATGCGCACCCCGACGCGCTCGCGGCGGCCGACGAGGTCACCACAACCAACGCCGACGACGGGGTGGCGCGCGTGCTGGAACGCTGGTGGTTGTAGGCGGTCGCTAAGCGGCCGGCGCCACGGGGGAGAACCGCTCGAGCTGAACCGGCGGTCCCGTCGCGGACGGCGGCGGCAGTTCCTCGACCACGCCGTCGATGACCCGGCTGATCCGCCCGCTGAGCCGGTCGAAGTTCAGCGTGCCGTGCTGGAAGTTCTGCTTCACCCATTGCGGCTCTTGGAATTCGGAGCTGGTCGGCAGGCCCAGGGCTCCCCGCTCGTAGCCGAGTGAGGCCCACGCGTCGTAAATGGCTCCGGTGACTGCTTGCGGACCGGTTTCCGGCGACCAGTACATCGCGCCGCGGTCGAAGTTGGCGTAGCGGGTGTCGCCCTCGCCGGTCGCTTCCGGCGAGGTGGGTGCGCCCAGGATGCTGCTCGGGCCGCCGATCGTCTGCCAACGGTCGTAGATGGCACCGCCTTGTAGCGACAGGGCCAGGTCTTCGGGTCTCGGTGGCCCGCTGAAATGCGCTGCGGTTTCCCGAATTTCGTCAAGCAGCCCATACGCGACGTTGCCGGGGCAGTCGGTGGCGCCGACGTCGCGGTGACTGAAGATGGTCGGCAGCGTCGCGATGGCGTTGAGTGGGAAGTTGGTGTTCTCCCCACCGGCTGACGGCAAAGCGACTGTGCCTCTTGGGTTTATGTGGTCCATGCCGAGCCGCCAGCCGATCAGCCGGCCGAGCGTGTGCAGCTGGATCGGCGTCGGCGCCACGTCGTCGAAGTTGCCGATCATCGCCACTCCCCAGCTGTCCCGGTTGAAACCGCCGGTGTGGTCGCCCTGCACCGGCCCGACCAGCGCGCCGGCCCTGCCCTCGAATACCTGGCCGTACTTGTCGACCAGCGCGTTGTAGGCGATGTCGCACCAGCCCAGGATCTGGGTGTGATACGCGTAGATCGACTGGACGATCGCCACCGAATCCTGTGGCTGGTAGTCGTTGCTCTCGGCGGTGTGGTGGACCACCGCGGCGCGGATGGGTTGGTCCAACGGCCGGTTTCCGCAGTGCACCGCTTCGTCGGCGCCCCATTGCGCGCGGGAGATGATGTTCGGCGCCTGGCCCGCCGCGACGATCGCGGTCGGTGGTGTCCACTGGGTGTCGGCGGGCGCCTCTGGCGGGGAGATGAGAATAGCCGAGATGTTCTGCGCCAGAGGCTGTTGCGCGTTGGCCGGGATGTAACCCAGGCCGGCGTGCGACGCGGTCTTCGGCGGGACGGTCTGCGGCGCGCCGGCCGGACGGGTGACTGAGATCTGGACCGTCGTGGTCTTGCCGACGAAGACGGGATCGGTGCCGCGTGGACCCGGGGTCGAGTGGTGGTCACCCGAAGAGAGCAGCGTCTCGGTGTCGTACCACGGGCCCCACGAGCCGTCGAGGTGCCGAGCGCGGACTCGCGCCGAGGTACCGGTGAGGTCTCCACCGGTCAGTGCCACCATGGAAAACGGCGTTGGCTGGCTGATTTCGCGGACCGTGACGCCGCCGCGAAGGCCGATCAGCGGCTGCTGGGCAAGTTGAGTGTCGCCGTGATGGGCCGACTGTTCCCGATGTTCGCTTGCCGCCCACGGCAGGATGACGACGGTCGCCGCGATGGCGGTGAACAGCATCGTCGGCGGACGACGGCGGGACGGCACGATCCGATGTTACGTATGTGTCTATTGGTGCAAATGATTCGACACGCTACTCAAGTGAACAAAGTGATCTTGGCGCGGCACGGCACCGCAGAGTTTGAGCGGCCCTGGTCAAGCCAGGAGCCCACTTCTGCGGTGCCGTTTCGGGGGGAAATCCGAAGCCGCGGGTGCGATCAGGGGATCGGCGCCGGCACGGGTGGCGGAGGAACCGGGGCCGCCGCGCCGTGTGCCGCGTTCTGCAGCTGCGGCAGGATCATGCCCTTGAGCAAGTCAATGGCCTGACCCGCGCCCAGCTGGTTGGCCGCGCTCATCATGTCGCTGACGAGCCCGCCACTGGGGGCCGGCGCCGCGCCAAGAGACGGGTCGCCGAGGATCGGGTAGGTACCGCCGGCACCGGGGTCCAATCCGACCGGGTCGCTGATCGGCAGTTCGCTCGGGCTCGACAGGCCACCGGCACCGGTGGCCGGGTCAAAGGCGCTCGGGCTGGTCAGCCCAGGTGTCAGCCCGGGGCTGGTCAGGCCGGGGGTGGACAGGCCCGGAGTCGTTCCAGACGTCAGCCCGGGGGTCAGGCCCGGGGTTGCGCCCGGGGTCAGACCCGGAGTCGTGAGGCCGGGGGTCAGGCCCGGCGTGGTCAGACCCGGTGACGTCAGGCCCGGCGTGGTCAGACCCGGTGACGTGAAGCCCGGCGAGGTCAGCCCAGGGCTGGCCAGATCGGGCGAGCCCAGGCCGGGAGTGCCGAAGCTGCTGGGGCTGGTGGCACCGGTCAGGCTCGGGATCGGCGGGAGGCTGACGCCGAACTGCGACAACCCCTGTGTCAGCGCGCCCATCAGCTCGCCGGGCAGGTCGGTCATGGACGCGGCCCGGACGAACTCGTGGTGCACGGGTGCGGGCTTGGCGGTCAGGTCGCAAACAGCGATGTAAGCAAAAGGACTCGCGACCGCCAGAGCGGCGAACGCGCTCGTGGCTGTCGAGAGCCTGCGTCGACGTCGGTTCGGCACGGAAGTCTCCTCAATCTGGAAATGCGGTCAACGTCATGCCCGAGGGCAAGGTGCCTGATAGGTCGTTCTCAGCGCACATGACCGATGGTACGTACGTGATTGATGGGACTAGAGTGACGAGATCCAATCGTGAGCAGATCGCGACGTTCGTCACCAAAATCTGCACTATCGTTACCCGCCACGCCGGTGTATGGGCTTGCAGTCGATGTTGTCGCGCCAAGACCCCCGCGCCGAACGGGCGGCGGTCTCGTAGTCGGATACCCTAGGCAACCGATGACTTCTCCTTCCGGTCGCTTTGACCTCTATGTCGTCGGCTCCGGATTTTTCGGTCTGACGATTGCCGAGCGCGTGGCCACTCAGCTCGGCAAGCGGGTGCTCGTCGTCGACCGGCGTCCGCATATCGGCGGAAACGCCTATTCCGAGCCCGAGCCACAGACCGGTATCGAGGTGCACAAGTACGGCGCGCACCTGTTCCACACCTCCAACAAACGGGTGTGGGATTACGTGCGGCAGTTCACCGACTTCACCGGCTACCAGCATCGGGTCTTCGCCATGCACGACGGCCAGGCCTACCAGTTCCCGATGGGCCTCGGTCTGGTGTCGCAGTTCTTCGGCCACTACTTCACGCCCGACGAGGCCAGGTCGCTGATCGCCGAGCAGGCCGCCGAGATCAAGAGCGACGACGCGCAGAACTTCGAGGAGAAGGCGATCTCGCTGATCGGCCGGCCGCTGTACGACGCGTTCGTCAAGCACTACACCGCCAAGCAGTGGCAGACCGACCCCAAGGAGCTGCCGGCGGCCAACATCACCCGGCTGCCGGTGCGCTACACCTTCGACAACCGCTACTTCAACGACACCTACGAGGGCCTGCCGGTCGACGGCTACACCGCTTGGCTGCAGAATATGGCGGCCGACGACCGCATCGAGGTCAGGCTGCACACCGACTGGTTCGACGTCCGCGACGAATTACGCG
>NZ_JBAPRN010000552.1:0-11939 GCF_049281135.1 Mycobacterium sp. | reverse complement strand
CGCCGGGCAGCAGCACCGCGCCGATCACCAGGTCAGCCTGCTTGACGGCTTCCTCCACCTCCAGGGCGGTCGAGTATCGGGTCTGCACCCGACCGGCGAACATGTGGTCGAGCTCCCGCAGTTTGTTGACGTTGACGTCAAGCACGGTGACCGCGGCACCCATTCCGATGGCAATCCGGGCGGCGTTGTATCCGGCGGTTCCCGCGCCGATGACCACCACCGTCGCCGGTTCGACGCCCGGCACTCCGCCCATCAGCACGCCCCGGCCACCATGGGTGCGCATCAGGTGATACGCCCCGACCTGAGTGGACAGTCGCCCTGCGACTTCACTCATCGGGGCCAACAGCGGTAAGGCGCCGTCGGGGGTCTGCACTGTCTCGTAGGCGATCGATGTGGTGCCCGCCGCGAGCAGTGCCTCGGTGCATGACCGCGAGGCGGCCAGATGCAGGTAGGTGAACAAGGTCTGGCCATGCCGCATGCGCGAGTACTCGATTGGCGTGGGCTCCTTGACCTTGAGGACCAGCTCGGCACCGGCCCAGACGCCCTCTGCGGTGGCGATCAGTTGCGCGCCCGCGGCCTTGAACTCGGCATCGGGGATTGACGAGCCCTCACCCGCGCCCGCCTGGACAAGAACCTCATGACCGCGACGGGTCAACTCGGCGACCCCGGACGGGGTGATCGCCACGCGGAATTCGCTGTTTTTCGTCTCGGTTGGGATGCCGATATGCATAAATTCAATTGTGAAGAAAGTTCAGCCATAGCGCAAAGACGGCGAAGACACGCGTATAGGATCGGGAAGTGGCCGAAGAAAACACGGAATATCAGAACCGTGAGCGGATGTCATCGAAGGATCTTCGGTCGGCGGATTTGGACAGTACGGACCGCAAAATCGTGAGTCTGCTCCATGCCGATGCCCGCATGACCAACAGCGCGCTGGCTGAAGAACTCGACATCGCCGCGTCGACCTGTCACGGCCGGGTGCGCCGACTGGTGGACTCGGGTGTGATCCGCGGCTTCTATGCCGATATCGACCCGGCCGCAGTGGGATTGCCGCTGCAGGCGATGATTTCGGTGAGCCTGCAGTCCAACGCCCGCGGCAAAATCCGCGAATTCATCCAGCAGATCCGGCGCAGGCCCCAGGTGATGGATGTGTACTTCCTGGCCGGTGCCGATGACTTCATCCTGCACGTCGCCGCGCGCGACACCGAAGATCTGCGCTCATTCGTGGTCGAGAACCTCAACGCCGACGCCGACGTCGCGGGCACCCAGACGTCCCTGATCTTCGAGCACCTGCGCGGAGCCGCGCCCGTCTGATCGCGAGGAGTTCCCGATACCGGGGGTACCGGGTATGCTCCTGCCAATGTTCACGGTCAACGACGAGGCTGTCGGTCCGCACCTGCCAGGTGCCGGGGCCCGGCCTGATGAAGGGCGCGATCACGAACGATTGGTCCTCGAAGCGCGCGACGTCGCGTTCGACTGGTCGAAGCTGCCGTTTCACTACGTGCCCGGCGAGCCGTTCACTACCCACATGCTCAACGTGCTGCACCTGCTGCTGCCGGCCGGCGAGGAGTTCTTCGTCGACCTGTTCAAGCAGGCGCTGCCGCTGATCAAGGACGACCAGCTGCGGCTCGATGTGCAGGGATTCATCGGCCAGGAGGCGATGCATTCGCGGGCGCACACCGGTGTGCAGGAGTACTTCGCCGCCAACGACATCGACGTGACACCGTTCACCGACCAGATGAACTGGCTGTTCGGCAAGCTCTTGGGCGACCGGCCGCGGTGGAGTGTGCGGCGGCAGCACAGCTGGCTGCTCGAGCGGGTAGCACTCGTCTCGGCCATCGAGCATTACACCGCGATCCTGGGCGAATGGATTCTGAACACCCCGCAACACGACGCGATCGGCACCGATCCGGTGATGCTGGACATGCTCCGCTGGCACGGCGCCGAAGAAGTCGAGCACAAAGCGGTGGCCTTCGACCTGATGAAGCACCTGCGGGCGGGTTACCTGCGGCAGGTGCGTACCCAACTGGTCGTGACACCGATGATGCTGCTGATGTGGGTGCGCGGAGTCCGTTTCATGTACTCCGTTGACCCGCAGGTGCCGCCCGGCGCCAAGCCGCGCTGGTGGTACTACTTCCAGGCTGCACGACGGGGTTTGATGCCAGGCCCGCTGCGCTTCGTGCGGGTGATCGGCGCCTACTACCTGCCGGGCTTCCACCCGTCACAGCTCGGCGGGGTGAACAAGGCGGTCGACTACCTGGCGATCTCACCCGCCGCGCGCGCATCGCACTGAGCGAGAGGATCCGATGACCACCGATTCGGCGGCTAGTTCAACCGTGCCGACCCGCAGCACTGTGACCGCATCGGACGGCGTGACGTTGGCCGTCCATGCCTACACCCAGATAGACCCGCAACGGCCGACCGTGCTGGCCATTCACGGTTACCCCGATAACCATCACCTCTGGGATGGGGTCGCCGAGCATCTCGCTGGGCGCTATAACCTCGTCGCCTACGACGTGCGGGGCGCCGGCGAGTCCGCGTGCCCGGCGGGGCGATCGAATTACCGCTTTCCCCAGTTGATTTCCGACACCGGCGCGGTGATCGACAGCCTCGGTGTCGGCCGGGTGCATCTGCTGGCCCACGACTGGGGCTCGATTCAGGCCTGGGCCGCCGTCACCGACGAGACGGTGATGAGCAAAGTGGCTTCGTTCACGTCGATCTCCGGGCCGCACCTCACCTACGCGGGCAAGTTCTTACGGTCGGCCCGCACTCCACGCGGCCTCTTCGACGTGATCCGGCAGTTCTTCGCCTCGGGATACATCTGGTTCTTCCTGACCCCCGGCCTGCCGGAGTTGATGATCCGCTCCGGGGTGGGCGTGAAAATTATTGACGCATTTGGCCGTATCGGTAATTCCAGTACCCTCACCCGACCTATCGACACGGTGCGATCTACCGGCGACTACGTCAACGGCCTCAACCTGTACCGCGCCAACATGCCTGGGCCGTTTCTGGCCCCCGGTGCGAAGCGGCCCGTTACCACCGTTCCGGTCCAGGTGCTGGTGCCGCGGATGGACATGTTTGTCACGCCCGCGCTGCAGCGGTTCACCGGTTCAATCCCGTTGGGCAGCAGGGTCGTTCCGATCGAAGGCGGCCACTGGGTGGTGACCGCGCGTCCCGACGTGATCGCGCGGCTGACCAGTGAATGGATCGACCGGGTCGTCGACGGCGCCGCTCCGCACAGAAAAAGCCCGGTGCACAACGGTCCGCGGGACGTGCGAGGCAAACTTGCCTTGGTCACCGGTGCCGGCGCCGGGATCGGCCGCGCCACCGCCCTTGAGCTGGCCCGCCAAGGCGCCGACACGGTCGTGATCGTCGACCGTGATCTGGCCGCGGCGGAGGACACCGCAGCGGCGGTGCGGGACGCCGGCGCCGGGGCAGCCGCCTACGAGGCGGATGTCAGTGACGAGAAAGCAATCGATTCGCTTGCCGCACAAGTCAACGACGAGCACGGCGTGGTCGACATCCTGGTGAACAACGCCGGAATCGGGATGGCGGGCCGATTCCTGGAGACGACGCCGGCGCATTGGGACAACATCCTCGCAGTCAACCTGCGCGGCGTGCTCAACGGAAGTCGTTCGTTCGCAACGCAAATGGTCGGCCGCGGACAGGGCGGCACCATCATCAACGTATCGTCGGCCGCGGCGTTTCTTCCGTCTAAGTCGATGATCGCTTACGGTACGACCAAGGCCGCGGTGCTGGCGTTCAGCGAATCGCTGCGTGCCGATCTGGCTGACGACGGCATCACCGTCACCGCGGTCTGCCCGGGGTTCGTCAATACCAACATCGCCAAAAGCACCGTTTACGCGGGAATGTCACCGGACGAGCAGGACAGCGCCCGAGACAAGGCCGACGTTGCTTACCGTCGTCGCAACTACACACCGGAAGCCACCGCCAAGGCGATCGTCAAGGCTGTCAAGAGCGGCCCGCCGGTGCTGCCGGTCGCGGCCGAATCACGGGTCGGCTACGCGATGCGCCGCATCAGTCCTTCGTTGCTCCGGCTGTTGGCCCGTTACGACATCCGACCTTAAGGCAATTGTGGCGCAGAGTATTTGGGCCAGCAGGCCTGCCGACATCTACGGTCGCCGCAAGCGGGACCGGCTCTACACGGCCATGTGGGGACTGGGCGCGCTACTCGGCGGGTTGTCCTCGGCGACCCGGTGGACACCGTCACGGGTGCTGCCGGTGGGGCGCACCCACACCGCGGTCGTCACCAAACGCGAGCTGCTCACCCCGGACGTGGTCGCGTTGACTTTCGCTGATCCGCACGGCGGCCTGCTTCCGTCATGGACGCCGGGCAGCCATATCGACGTGCAGCTGCCCTCCGGTCGCCGTCGCCAGTACTCGCTGTGTGGACCACCCGGGCGGCGGACCGATTACCGTATTGCAGTGCGCCGCATCGCCGATGGGGGTGGCGGTTCGATCGAGATGCACGATGCATTTCGGGTCGGCGACTCACTGTTGTTCGAGGGTCCGCGCAACGCGTTCTATCTCGGCGGCGCCGAGCGTGACGTGCTCTTCGTCGTCGGGGGAATCGGGGTGACACCCATCCTCTCGATGATGCGGGCGGCACAGCAGCGCGGAATGAATTGGCGCGCAATCTATGCCGGGCGCAGCCGGGAATACATGCCGCTGCTGGACGAGGTGACCTCGCTGGCTCCGGAGCGGGTAACCGTATGGGCCGACGACGAGCGCGGCCGATTCGCCACGGCCGACGATCTACTGGTCGGTGCGACACCTACCACCGCGGTCTACGTGTGCGGGCCGAGTGGGATGCTGGAATCGGTGCGCATGGCTCGCGACGAGCACGCGAACGCGCCGCTGCACTACGAGCGGTTCAGCCCGGCGCCGGTCGTCGACGGCACGCCGTTCGAACTCGAGCTTGCTCGCTCACGGCAGGTGCTCGACGTGCCCGCCAACCGCTCGGCGCTCGACGTCATGCTCGACACGGACCCGACGACAGCGCACTCCTGCCGACAAGGCTTCTGCGGAACCTGCAAGGTCAGAGTGCTCAGCGGGCACGTCGACCGTCGAGGTCGACTCGCGGAATCCGACGGCGAGATGCTGGTGTGCGTCTCACGCGCGACCGGTGGCCGCGTGGTGATCGACGCCTAGGGCGCCTGCTGCAGGTGCAGGTTGTTGGTCTCCTGGTAGCCCTGCGGGTTGCCGCAAGCTTTCACGTTGTTGGTGATCTGCACAGTGCCGTCCAGCGTGTTCGGGTCCCACGAGTAGTGAAAGCCGATCGCGTCCTTGACGTCGCCGCCCTCTTCGCAGGAAACGCCACCCTTGCCGTCCAGCGTCCACTGGCCATTGACCAGGTTCGCCTGCCCCAGGTCTTTGATCGAGGCGCACCCGTCACCGCAGGGGGTGATGAACCAGTCGCTGTGCACCTGGTGGCCGTCCGGATAGGTCTCGGTCTCGATGTAGTGGCCGTTCAGCGGGTCCGCGATGGACACGGGAGCCGTAACTACCAGGGCGAGTCCGGCGAGCATCGCACCGGCGGCAAAGCCGCGTGTGATCGTCATGATCCGGTTCCTTTCGTCAGCATGGCCAGTGTGCCAGGCACTGTAGGTGGGTATCACAGCAGCCTCTCGGTTCGCGGGGGTTTGGCCCCTTCGAGTGGGTGAACGCACGATGACGAACGGGTGAGTAACTAACTGTGCCGTCGGCCGTTGTCGAGAATCCTTTCTGGGTGGTGGTAGTCGTTGGTTGTCGGCTGTCCGTGATCGAGATGAGGCGGCGGGATCCACTGGGTGTCTCCGCTGCCGACTCTGATTGTCCGCCAACCCTTATCGACCATCGTGTGGTCGGGCTTACACGCCAGCGTCAGGCTGTCGATGTCCGTCCGGCCGCCGCGGGCCCAGTCGTCCATGTGATGAACTTCGGTCCAGTATGCGGGGACATTGCAGCCCGGAGCGGTACAGCCACGATCCTTTGCGTGCAGGACAAGTCGCTGGTCTGCCGAGGCTATTCGACGGGCCCGGCCCAAATACAGTGGCCGATTTTGATGCTCGTCGAATACTGCGAGGTAATGGTGTGCGCGACTGGCCATCCGGATAAGGTCGCGCATCGGGAGAACCGTTCCGCCACCGGTGACGGCCTGGCCGGCGGCCGCGCTGAGTTCCTGCAGTGTGGTCGACACGATGACGGTGACCGGCAGTCCGTTGTGCCGCCCGAGTTTCGGATCGCCCAGTTGACCGCGAACCAGCGCGTTGAGCGCGTCGTGCTGCCGCTGAGCATGACTCCGCGTATCGGGTTCATCGGCGGCGCAGGCATCTTCATTGTCCGGGTTGCACGCGCCGGGCGCCGCGAACCGCGCCAGCCACGCGTCGAGATTGGCGCGCAGCTCCGGCGAGGCGACCAGCTTGCCGATGCTCATTCCGTCAGAGCGTTGCGGCGCCCAGGTGAACCCGCGCCGGCGGGCTCGATCGATGTCGGAGAATTTGCCGTCGGGGTTGATCAGCACCGCGCAGCGATTCGCCACCTTCTCCAACTGGTCGGGTCGCAGCGCAGTCGCCTGCTCCGCCAGGAACCGCTCCGCTCCCTCGACTGTGTCGGGCGGTGTGTCCGACGGCAGGTCGCGGACGAACGTCTGGATCACCTTCACGTGCTGCGGATCGAGCAACCCTTCCCGCCAGACCTGCGCTGTCGCCGGAAGTTCCGGGGGCAGTGTCTCGCCGGTGATCGTGGTCCGCGGTTTCAGCTGCTCGGCGTCACGGAGACGTCGGCGAACGTCGGCGCAGCTGATCCGGAGCCAGTCGGCGATCACCTTGTGTACCGGCCCGCCCAGGTCGGCGGGGTCCTCGTGCGCGAGGCCGGCGACAAGATCGTGGGCGGTTATGAGAAGCCGACGCCGTGCCGTCTCGAGACGCTCGAGGGTGCGCAGGCGGGTAATGGGGCCGGCTGTGGCAACGTCCAGCTCGCCCACTGTGGTCACGGCCGTGTCCAGCGCGTCGAAAGCTGCCGTTATCGAATGCATGTTCGAAACATTAGGTGCAGCTCCCGACCACTAGGTGTCGTCGAGGCGGCAGGTGCGGAGATCTGTGCACAAAGGCGCAACTGTGTACAAAGTCGGCACGCTTTAGGGTGAAGTCATGCGGGTAGCTGTGCTGGGTTCGAAGGGCAAAGTCGGCACGACGATGGTGCAGGCGGTACAGGACGCCGACGATCTGATCTTGTCCGCAGAAGTCGACGCGGGTGATCCGCTGAACCTGTTGACCGGCAGCAACACCGAAGTTGTCATCGACTTCACGCACCCCGATGTCGTCATGGCGAACCTCGAGTTTCTCATCGACAACGGCATTCACGCCGTCGTGGGGACCACCGGGTTCACCGACGAACGGCTGCAACAGGTGCGGTCCTGGCTTTCCGCCAAGCCCGGCGTCTCGGTGCTGATCGCGCCGAACTTCGCCATCGGTGCGGTGTTATCCATGCATTTCGCCAAGCAGGCCGCGCCGTTCTTCGAGTCCGTCGAAGTCATCGAGTTGCATCATCCGCAGAAGGCTGACGCCCCGTCCGGCACCGCCGCGCGGACCGCCGCGCTGATCGCTGAGGCGCGAAAAGACCTGCCGCCCAATCCAGATGCCACCAGCAGTAGCTTGCCGGGTGCCCGTGGCGCCGACGTCGCCGGCGTGCCGGTGCATTCGGTACGGCTGGCCGGATTGGTCGCGCACCAGGAAGTCTTGTTCGGCACCGTGGGGGAGACCCTGACGATCCGGCACGACAGCATCGACCGCACGTCGTTCGTGCCGGGCGTGCTGCTGGCGGTTCGCCGGGTCGCCGAACATCCAGGCCTGACAATAGGAATCGAAGCGCTGCTCGATCTGCTATGACCTCAACGCGGCGTGGTGTGCCCGTCCAGTTGATGATCGCGCTGATGTGCGCGGCGCTGCTGGCCTACATCGTGCTGCTCGGCCGGACCGCCATCCTGATGATCGGCTCGGGGCGCGCCGTCGCGATCGCGATGGGCGGCGCGCTGTTGATCCTGCCCGCCATCGGCTTGTGGGCGATGCTCGCCACGTTGCGCGCCGGTCTCGCCCATCAGAAGCTGGCCCGCCTTGCTTCGGAAGACGGCATGGAACTCGACGTGAGCGCGTTGCCGCGACGGCCGTCGGGACGCATCGAACGCGACGCGGCCGACGCACTTTTCCACACCGTCCGTACCGAACTGGACATCGATCCGCACGACTGGCGTCGCTGGTACCGGCTGGCCCGTGCCTACGACTACGCAGGAGATCGAAGCCGTGCGCGAGAAGCCATGAAGAGAGCCGTCGAGTTGCAGGGCCGCACATGAGCAAAACGCTGTTGGTCGTTCACCACACTCCGTCGCCGGCGACTCGTGAGCTCCTCGAAGCGGTGCTGGCCGGGGCCAACGATCCTGACATCGAGGGCGTGGAGGTGATAGCTCGGCCAGCCTTGGCGGCCACCGTTCCCGACGTGCTCGACGCGGACGGCTATCTGTTCGGCACACCGGCCAACCTCGGATACATGTCCGGGGCGCTCAAGCATTTCTTCGACACCGTGTATTACCCGACGCTGGACCATGTGGCAGGTCGGCCGTACGGCCTTTGGGTGCATGGCAATAACGACACGGTGGGGGCGGTGTCGTCGGTGGAAAAGGTCGTCACCGGGCTGTCGCTGGCCAAAGCCGCTGACGCACTGCAGATCACCGGCGTGATCGACGCCAACGTCCGGGAGCGGGCCTACGAACTGGGCGGCACGCTCGCCGCGACGCTGATGGAATGACGGTCAGTGAGATCGCAGGATGGTGACTGCGTTGTCGAATTTTTTGAACTTGTCGAATGTCTCTGCGGGAACGCCGAAGACGGCCGACAACGTGTCGGGCGGAAGCTGACTCAACGACTCGGCGATGCCGATGTTGTCTTTGTCTTCTGCTGCGCTGGAGTTCTGGATGATCAGCACGTCCAGATCTTCGGTGCCGAGGTTCTCGAAGTAGTGCAAGGATCCTTGGGGTGCGAACACGAGGTCGTCGACGTGGGCCTCGAAACTCTCGTGGTTGCCGTTTCCGTCGATGAGGACCCAGAATGCGACGCCTTTGGTGACCAGATTGATCTCCCACGCGCTGGGATGCCAGTGGGGTTCGCGAATACCGCCGGGCTGCAACGTGATCAGCTGGATGCTGGCCTGTTGACCGACGAGTATCGGAAAGTTCTGCTCGTGTGCCTGCTGCTGTGTGCCACCGTCATACGTGATCGGTGGTACGGCGCCCAGCTGGAACAGGTGTGATTTCGAAGTAATTGTCTCATCGGGTACACGGGGATCACCGAAGCGCTCGGCGTCATCAGTCATCGAATCTTCCTAATGCTTCCGCAGGACGACGATTGCTTCGTCGATCTTCTTGAAGGAGTTGAAGGTCTTTTCCGGAACGCCGAAGATAGCGGACAAAACCCGGGGTGGAAGTCTGCTGATCGACTCGCCGATGCCGATGTTGTCCTTGGCTTCGGGCGCACTGGTGTTCTGCACGATGACGATCTTCATGTCACCCGGGCCCCGGTTTTCGAAGTAGTGGAAGGAACCCTGGGGTGCGAACACCACATCGCCGACTTTCTGGTCGAAGCTCTCGTGGTTGCCGTTCCCGTCGACAAGGGCCCAGCTGGCGACACCTTTGGTGACGATGTTGATCTCCCATGCGCTGGGATGCCAGTGCGGTTCGCGAATACCGCCGGGCAGCAAGGTGAGCGACACGATGCTGGCTTGTTCACCCTTGAGGATCGGGAAGTTCTCTTCGTCTGCCTGCTGAAATGAGCCGCCGTCGAAGCTGCTCAGGGGCTGGGCGCCGAGATGGAACAGATGCGAGTTCGAGGTGATCGTTTCATCGGGTAGCCGCGGATCGCCGAAGCGTGCCGCATCGTCGGCAAGTGACACTTCGCTATCGGTGCGGTGGCCGGAGACCAGATGATCGACGCCCACGCCAGCCGCGGCTGCCGCGCCCGCCAGGCCCGCTCCACCCAGGATCGTGCGACGGTTGATTGACACGGATCGAAATTACTCCAGCGAGAAGGCTCGGTCTACGCATAATTTCGCCGTGGATTTTCCGGCGGCGCTCAGCCCAAAGCCGCCCGCTCGGGACGATGTGTGTTGGGCGCGTGGCCAATACGGAATCACCCGTCCTCACTTTTTTCTCAGCCACCAGGGGCATGCTGAATGGCATGCGCGGACGCCGTGCGGTGGCGGTCATGGTGTTATTGCACGCCACCGAGGTGGCCGCGCTCTTGTCCGCCGTCACCGTGACTGGCCGACTGGCGCGCTCACATCCTGCCGGCGGCATGGGGTTAGCGATGCTGTCACTGCTTGCGGCAACGGTGCTGGTCGGATGGCAGGGTTATCGATTGCTTGCCGGACGTCGATCACTGAACGTGGCTGGGCTGGCCGTGCAGTCGGGGATTGTCATGGTTGCGATCGCGATTGCCACCCAGAACCTGGCTGTCGGTGGATTTGGGATCGTTGTGGCGTGCTCGGTGCTGGCGGGTTGGGGGCGGCTGGCCAAGACCAGTTCTGCCACTGCTGCTCCGGTCGCCCCGAAGCCGTCGCCGCAGAGCGTGCACGTCGCGGTGAATGGACCGGGCACACAAGTCGGTGTCAGTGGCGCGGTGTTGGCGTCGCTGACTGCCCTGGTGGTCCTGGCTGCGCTCAGCGTGCGCAGCAATATCTTGTTCGGACTGGCGATTCTTGCCGTGATCTTCATTCCCCTCGAGCGGCTTTTCGCGCTGCACCCTCGCCGAGTCCTGCGCCGGGGGTGGCGTACCGACCTGGTGCACTACCTGGTCAACGGTGTCGCGTTGAAACTCGGGTTGATCGTCTCGGTGGTCGTGGCGGGCAGCGCGTTGCGCGCGTTGGTGCCCACGCCGCTGCGCCTCGGTATCGCGGCGAGTCCAACGTGGGTGCAGATCGTGGCTGGATTTGCCATAACCACAGTCGGCGGATATGCGGGCCACCGCGCTGCGCATGAGGTCCCACTGCTGTGGCGGTTCCACCGGGTGCATCACAGCATCCGCGACCTGGATTGGCTTGCCGCCAATCACCTACACCCGCTGGACGAGACTTTTGGTCGCTCTGCCGCGGTGCTGCCGCTTTACGCGCTGGGCTTCGGCCGGGTCAGCCTCGGCGCGTTCGTCATCCTCATCACGGTGCAGGCCATCTTCATCCACGCCAACGTGCGGATGAACTTTGGCCCGGTGCGGTGGTTGATCGCCACCCCGCAGTTCCACCACTGGCATCACGCTCGTGAACCGCGCGCCTACAACACCAACTACGCCGGAGAGTTCCCAATTCTGGACGCCTTGTTCGGGACCCTGTATCTGCCCGCCGACCGCTGGCCGACGCAGTACGGCATCGACGAATCCGAGCCGGCCGGCTATCTCCGTCAGCTTGCGTGGCCGCTGCGCACCCGATGCGCGGCGGACTCCGAGGCGGCGCGCACGACGTCAGTGGAACACGGTGTCGCGGCTCCGCTCGTAGCCTGAGTGGCCCGCTGCTAGTCGATATGCGTTGGCGGCGTCTGCACGATGGGGTCGGCCTCCTTCGGAGGATCATTCGCGCTCATCGTGTAGCACTGGGTTTCGGTGGGGCTGTAAGGCCCGGCGTCGTGATAGGAGAGACAGCGCTCCCACAGTCCGTCCTGGTCGACGGGACTGTCGCACATCTGCGCAAATGGGTGCGCCCCCCATCCGGGGTCCACGCATCCTGCACTCGCGGTGGGCGCCGTGGCAGTCAGGCCGGCGGTCACCAGAGCGGCCCCGAGGGCCGCGGTCATATATCGCTTGGTCATCTTGATCCTTACCGAAGAGGGACTAACTCAATCGTCGATGTGCGTCGGTGGGTCGTTGAAGGCGAGGCCCCACGGGTGGAGGCCGGGCCCCATC
>NZ_JBAPRN010000551.1:0-2643 GCF_049281135.1 Mycobacterium sp. | reverse complement strand
GTGCCGACTTGCAGATCGACAAGATCGGCGTGATTCCGCTGCCGGCCGACAGCAGCAGGAAGTCGTCGTCGAGGGTTTTGGGTACGAATGTGCCCGACGGCGCCAGCACGTGAATCCGCATGCCGGGATGAGCGTGGTCGCACAGCCAGTTCGACGCGTAGCCGTCTTTGTCCCGTTTCACGGTGACGGTCATCGCCTCGTCGGTGAAGGGCGAGCTGCACAGCGAATAGCAACGGGCGACCGAGCCGGTGCGGTCGCTGGGAACACGCAGAGTCAGGAACTGGCCGGGGGCGTAGCGCAACCGCTCCGCCGGTATCTGAGCGCCATCGGGCACCGTGAACACCAGCGAACGCGCGTCCTCGGTCTCGGTGACGACGTCGGCTATCTCCAGTTCGAGAACGTGGCTGCCGAGCGGCTCGTCGGGAATTGTGTCCGTCACAACCCCGCCCTTCCTTCAGTCATAACTAGAACAGGTTACAGAAAGGCGTATCGGTATCGCTACCAGCCGCAGGAACACGCTGCTCGACACAAATCGGAACGTGTTCTAGTCTTTGTCTACATAAGCCACCTTTGGAGGAACCCGTGACGTCCATTCAACAACGTGACGCCCAGTCGGTCCTAGACGGCATCGACGAATTACTGCCCAAGCTGCGGCAGCGCGCCCAGGAAACTGAGGACCTGCGCCGACTGCCGGACGCCACGGTCAGTGAGCTTCAGGAGATCGGGTTCTTCAAGTTGCTGCAGCCTCAGCAGTGGGGCGGGCTCGAGTGCGACCCCGCGGTGTTCTACGAGGCGGTCCGCCGACTGGCCAGCGCGTGCGGTTCCACCGGTTGGGTCAGCTCGATCATCGGTGTGCACAACTGGCACTTGGCGCTGTTCGACCAGCAGGCCCAGGACGAGGTCTGGGGCGACGACGCAGCAGTGCGTGTCTCGTCGTCCTACGCGCCGATGGGCGCGGGCACGGTCGTTGACGGCGGCTACCTGGTCAGCGGTTCGTGGAACTGGTCGTCGGGGTGTGACCACGCCACGTGGGCTTTCTTGGGTGGTCCGGTGATCAAGGACGGCCGGCCGGTCGACTTCGGCAGCTTCCTGATCCCGCGCACCGAGTACCGCATCGACGACGTCTGGCACGTGGTGGGCCTGAGGGGCACCGGCAGCAACACGGTCGTCGTCAAGGATGTGTTCGTGCCGCGGCACCGGTTCCTGTCCTACAAGCAGATGAACGACGGCACCGCCGGCGGCTACCAGAACAACACCGCCGCCGTCTATAAGATGCCTTGGGGCACAATGCATCCCACGACCATCTCGGCGCCGATCGTCGGCATGGCATACGGCGCGTACGAGGCCCACGTCGAGCACCAGGGCAAGCGGGTGCGCGCGGCGTTCGCCGGTGAGAAGGCCAAGGACGACCCGTTCGCCAAGGTCCGCATCGCCGAGGCTGCCAGCGACATCGATGCCGCGTGGCGACAGCTGATCGGCAACGTCAGCGACGAGTACGCACTGCTGTCAGCCGGCAAGGAGATCCCGTTCGAACTGCGCGCCCGCGCTCGTCGCGACCAGGTGCGCGCTACTGGGCGGTCCATCGCCTCGGTCGACCGCTTGTTCGAGGCATCCGGGGCCACGGCGCTGGGCAATGATCAACCGGTACAACGCTTCTGGCGCGATGCACACGCCGGCCGGGTGCACGCAGCCAACGACCCCGAGCGGGCCTACCAGATCTTCGGTAACCACGAGTTCGGGCTGCCGCCCGGCGACACCATGGTCTGATGCGCGCCGGCGACGATGCAGAGCGCAGCGATGAGAAGGAGCGGCGCTAGATGACGGCGACGGAAGAACTCACCTTCGAGTCCACCTCCCGGTTCGTCGAGGTCGACGTCGACGGTCCACTCAAGCTGCACTACCACGAGGCGGGCGTTGGCAAAGAGCAGACGATTGTGTTGCTGCACGGTGGCGGACCCGGTGCGGCGAGCTGGACGAACTTCTCCCGCAACATTCCGGTGCTGGCGCAGCGCTTTCATGTCCTGGCCGTCGACCAGCCCGGCTACGGTCACTCCGACAAACGCGCCGAGCACGGGCAGTTCAACCACTACGCCGCCCGAGCCCTCAAGGGTCTTTTCGACCACCTGGGTCTGGGACGTGTTCCGCTAGTGGGCAATTCGCTTGGCGGCGGCACCGCTGTCCGGTTCGCGCTGGATTACCCCGACAAGGCCGGCAAGCTGGTGCTGATGGGTCCGGGTGGGTTGAGCATCAACCTGTTCGCGCCCGACCCCACTGAAGGCGTCAAGCGGCTGGGCAAGTTCTCCGTCGAGCCGACCCGCGAGAATCTCGAGGCGTTCCTGCGGGTGATGGTCCACGACCAGAAGCTGATCACCCCGGAGCTGATCGACCAGCGCTTCGAGCTGGCGAGCACCCCCGAATCGCTGACGGCGACCCGCGCGATGGGAATGTCGTTCGCCGGGGCCGACTTCGAGCTCGGCATGATGTGGCGCGAGGTCCACAAACTGCGCCAGCCGGTGCTGCTGATCTGGGGCCGCGAGGACCGGGTCAACCCTCTCGACGGTGCTCTGGTGGCGCTCAAGACGATTCCCCGTGCGCAGCTACATGTTTTCGGCCAGTGTGGGCATTGGGCGCAGGTGGAGAAGT
>NZ_JBAPRN010000550.1:0-2894 GCF_049281135.1 Mycobacterium sp. | reverse complement strand
AACGCCTCTCGACCAGAAAAGTCTACGTCGTCACCCGACGTCTGGACGCCCAGCTCGACCCGAACCGCCTGGCGGTCGCGGTACCCCTGAGCGCCAGCTCGCGGATCTTGTCGGCAATGACAAGCATAGCCGGACTATGGAAAGTCAGTCCTTGCTCTGCGCGCCGCGCCATAGGTCAGGCTTTACGCTGAATGACGTGACCTCGCCGGACGTCAGCGCCTCCCTTCCCGAACTGCACAACACGATCGTGGTGGCTGCGTTCGAGGGCTGGAACGACGCCGGTGACGCCGCCAGCGACGCGCTGGAGCACCTGGACGCCATCTGGGAGGCCGATCCGATCGTCGAGATCGACGACGAGGCGTACTACGACTACCAGGTGAATCGTCCGGTGATCCGCCAGGTCGACGGCGTCACCCGGGAACTGGTCTGGCCGTCGATGCGGATCTCGCATTGCCGGCCGCCGGGCGCCGACCGAGACATCGTGTTGATGCACGGTGTGGAGCCCAACATGCGGTGGCGCACGTTCTGCGCCGAGCTGCTGACCGTCGCCGACAAGCTCAACGTCGACACCGTGGTGATCCTCGGCGCGCTGCTGGCCGATACTCCGCACACCCGGCCGGTGCCGGTGTCCGGGGCGGCCTACTCCCCCGAGTCGGCGCACCGCTTCGGTCTGCAGGAAACCCGGTACGAGGGCCCGACCGGCATCGCCGGGGTGTTCCAGGACGCCTGCGTCGCTGCTGGGATACCGGCCGTGACGTTCTGGGCGGCCGTCCCGCACTACGTGTCGCAACCGCCGAACCCGAAAGCGACCGTCGCGCTGCTGCGCCGCGTCGAGGACGTCCTCGACATCGAGGTGCCGCTGGCTGATCTGCCGGCCCAAGCCGAGGAGTGGGAGCAGGCGGTCACCGAGATGACGACCGACGATGACGAGATCGCCGAGTACGTGCAGTCACTGGAGCAGCGGGGTGACGCCGAGGTCGACATGACCGAGGCGCTGGGCAAGATCGACGGCGACGCGCTGGCCGCCGAGTTCGAGCGCTATCTGCGGCGTCGCCGCCCAGGCTTCGGGCGTTAAGACTTCTCCAACTGTTGGGTGTGGGCGCTAATCGAACGCCCGAGCGCCGCCACCTCGGCGTCCATCTGGGCCACCTGCCCGCCGGCGGTCTTGAGGAGCGGGCCCTCGCCGAACCGGGTCGACAGGAACGGCTTCAGCCAACGGAACATGCTTACCCAGCCCGGGCAGTAGACCCGCTTCTTGCGGTGCTCGATGCCGTCAACGAATGCCGCGGCGCACTTGTCCACCGAGGTGGTCTTGTTCAACGGCCACGGGAACTTCGCCAGCTGCTCCCGAAACACCGGCACGTCTTTCTGGGTGTCGCGAACCAGCGCGGTGTCGATCCAGGACATGTGCGCCGAGCCAACGGCCACGCCGAGGTGAGTGACCTCGAGCCGCAACGCGTGCGCGAGATGCTCGTTGCCGGCCTTGGACATGTCGTAGGGCGCCATTCCCGGCGCCGCCGCGAACGCCGCCAGCGACGAGACGACCAAGACATAGCCGCGGCGTTCGATGATCGACGGCAAGGCGGCCCGCACAGTGTGGAAGACGCCGAGCAGGTTGACGTCCAGCACTCGCTTGACCGCGTCCGGGTCGACGTGCAACACCGAGCCGTAGCTGGCGATACCGGCATTGGCGACGATGGTGTCGATGCCACCGAACTTCTCGACGGCCTGCGCGGCTGCGTCCTGCATGGCGGCGAGATCGCGGACGTCGGCAACTACGGTCAGCACGTGTTCGTCGCCGCCCAATTCGGCGGACCTTTCGGCCAGCGCGGCCTCGTCGAGGTCGGTGAGCACCAGCTTGGCGCCCTTGGCGTGCAACCGGCGGGCCACCTCGGCACCGATTCCCTGGCCGCCACCGGTGATGAATACGACTTGCGAGTCAACTGACGTCATGGCCGCAACCTACCTCCTAGTGCCGCAGTGATGACAGGTCCACTCCAAGCAGCGCATCCACTGCCCCGGCGACTGCGCGCGGCGCCTCAGCGTCGTGGCCACCGTATTCCAGCGCATCGGTAGTCCAACCATCCAGTGCGGCAAGCGCTTTGGGTGTATCGAGGTCGTCGGCGAGGTACTGGCGCAGCCGGGCGATCAGGTCGGCTGCGTCCGGCCCAGCGGGCAATGCGGTGGCGGTTCGCCACCGCTGCAGGCGCGTGTTGGCGTCTTCCAGCACCTGCGGCCCCCAGTCGCGGTCGGCCCGATAGTGTCCGGCCAGCAGGCCCAGCCGGATGGCCGCGGGGTCCACACCCTCGGCACGCAAACCCGACACCAGCACCAGGTTGCCGCGGCTCTTGGACATCTTGTGGCCGTCCCAACCGATCATGCCGGCGTGCACGTAGTGCCCCGCGAAACGCCTTTCGCCGCTGACGGATTCGGCGTGCGCGGCGGTGAATTCGTGATGCGGGAAGATCAGATCGCTGCCGCCGCCCTGGATGTCCAGGCCACTGCCGATACGACTGAGCGCGATCGCCGCGCACTCGACGTGCCAACCCGGTCGGCCGGGCCCGAACGGCGACGGCCAGCTCGGCTCCCCCGGCCGCTCGGCACGCCAGAGCAACGCGTCGAGCTGATCGGATTTGCCGGCCCGGTCCGGGTCGCCGCCGCGTTCGGCGAACAGCGTCAGCATGGTGTCGCGGCCGTAGCCGGACTCGTAGCCGAACTGCAGGGTGGCGTCGGCGCGGTAGTACACGTCGGGGAATTCGGCGTCGTCGACGATGTACGCCGCCCCCGAGGCCAGCATCTTCTCGACCAGCTCGACGACCTCGGCCACCGTGTCGGTTGCCGCCACATATTCGCGGGGCGGCAACACCCGCAGAGCGGTCATGTCGTCGCGGTAC
>NZ_JBAPRN010000549.1:0-9660 GCF_049281135.1 Mycobacterium sp. | reverse complement strand
AGATTCGCCTTGGCCTGCCGGTGGATGTTGAAGGTGTCGGGGTCCTCGTAGCGATCCTCCTGCCGGTTCGCGGCGCCCAGCATCGGCATCACCGTGCAGCCGGCCGGGATCTTGACCCCGCCGAGTTCGGTGTCGCGGGTTGCCACCCGGGTGATGGTCAGCAGCGGGGGCTCCCACCGCACACCCTCCTCGATCGCCTGCGGAATCAGCGAGCGGTCCGCGCGGATCGCCCCCAGTTGCTCCGGGTCCGACAACAGCCCCAGAAGCAGGCTGCCCAGCGACCGATAGGTCGTCTCCACGCCGGCGGGCAACAGCAGCCGTAGGAACGAGAAGATCTCTTCGTTGGTGAGCTTCTCCCCATCGATCTCGGCCGCACCGAGCGCGCTGATCAGGTCATCCTTCGGTTCGGCGCGACGCGCCTCGAGGATCGGCTCGAAGTAGTCGCACAGGGCCGCCGAGGCCGCCAGCCCGCGTTCGGGATTCATCAGCCAACTGAGCAGCGAGATCGACCACCGCTGGAACTGCGGGTAGTCCTTCTCCGGCAGGCCGAGCAGGCCCGCGATGATCTGGCTGGGGTAGTCGAAGGTGAACTCCTTCACCAGATCCGCTTTGCCGTTGGGCGCGAAATTGTCGATCAGGCTGTTCGCCACCCGGCCGACCAGCTCGTCTTGCCACCGCGCCAAGGACTTCTGCGAGAACGCTTTCGACACCAACGACCGCAGCCGCCCGTGTATCGGCTCGTCCATGCCCAGCATCACGCCCTCGCCGAGCACCGGCCCGAACGCCGCGATGACGGCGGCCGACGAAAATGTCTCGTTGTCCCGCAGCATCTGCTGGACATCCTCATGGCGGTACACGATGAACATCGGCAGAGATTCCTCGTGCGGCAGCGCTCCCGAGGTGTCCAGGCGCTGCACCGGCTCCTCGCGGCGCAGTCGTGCCAGCTCGGTGTACGGGTCGCGTACGTCGCCGGAGATCGCGTCGTCGAAAGCGCCGAAGTCGTCCAGGTCGTCGAAAAGCTGTTCCATGCTTGTTTCCTCAGTTCCCATCAGTTCCCTGACGGCGCTTGGCCGCCATCGTCGCGAGGCGTTGCAACACTGGCTGCGGAATGACTTTCGTCGCGAACACCATTGCCTTCTGAGTGGTCGTCAACGGCCACGCCCCGTCCCGCATTGAGCCCTGCTTGGGTATCCCGAGCACGACCCGCGACATGTGATGCATGCCGATGGCAGGAAGAATCCGGCTGGACACCAACAACATCGAGGCGTCCGGTCCCACGCCACGCCGGCGGAACGACCCGGTGTCGGCGAGTGCCTTGACCACTCCGTCGGTGAACTTCTCCGGCGACCTGGCCATCCGCATCGCGAACCGCCCGCGGCTGTTCATGGTGTTGTGCAGCCGGGCGTACGGACCGCTGAAGTCGCGATCGTCGGTGGTGCCGGCATCGGTGATGATCTCGGTGTCGTAGGTGCCGGCCACCAACACGGTGACGCCGAGTCCGAACGGCGCGATCTCGACCGCCATCGACTCACCCCACCGCTCGAGTGCGCCTTTGGCCGCCGAGTACGGTGCGGTGGCCGGCTGACCGCGTACACCGGCCGCGCTGGACACCAGCACGATGCGCCCTTCGCCCGCTGCTCGCATCGACGGAAGCAGAGCTTGAGTGAGCGCAACGGGACCAAGAACGCTGGTGGCAAACAGTCTCTGCCACAACGCCATATCCGTCTCTTCCACCATTCCCGCAGCGGAGATCCCCGCGTTGTGCACAACCGCAAACGGCGTGCCCACGGCTTCCCCGATGGTCTTGGCAGCTGCGGTGACCGACGCGTGGTCCACCAGGTCGAGCTGAACGCCGATCAACCGATCGTCGTCGACCGCGGCGCCAGTCGCCTCGCGCAACTGCGCCATGCCCTTCTCGGGTGTGCGCATGGCCGCGACCACGCGCCACCCCTCGCGATACAGGCGCGCGGCAGTTGCGAACCCGAGTCCCCGGGAAGCGCCGGTGATGACGACGCTGCGAGCCTCAGCCATTCTTGCTCGCGCAGGCGCCCTGACCCGGTGGCGGTGCTTGGACGTGCGGCCGGCCGTTCGGCTCTCCACTGGCCCATGTCGACCAGATACCCACCGAGTACGGACCCTGCGCACCGGCTTTTTCGTAATAGCCTTGCGGGTCATACACTTTGGCTTCCGGATAAGGCCACGGGCAGGCCACCGACGTAGCGGCGTGGCTGACCTTGATGACCCAGAACCATGCGCCGTAGGCAAAGTAGGACACGTTGATGATCGCGAACATCACCAGGAACGTGCCAAGCACCGGTCGCGTCGGGAACAGCTTCGCTTTGGCGGCAAGCTTTTCCGCCACCGACTTACCGGTGTCGTCGCGGTAGCAGAGGATCGCCGCGGGCACCATCACGAAGCACACCGAGAACGACTCCCAGATGAGCGGGAACTGGAACGTGGTACCGGTAAAGACCGAACCCCACGGAATCACCTGCGAGTAGATATACATGCCTGCGTGCGTGAGTTGGATCTCCAGCCAGGCGTCCATGATGAAACCGATCACGAGGACGATCGCGCCCAGGCACACCAGCGGGTGACGCGAAAAGTAGCTCCCGGGGCCGTATTTCGCCTGAAGCTTGCGCAGAATCCAGACGCCGGGGAAGTATGGGCCGAAGTAGAACATCACGTAGCCGAAGACCACGAAGGGTTCGACGGTCGGCGAAATCGATACCAGCGGCCACGATTCCGGCCAGTGGATCAGGTCGGGGTTGTAGACCGCGAACGGCGACCAGTTCATGATCGGGTCCTGCCACACGATCAGCGTGGTGCACAGGAACATCAGCATCACCGGGCTGCCTGGATTGCGCCGCCAGCCCCGGATGAACACGATCAGCAGGGTGATCAGCGCGACGCACGTGGCCACGTCGAGGAAGCCGATGTAGTCCAGCCCGAAGATGAACTTCACCGGGCGCGGCCGGCCCTGCACGTTCGGGTTGGCGACGCGCGGGTCGAGTACCCAGCGGCGATTCGCGATAAAGAACAACGCGAAGGCGGCCAGCGCCGCACCGGCGATCCAGCCGCCCCACTTACGCTGCGGCACAGCGGGTCTAGTGCCCGCGGCAACCGGAGTGGATTGATCGGTACTCATGTGTTCCTCACCCTTCTTCCCCGAAGCGGTCCACGAGGTGCGAGTTGACGCCGTCGGCATCCAGCGTGCGAGCGACCAGATAGCCGGCGCCCATCCAGGCGCGGCGGGTCCACTTGCCGAACGACACGCGCGTGCCGGGAGCGCCCGACGCGGCGGGCATCATCTTGACCCGCTCCAGCGCTTCCTTGACGCCGCGCGGGCTGAGCGGGTGGGCATCGCCGAACGCCCGCACCAATGTCGCGGCGACGTCGCGGTTGACCACCGTCACGCAGAACTCGGGGCGGCTGCCGTCGTACTTCTTCGCGTAGGCGTCGAGGAAGTCTTGGCCGATCTTGTTCGCCTCGTCGTACTGGTCGACGCCCGTCCAGCCCATGAACGCGTTCCACATGATCGGGTTCACCCACGCGTTCTGCCACGCGGTGGTGGTGAAGCGGGGCGGGTCCCAGCCGACCGCCTCCAGTGCGGGATTGATGAACACGATGCCGAAGCCGAAGCCCAGGTGCACGATCGCTTCGGCCTTGGCATCGTGCAGCGTGCGCACGGCTTCGTTGATGTCCTGTGCGGTCTGCGCCACTGCGACTTCCGCGACGATCCGAATGCCCTTGCGCTGACAAGCAGTTCGCAGATTCTTCAAGTAGCTCTGCCCGATCAGGCTCTGCTCCATCAGGACACCGATCTCGGTGATCCCCCGCTTGCCGATCAGGTCGGTCAGAAAGATCGGCTCGTCGGTCATGGAGCCCTGCGGGAAGGAGAAGGTCCACTCGCCCAGCCAGTCGTCGGTACCGCAGACGCTGATCGCGGGCACCTTGAATCGCTCCTCGATCGCTTCCTTCATGGGCACGCAGTTGTCGGTGATGTTAGGTCCGAACACGACAAGACAGCCCTCGTCGACCAGTTCTCCGTAAGCGTCGATCACCGCCTTGACCGAACCCTTGGGCAGACCCTCCACCTCGCGATAGATCATCTGCACGGGACGGTCCATCAGGCCCTGCTCCAACGCCTCCTCGAAAATGAGGTCGAAGGTCTGAGTGAAGGAGGCGAACAGCTCCTCGGGGAAACCCGGCGGGAGCTTGAAGTCCATCAGATAGCCGATCTTGATCGGCTCAGCAGTGCTTTCGTAGGACATGGGACCTCCACTGGGACGCGCTCACCACGTTTAGCTGCCCGGCCTTGGCAAACCTAATATTTGTTCAGACCCTAGCGGCGCCGCTGATCCGCGTCAATCACCGGATCGGACAGACTCGCTCAGATAGACATTGATCATTTCTTTGAGGCTGCGGCTCACCGCGACGTCATCGGTGAGCGGGCCGGCGATCGCCGCCTCGGCCGCCGCGCACATGGGTAGCCCCTCGGCGACCAGTCGACCGGCCGCGATAAGCACTCGAGTCGACGCGACCTCGCGCAGGCCACCGGTTTCCAGGCGGCGGATGGCTTGGCCGAATCGCACCAACTCGGCCGCTGTGGCGGTATCCACACCGGCTTCGTGCGCGACGATCCCCTCTTCGATTTCGGGCGCCGGAAAGCCGAACTCGATGGCAACCATTCGCTGCCGCGTGGAATCCTTGAGGTCCTTCAGCACGCTTTGATAGCCGGGGTTGTAGGACACCACCAGGCCGAAGCCGGGTGCCGCGTCCAGCGTCACACCGAGTCGTTCGATCGGCAGTTGACGTCGGTAATCCGCGAGCGGGTGCAGCACGACGGTGGTGTCCTGACGAGCTTCCACCACCTCGTCGAGGTAGCAGATGGCGCCGTCTCGCACCGCGCGGGTCAGCGGGCCGTCGACCCACACCGTCTCGCCGCCCTTCAGCAGATACCGGCCGACCAGGTCGGCCGTGGTGAGGTCGTCGTGGCAGGCCACGGTGATCAACGGCCGGCCCAGGTCGTGGGCCATCGCCTCGACGAAGCGGGTCTTACCGCATCCGGTCGGGCCCTTCAGGACGATCGACAGTCCCTGACGGTAGGCGGCCCTGAAAACGGCTTCTCCGTTGCCGATTGCCGTGTAGTAGGGGCGGGCGGCGCCTGCTGTCGGGGCGACACCGTTTTGGTGAGCGAGCGTGGGCTCGTTAGCCATTACTACCCTTCCGCCGGCCGCTGCGTTGCGGTGAATGGAGCGTAAGTGGAACAGATGTTAGTTTCAAGGATTCCGCCCGGGCCGCGGTCCGTCATGAGACTCGCCTCCGCACCTCGGCCGAGCGAATCGCCGAACGGAACAGTGGCCCAATCACACTCGTGAGTTGAGCGGGACCAGCGATGCTGGCGTGCGCGGTGCTTCCGAATACTCTGCGCAGCGATTCGATGTCGGTACCCGCCCCCACCGTCAGGCAGACGCAGCCGGTGCCGCGACGGCGCGCTTCGCTCAACGCACGGCGCGCGTCGGCCGCGCCGTAGGCCCGCTCATATCCGTGGTCGTAGGCCAGCCCGTCGGACAGCACCACCAGTAGCCGTCGCGATGTACCGCCTCGCGCTTCCAACACCGCCGCACCGTGCCGGATCGCCGCGCCGAGTCGCGAGTACGCGCCGGGTTCCAGGCTGTTCAACCGCCTGATCGCTTGGCTGTCGAGGTGGTGGTCGAATCGCTTGACCGGAACCATGTTCACCGCGCTTCGGCCCTGCGAGTAGTACGCGTAGAGCGCGACGCGGTCGCCGAGATCGTGCAATGCGACGGTGAGGTTGGCGACCGCGGTGCGCTGTTGCTCGTGCACGGTTCGGCCCAGCGTGCCGGGCTCCGCGGTCGAACCCGAGATGTCCAGCAGCAGCAGGACCGACAAGTCACGTCGGCGTCGCAGGCTGTCCAGATACACCGCCTCGTCGGGCACCGATCCCGCCATCACTTCGACGTGCGCCTCGACCGCCGCATCGATGTCGATGTCGTCGCCCTGCGACTGACGGTGCCTGCGGTGCAGGCCCATTCCGAGCCGCGCCAGCGGCCGCCGCACGCCTATCGCGGCGTCGATCGCCGAGTTCGCCGATCCCTTTGTCGTGGGCTCGATTTCGAACACCGTGCACCAATCCGGCCGATAGCTCTTGCGGCTGAAATCCCACTCCGGATATTTCACCCCCCGGGATCGCAGGTCGGCAAGGTGATCGATGACATCTTCACCCGACGCGGACGCCAGCGAAGACACCGCGTTCGCACCGCGTTTGCCGGAATTGGTCCGGTGCGTCGGAGTATCTGCACCCGGCGGCCCTCCGCCGCTGCCGGTCTTGCGCGCCGAGGACAGCATTTTCTTCAGCAACTTGCCGATGAAGCCGCCGCCCCCGACTGGGCTGCTGAACAGGTCGGGATCGTCGCTGTCCTCGTTCTCGTCGTCGCCGAGGTCTGTCAGCTCTTGGGTTTGTTCGCGTCGCGGGACATGTGCCGGCACCTCTTGCTCGGTGTGTTTCGCCGCGCGCGCGCCAACTGCCAGCACCTTGGCCGCGCGGATGATGCCGAATTCGGCTGGCGGATCGTCGATTTGCCCCTTGCCGGACGCCACGGTCAGCGACTGTGCCGGCGAACCGCTGCGTGCGGCGACGTCGGTGGCGCCCAACGAGGTCAGCACGCGCGGCAACACGTCGGCGTTGGCGACCAGTGCACGGTGACCCTCGATCGCCAAATAGCGTTTGGCCAAACGGGAATGGCGGGCCAATAGACCGACCACGTCGGGATCGAGGCTGCCCGCGGCGATCATCGATGCCTGTACGGCAATGGCCGCCAGGTTCGCCCGGAATGGCGCCGACGTGTCGATGAAGACCGTCTCGCCATCCGTCCACGGCGGATGGCCCGGAAGCTGGTCATCGACTGCCACTGGTCGTCCGGCGAAGGCGGTGGCAAACATGCCGAAGTCGTGCAAGAGGTCGGCATCACCGCCGTCAATCACCGGCCACCTCCGCCATCCATCCGACCAAATATCTGTTCCAGAGTAGAGGCCCAGCCCGAACGGAGTCAACGAGACTCCTCGGCCCGCGACAAGGTCGAGTTCGCGCCTGGCCTAGTCGTGCCGATTCAGTTGACCAAATATCTGTTCCCTCGTAGAGTCCGACGTGATCGCAGCTCAGGAGGCAGAGACATGGATGTCGATCAGCTGCTCACCACAACCCGGTCCGCTCGCAGGTCCTTGGATGTGGATGCGCGGGTCGACCTCGAAGAGATCCGCAACTGCCTCGACATCGGGCTTCACGCGCCCAATGGGTCCAACCAGCAATCGTGGCGCTGGGCGGTGATCACCGACGCGGCGCTGAGGGAAAAGATCGCCGAGCTGTACCGCCAGGCATATCTGAGCAAAGTCGGCGGACAGCTCATCGCCGATTTCATGCCCGCAGGCACTCCCGAGGCGCGACTCATGACGTCGACGGAGTGGCTCGTGCAGAATCTGGCGAAGGTACCAGTGCTGGTGATCCCGTGTTACGAATCCAGTTACCCGCGCACGCCGGGTGACGAGTCTTTCTACCACGCAACGCTTTACGGCTCGATCTTCCCCGCCGTGTGGAATTTCCAGCTGGCGCTGCATTCTCGCGGCTACGGGACCTGCATCACGACGCTGCATTTGCATCACCAGGAGGAAGTCAGAGACTTGCTGGGCATGCCCGAAAGCGTGACCCAAGGCTGCCTGCTGCCGGTGGCGCGATTGCGGGGCGGGCATAGGTTCGGCCCGGCACCGCGTAGACAGATCAACGATGTGATTCGGATGAACTTCTGGAAAGACGAGGACCAGTCGTGACCGTGGACGCCGAACTCGTGGCAAGAATCGAAGAACTCAGCGACCGCGCCGAGATTCATGACTGCATGCAGCGGTACGCGAGAGGTATAGACCGCCAAGATCGCGCGCTGCTGCGGTCGGCCTATCACGACGGTGCAGTCGATGATCACGTCGGATTCATCGGCGAGGTCGACGATTTCATCGATTGGGCGCTGGCATATCACGCGACTCAGACCCGTTACCAGCACTACCTTCTCAACCACAGCGTCGGCATCGACGGCGACGAGGCACATTCTGAGACCTATTATCTTTTCGTCGGAACCGACCGCGAGCCGGCCAACCACATCACTATCTCGGGCGGTCGCTACGTGGACCGACTCGAGCGTCGCGACGGGCGCTGGGCAATCGTCGACCGCGTCTGCATCGTCGAGTTCAATGCCGAATCCGAGTCGCACATCACCGAAGAAGTGCTCGCGATGATGGTCGGAATGCCGCTATCCCGTCACGACCCCGCGGACCCGTCGTACGCACGACCGCTCAGCGCCAAGCGCCCCGCTGCGCTGTGAGCAGCGGCGTCGGACTCTGACGCCCCGATCCCCTAGCCGCCAGGGCAAGGCCCGGGAATCCACATGCTCCAGCACATACCTGGAGGCGGCGGCAGCCCGGGAGGCGCAGGTGCCGGAAGGCTCTGCGGGGGTGGAGGATTGGGCCCCTCATAGATGCCTTGACCTTGATTAGCCTGGTCCGGGGCAACGTGATAGTAGGTATGGCAGACGTTCATGTCCCATGTCACCGGGTTGTACACATGGTTCTGGGTCAAGTGGAACAAGGAATCGCCCGGGCACCAGTGATTTGGCCCCCAGCAGACGTGGTCGACCATCGCGGCGGGTCGACAATCATCGTCCGCTCGGGCGGTACCTGCACCCGGGCCGGCCACAGCGAAGCCGCCTGACACCAACATCGCCGCTGCCCACCCTGCGGTTAGTTGGTTCATGCCCAGGGATTTTGCTCTTCGGCAGATTCGTGCGCATCGGGCAATTGCCCCATTTATCCGGCGAGTTTCAGCGCGGAGGACCGAGAATGATCTGCCCGAACTTGTCCGCTCCCTCGGCCATCCGTTCGGGCGTGATTTCGAAGCCGTCCGGGCGCGGCGTTGCTTTGTCACGACCGGCATAACGGAACATGCCTTCGATTCCCGCCGGTGTGTTGATCATGAGCAGATCCGCTTTTTTGGATGTAATGCGGTATGCGTGCGGAATGTTCTTGGGCAAGAGGACGATTCCGCCTTCAGATAGCTCCATCTCCTGGTCGTCCAACCAGAGCAGTGCGGTGCCTTTGATCAGCATGAAGACCTCATCTTCACGCGTGTGTTTGTGATACGGGGGTGCTTCGCCCTCGCTCACATCGAAACGTCCGACCATCAGCCGGCCATTGGTGGCCGTACCGTCGAGCAAGATCGCCAGAGTGCCGCCGTCGAGCCATTCCAATTGCTGCTGCTGCTCCGGTTGCGCCAGGTATGCCATGCTCATGCGTCGTCCTCATTCGGTGTCAGCGGGATTTGGGCGACTTCGATGTCAGACATCGAGATTATCCAGCTACGCCCCTATCAACTACCGGGGCGCGGAATCAAAACCCATCGGCCACTGCTCGGCGCCCAGCACCGGCGCCAGATGAAGTTCGTCGCCGACCACAACGAAACGGTGTGAACGATACTGCGCTCGCTGTTTCACCGGCTGCCCGCACAACGCGAAGAACACGACGCTGACGAAATACCTGTACCTGGCCGAACAGGCGGGCGCGCAAGGGCGAGGTGGACCCGCGCCCGGCGTTGGG
>NZ_JBAPRN010000548.1:0-6612 GCF_049281135.1 Mycobacterium sp. | reverse complement strand
CCCAAAGTTGCCGTGAGCGATGCCGTCAGAAATTGTCTTCGCAACCACCCAGTCCTCTTCGCGAACGGTCTTGACAAGGAGATCCCAATTCTTATCCCAGTAGTGAGATTGCTTGGCGGTTCGTGGTAGCTCGGGAACGAGGAACCTCAACTGCACAACGGAGCGTCGAAAGTCGGTCCCGTCCGGACGGACCGACCAGATCTCGAAATGATTTGGTTCGATCGTCATGATGGTACCCGGATACACAGTGAAATTGCCGATCGCGTAGTCGCCAAAGTTCAATTCTGCAGCGTCATCCCGAGTGTCTTCGATCCCACGGCGAGCAACGAAGAGACGCGAATGCCTGCCAAACGCGTCAAACGTGTAGATGTTCGTGTGGAAAAACGGCCCGACCGTTTGTGGATGAACGAATTGCAGATGGTACGCATCGAGGAAGCCATCCATCACTACTTTCCATTCGATGTCAACAACGAACGTTTCCTGCCGATAAAGTTCGGCGCTCGCGATGCCGGACGCGGCGACGTCATCCGAAAGGTCGGATCCAACGAATTTCGCCATGTCGAGCGGCTCGCCCGGCGTAGGCACAACCCACACCAATCCGGCGTATTCGTCGGCGGGAAGCTCGATCAACCCGTGGGCCGCGCGGTCGATCGCGGCGAAACCGTCGTCGAAAGGAATGGCCCGAATTGAGCCGTCCCTGTTGTAGCACCACCTGTGGTACGGGCAACTGAACATCTTGCGGCGGCCGACGGGTTGTTCCTCCACCTTCGCACCGCGGTGCCGGCATACATTGCTGAACGCTTTGAGGCTGCCATCGTCTTGCCGTACGACGAGAATCGGTACTCCGCAACAGTCGACAGTCACGAACGTCCCGGGCTCGCGCAGCTCGGAACCATGCGCGACGATCGTCGGCATCGTCCTGACAAAGTCCACCTCGCGGCGAAGGCGCGCCTCATCGAAGAACACATCGGCGGGGACGTAGGCCTCCGAGGCGGCATAGTCAGTCGTTCCCGAGTCGATGAACCCGATCAGCCGCTTCTTGACGTCCGCCTTGCTGTGGTCCTGCATCGAACACTCCGTCCGCCACGCGACGCGCCGTATCATGCAACTTACGACGAGAATTGTATCATGTATCGTAAGCCCGCAGGATCCCTAGCTGTGTTGGCCAGTAGTACTGAGGAATGTCGCCGTAAGACAGCAATACATAAGTGCACATGTGATACTCGATCTCCGAACCGTAACGTCGATGAGGGAGTGGTCACTGTGCCTCCGCAGAGGAACGTACTGGGTGCGACCGTCGAGGAGTCGCGGGAACAGCTGATTGCCGCAGCCGAAAAATGCTTCGAGATCTATGGGGTCGCCAAGACGACCATGGACGACATCGGACGGGCAGCATCGGTCACTCGCGCGACCGTCTACCGCTATTTCGCAGACCGAGACAGCTTGATCCTCGCTGTCGTGATCCGGCGCTCAAGGATGCTGTTGGATCGTGCCCGTGCTTACCTCGACTCCCAGCCCACGTTTGCCGACAAGTTGGTCAAGGGAATGGTGTACCTGGTCGACCATGGTCGCCGGGATCCAATGGTCAGGCTGCTCGTCAGCCCCGAACATCTCAACCTCGCCACCGGCATATTGGGCAACTCGAAAGCCGTCATCGACCTCACTTATGAACTTTGGAGCCCGATCATGGCCACCGCTCAGCGCAACGGTGAGATGAGGGAGGGCATCGACGTGCATAAGGCATGCGCCTGGCTGGCGTTTCAGCAATTGATCCTGATCGGCAGGCTCGATCTGGTCGACCCCTCAGATCCTCAGCACGAGGAGATGCTGCGGGAGTTTCTGTTGCCGGCATTCGTTCCAGCGGGCTGACAGCGCCCCGACTTTCTAGTCGTGTCGGCGTGACTCGGCGATCCGACGAGTTTCGGGCGACGCTGCGGCCGTGAGCATGGCGACAACGAGGTCGATGAGTTGGCTGATGAAGACCCGGTCGTCGGTGTGCGGCGCAGTCGCGGCCCGGCGTGCCAACTCGCCGATGACGAAACGTATGACGACAAGGCGCCGGTGCAGCTGCGCAGCAGTGCGGTCCAGGAAGGGGTCGACGAGTTGGCGCCAGCGGACAATGCTGTCTCCGTGATCCTCGACGTCTCCTGGTGGGAGGATCGGCTGTCGTCGGTTCATCACGTCCGCGTAGATGCATAGATAAGCGCAGCCGCCGGTAGATTCGGTCAGTTTCGACGCCAGCGGTTGAACAAGCGCTTCGGCGAGCGCGCGTACGTTCTGGTCACCGGCCGCCTCGTAGCGATCCAGGAGTGCATGCCGGCGCAGCTCGACGTCATAGCTGTGCTTTTCCAACACCGCCGTCAGCAGTCCGGCCCGGTCGCCGAAGTGATACTGCAACGCGGTGGCGTTCTTCACCCCGGAAGCCCGTTGAATCTCGCGCAGGCTGACCGCATCGATTCCCTGCCCGCCATAAAGCTCCTCGGCTGCTGCGAGCAGACGTTCCCGGGTAGACATGATGCCGTCATACTATCGATTAATGCATCCGCATTGCAATTCAATTCATCTGCCTGTACGGTCCTGTTCGTGACTGAACTCGTGGACTCGGCCGTCGCTAGACACCGCAACGGATTTCACCGAGAACGGGCTCTGAGGTGGCCGACGTCGATCTATCCGGAAAGCTAGGGACGAAATAGCATGTGGGACTTCAGCACCGAACCCGAATTTCAGGCAAAGCTCGACTGGATGGACACATTCGTCCGAAACGAGGTCGAGCCGCTCGACCATTTGACTCATCAGGCTGAGCACGTCATCTATGCGCCGCTGTCGACCGAGCTGGCCAAGATCGTGCGGCCACTACAAAACGAGGTGCGCGAACAAGGGCTGTGGGCATGCCATCTCGGACCGGAGCTCGGCGGTCAAGGCTACGGCCAAGTCAAGCTCGCACTCATCAACGAGATCCTGGGCCGAACGGCTTGGGGTCCCGTTGTTTTCGGCTGTCAAGCACCCGACACGGGCAACGCCGAGATCCTGGCCAAGTTCGGCACCGACGAACAGAAACGGCGCTACCTGCAACCCCTGCTGGATGGTGAGATCTTCTCGTCCTTCTCGATGACCGAGCCCCACGGTGGCGCCGACCCGCGCCTGTTCCGCACCCGTGCGGTGCAAGATGGCGAGGACTGGATCATCAACGGGGAGAAGTATTTCACCTCCAATGCGCGCAACGCGGCATTCTTCATCGTCATGGCGGTGACCGATCCAGACGCCGGACACCGCGAACGGATGTCGATGTTCCTGGTGCCTGCCGAGACCCCCGGCATCAAACGGATCCGCGAAACAGGCACGATCGGCGATCCCCTCGGCGTCGGCAACCACCCGCATATCCGTTACACCGACGTCCGCGTCGGCTCCGATGCGCTGTTGGGCGAGCGGGGCAAAGCCTTCCACATCGCACAGGCCCGCCTCGCCGGCGGCCGACTGCACCACGCGATGCGCAGTATCGGCTTCGCCAAGCGCGCATTTGACATGCACTGCGAAAGAGCCCTGTCCCGCACGACTTTCAGTGGAACCCTCGCCGACAATCCTGTCGTTCGGGCCGGCATCGCCGACTCTTACATCCAGCTCGAACAGTTCCGCCTGCTGGTGCTACATGCCGCATGGCAGATGGACACCCACGGTCCTGTCGCAGCCATGCAGCACGTCTCCGCGTGCAAGGTCGCCATGGCCCGCGTAGCCCACGACGTCGTCGAACGGTCACTGCACCTGCACGGCGCGCTCGGCGCGTCCAACGAGACCCCCCTGGCACGGCTATGGCAATCAGTGCCGACCTATGGCCTCATGGACGGGCCGACCGAGGTCCACCAGGACATTGTCGCCCGACGGGTGCTCGGCTCCTATTCCCCCGCACCCGGCAACTGGCCCACCCAGTTCCTGCCCGACCTCACTGCCGCCGCCCATAGGCGGTACAGCACGGAATACGCGCAGATCGCGACCTAGCGCCGGGCCGTCCGACGAGAAGCGCTGGATTCGATGGGCAGCTGACGCCGATACAGGCCCCACTGACGGAGGTAGCATGCGCGCGGCACAGGTGACTCGGCTCGTCGGACCGGACGGGATCGAGGTGACTGACGTCGAGGAGCCCACCGGGGATGGCATCGTCGTCGACGTGCACGCCGCAGGCGCGGCATTCCCGGACGCATTGCTCACCCGCGGCCTCTACCAGTACCGACCGGAGCCGCCGTTCGTGCTCGGATCGGAGATCGCCGGGGTGGTGCGGTCCGCACCAAACACCGCACATATCCGTGCCGGCGACAGAGTCGTGGGTCTGACGATGCTCACTGGCGGCATGGCCGAAGTGGCGGTCCTGCAACCCGACAGAACGTTCAAGCTGCCGGACAACGTGACCTTCGAGGCGGACGCCGGCGTTCTGTTCAACGATCTGACCGTGTACTTCGCGCTGAGTGTTCGAGGCCGGTTGCAGCGGGGCGAGACGGTGCTGGTGCATGGGGCGGCCGGCGGGATTGGAACGTCGGCGCTGCGGCTGGCATCAGTGCTCGGCGCGTCTCGCACCATCGCGGTGGTCAGCACCGAGGAGAAGGGCCAGATCGCCACGGCGGCCGGCGCGACCGACGTGGTGTTGGCCGAGGGCTTCAAGGACGCGGTAAAGGAGTTGACCGGCGGCCGCGGCGTCGACGTTGTCCTCGACCCGGTCGGCGGCGACCGGTTCACGGATTCGCTGCGCTCGCTGGTCCCCGGGGGACGGATGTTGGTAGTCGGCTTCACCGGCGGTGAGATTCCCACCGTGAAGGTAAACCGGCTGCTGCTCAACAACATTGACTTGCTCGGTGTTGGCTGGGGCGCCTGGACGCTGACGCACCCCGACGCGCTGGCCGAGCAATGGGCGGCGGTGGGGCCGCTGCTCGGCTCGGGTCAGTTGCATCCCCCCGAGCCAGTGGTCTATCCGCTCGATGAGGCCGCCGCCGCGGTCGCATCTTTGGAAAATCGCACCGCCAAAGGCAAAGTCGTGCTACGCCTCCGGGATTGATAGACGTCCAGCAGTCGAGACAGCAGCGCCCGATCAGGGCTCGAGAACCTTAGTCGCGCACGGATGGCGCGGCACTGGCGTCCAGCACGACGACAACACCATTGGTGGCATCCAGCCGGATGCGCATCCCCGTGGAAATCCGGGTAACAGCGTCCCCGGTGTTCACCACACAGGGAATGCCCATCTCACGGGCTACGATCGCCGCATGGCTGAGGGGACCGCCAATGTCGACGACCATTCCGGCCACGAGCGGGAACAGCGCGCACCAACTTGGGTCGGTCACCTCACAGATCAGGACCTCTCCCGGTTCGAGTTCCTCGGCAACCTCCAAGCTTACGGCCACCCGGGCAGTTCCCTCGACCACACCGCCCGTCACTGACACCCCGGTGATGGTGTCCCCCGCCCGCACCTCTACGCACGTGGCTCTACCAATGCGCGGCTGGGGCATGCCCTCCCAACGGTCCGGGAAGCTCAGCTTTTGGTACTCCACCCGTTTGGCCTGCCGTCGCGCAGCAACCTCCCGCAGATCTCCTCGCGCACCATCGAGTCCGCGCAGGACTTCGGGCACGGTGAAAGCAAAGACGTCATCGGGCTGGGCCAGCGCTCCCTCCGCGACCAATTCGGCACCATAACGCCGGGCAGCGAACCGCGCGACGTCAAGCGCCATCAGGAAGGCGCCCTTGCCCACTTCCCGTAGGGGCAGATACCGCTGCCCGAGCCGCAGCACGGCTCGTGCCTTGATCTGTTGGGGTCCAGGTAGATTCGCCAACAACGACTGCTCGGTGACGATTCGTCGTTCACGACGGTCCGCCTGCTCGGTGGCGCGATCCTCGACGCCATGGTGCGCGTACCGTTCGGCAATTGAGGTCACCAGACTGGGGTCCTCACGCCACGAGATCGACGAGATTTCGCCTTCCTCCGGGCCGTGGAAACCATAGCGTGCGATGAAGGCATCGACCGACAGTGCTCCACGGGAGACATTCCAGAGCTCGGCGACCATCCGAGCTTCTTCGTAATTCCCATAGCCGGCCGCTAATTGGGCTACCAGGCCCGGGTCACCGGCCGCGCGCGCCAGACGCGTGAGCTGTTCGAAAAGCGCCTGCGTGACAACCACCGCGATCATATGAATGCGCATGGCGGCGTCGAACTTATCGACCGCGTGCGCCAACAAGCGCAGGCCACAGGTCGGCGAGCTCTGAGTCACCGCAGTCCACCACCGGTGCTGATCACGGTGGAGGCGCCTTAACCGCAGTGGGAGTCCAGCGGCCTCTATGGGGAAGCGCGCCAACACGAACGGCAAGCGGCGCGAGGAGTTCTGGCTTTGTACCCCTTCGCGCACCGAACCGAGGAGTTGCTCTTCCATTGCATCCCCGGAGGTTCCCGGCGTGAGATCAGCGATCTGTCGCAGGTGTGTGACATTCATTGCGGCGCGGCCGTAGAAGATTGCAGCGAATCGGTCGTCGACGCTATCGGCTCGCGCCGTCAATCGCCGAGGCAGCACCCCAAGCCGGTAATAGGCATACGGGACCGACACCTCGTTGCCGATAGAGAAGATCGACCAGGACATCGGG
>NZ_JBAPRN010000547.1:0-2482 GCF_049281135.1 Mycobacterium sp. | reverse complement strand
GTCGTCCACAGCTTCACGCCGTCCAGTTCGTAGGCCGCTCCGCCGTCGACCGGGGTCGCCGTGGAGGCCAACCGCGCCGGGTCGGAGCCCACATCCGGCTCGGTGAGCAGAAACGCCGATATCGCCCCGGCGGCGCAACGCGGCAAGAACTTCTGCTTCTGCTCGTCAGTGCCGGCGAGCTTGAGCGGTTCGGGCACGCCGATCGATTGATGCGCGGACAGCAGCGCACCGAGGCTGGCATGCACGGTCGACACCAACATCAACGCCCTGTTGTAGGCGACCTGCGACAAGCCGAGCCCGCCGTATTCCGATGGGATCTTCATGCCGAAGCAACCCAGTTCGGCAAGGCCTTTCACATACTCGTCTGGAATCTGGGCGTCGCGCTCGATGACGCTTCCGTCGACGGTGTCCAGAAATTCCCGCAACTTGGCCAGGAAATCCCGAGTCTTAGCGGCCTCGTCGTCCGAGGGCTCCGGGAACGGGTGGATGAGGTCGAGCGGAAAGCGACCTAGAAATAATTCTTTGGCTAGCGAAGGCTTGTCCCAACCGCTTTCCCGGGACTCCTCGGCTAACGCTCGTGCTTGTTCTTCGCTGACCTGTGCTTGCTGTGCCATCGGACTTCCCTCACTCGAATCGGCTCCTGCGGCGATTCGACACTGAGGGTTCCCCGCCGTGCCTCGGGGTACACGCGATCAGGCGTCCAGTTCGCGAGCGACAGCCTTGACGACTTCGGAAACCCTGCGTGCGACTTTTTTGTCCGGGTAGCGACCTTTTCGCAGCTCGGGCTGCACGGCGCTCTCCAGCAGGGTGATCATGTCCTCGACCATGCCGTGCAGTTCGTCGGGGCTGTGCTTGTGTTCGGCAGGAGCTTCGCGACGGGGCCGGCTAGCCAGCGTGGGCGGCGGGTCGATGAGCTTCAGGCTCAACGCCTGCGGCCCGCGCCGTCCGGACGCGAGGCCGAACTCCACCTTCTGGCCCGCCTTCAGCCCTTCGACGCCCGCGGGCAACGCCGAGGAGCGCACGTACACATCCTCGCCGTCCTCCTGAGACAGGAATCCGAATCCCTTCTCAGCGTCGTACCACTTCACCTTGCCAGTCGGCACCGGTCTCACCTGCTTGTCTAACGGATAACCGCATAGGTCTACACAACGAAGCGCCCCGCCTGCGCAGGACGCGATGACGATCGATCCTACTCGGAACGCAGCCGGCTGAGCACCGCAGTTTCTCGGTAGGCTGGCGGCACCGTTGGAGGAGACAATGCGCCTGATTTTGAACGTCGTCTGGTTGGTCTTCGGCGGCCTGTGGCTGGCCCTCGGATATTTGCTGGCCGCCGTCATCTGCTTCCTGTTGATCGTCACCATCCCGTTCGGCTTCGCCTCCCTGCGCATCGCGTCGTATGCCCTCTGGCCGTTTGGCCGGACGATCGTCGAGCGCCCTGGGGCCGGCACCGGCTCCCTGATCGGGAACGTCATCTGGATGCTGCTGTGCGGAATTTGGCTCGCGATCGGGCACCTGGTGAGCGCGGTGGCGATGGCGTTGACAATCATCGGCCTTCCGCTCGCGCTGGCCAATCTCAAGCTGATCCCGGTATCGCTGGTGCCACTCGGCAAGGAGATCGTTCCAGTGGATCGCCCAGCGCCCTGGGCCGGCTCGGAAACGGTACGACGCTGATTTTCGGCGTGACGTACCAGTACCCGTGACCTGGGGTTAATCCCGAACCGTTATGTGAGTTCAGTCACATAACAGAATGATCACGGCACGGCATCGGCCTGATCTCGACGCGTTTAACCTGCGCAAACAGCCGACGTTCCTGGCGTTATTCGTTCTCCAAAATGCGAAACGCCGGTGTGCTCACAAAATGACTCTGCCGCTAACAGCCGCTAGCGTCGTGCGCGGGCTTACCGAGTCTCCCTGCACGGTAAGCCTTCTCGCCTATAGCGCCGAGCTCCATCCAATAGGCGAGCAACGCAAACCCGTGGATGGAGGCGGGGGACCCAATGGTCCGCCGAAATCGACCTGGAGCCGTTCGCGGCTCCTTGGGGTGAAGCCGACGCGTTTCCTTGAAGACACGACGGCCGGGCGACCTCTTCCGCCCGAACCCGACAGCTGACCTCGTAGGCGCTTCTCGAGAGGAATCAACGGGGTATGAGTGGTCGTCACCGTAAACCCACCACGTCAACCGTCAGCGTCGCCAAACTGGCCTTCACGGGCGCAGTAATCGGCGGCGGCGGCATCGCCCTCGCCGGTAACGCAGCCGCGGCTCCCGACAGCGAATGGGATCGCGTCGCCGCCTGCGAATCGGGCGGTAACTGGGGCATCAACACCGGCAACGGGTACCACGGCGGCCTGCAGTTCTCGCAAGGCACCTGGGCTGCCCACGGCGGCGGCGAGTTCGCCTCGTCGGCCAACCAGGCCACCCGCGACCAGCAGATCGCGGTCGCCGAGCGGGTGCTGGCCACTCAGGGCCGCGGCGCCTGGCCGG
>NZ_JBAPRN010000546.1:0-2494 GCF_049281135.1 Mycobacterium sp. | reverse complement strand
AGCACCGCGCGCGGCACGAAGTTCTCCGAGGCGATCATCTCCAGCGTGTCGCGCTGGCGGCCGAGCTCTTTGCCGAGCAGCTCGGCGATGTCGGGGTCGACGTCGGCCAGCGGCGCGGACATGACCGAGGATTTGATGCGGGCGTCAGGTGCGGCAGTCACGCCGCCATTCTATCGGCGGGCCACGCCACATCGGACTACTCGGGTAGCGCCGACGGGATCAATGGTTCGTCGAGTAGCCGGCCGAACCGCTCGACGACGCTCATCTCGGCGGGGCGATCGTCCAGCCAGCCGCGCAGCAGCCGATATCCCTCGACATAGGTACTGGTGTAGGCGCGCCACAGTGGCGACGACAAGAACCGCAGCATCTGCCGTGCGCGGGTGTCGTTGACCAACAGCCAACGGCGCAGGAAGTCCGCAACCTCGTCGGCGTCGCGGTGCTCGTCGTGCAACATCAACGCGGCGTCCTGCCGGACGCCGGCCAGGGCGGCGGACGCTTCGGACAGCGCCTCGGCACGCTCACCGTCGAACCGCAGGCCCAGATCGGCGTAGATCTCGGCGGCCCACCGCCCCCAGCCCGGGCCGATCGCCGCGTACAGGGCCAGGTCGGCCAGGCCCTCGGCGATGAGGCATTGCGGGGTGTTCACCAGGAAGATGGTCTGCTCGGCTTGGCCTTTGCGGTTGACCAGCCCGACCTCCTTGCGACAGTGCTCGGTGTGGTGTCCCGGATAGGACTCGTGGGCCACCAGTCTCGGCAGGTTGGACATCAGCTGCTTGATGTCGGCGTTGACCGCGACCGTCGAGCGGTAGTCGCCGAGGTAGTAGTTGAATCCCGACCACGGCTTATCCGTGACTACCTGATACTCGACGGTTTCGGCGTCCGGGAGCGGGTAATCGGCGCGGACCCGGTCGCGCAGCGCGCTGGAGAAGGCCTCGATGCATTCGGCCAGCCGCTCGGGCGGGATTTCCTCGCCGGTGCGGTGCGCGTCCATCCGGTCGGCCAGCGGCCCGTCGCCACCCAGCACCTCGTCGAGGCGGGCATGCGCCTGCCGGTAGGTCTCCGGCGTGCCCTTGCCGATGCGCACGTCGAAGTAGTCGTGCACCTCGTCGACGAAACCGATGTCTTCACCGGCGAACTTACGGCCGGCGCAGTCCAGCGCACGCAGATGTGCAGCCATGTAGTCGGCACGCTGCCGGTCAAATCCGTTGCGGTGCGGCACATCTGGAATAGCCGCGATCAGCCGTCGGGCTTGACGGACCAGATCGGCCGGATCGGGTGCCGGCTCAGCCGACACCGTTTGGCGCAGCGCTGGATCGCCGGTGAAGGAGTCGACATAACCCGACTCGATGCGGTCGAATCGCAATCCGAGTAGCAGATACTCGCGGACCAGCGCGTCAGGTTCCACGACGCCAGAGTCTATTTGCCCGGCTCCTCCTCCGCCGCCGCGCGGCGGCATCGTCGCCGTGCGGAAGCTATCTGCTCGCCCCAGCGGACCGCAGCAAGGCCGAGGCTGCAAGACTGACGTCATGCCGCGGCCAAGCGAGCCGAGCCCCTACGTGGAGTTCGATCGACGTCAATGGCGCGCGCTACGTATGTCCACACCACAGCCGCTGACCGAAGAAGAAGTCGTCGGGTTGCGGGGTTTGGGCGAGCAGATCAACCTGCGCGAGGTCGAAGAGGTCTACCTGCCGCTGGCCCGGCTCCTGCACCTGCAGGTCGCAGCCCGCCAGGGGCTGTTCTCCGCCACCGCCGAGTTCCTCGGCGAGCCCCAGCAGCATCCCGACCGCCCGGTGCCGTTCATCATCGGGGTGGCCGGCAGTGTGGCGGTCGGTAAGTCGACGACGGCCCGCGTGCTACAGGCGCTGCTGGCCCGCTGGGATCACCACCCGCGCGTCGACCTGGTGACCACCGACGGATTCCTCTACCCCAACGCGGAGTTGACGCGACGGAACCTGATGCACCGCAAAGGTTTTCCGGAAAGCTACGACCGGCGGGCGCTGATGCGGTTCGTCACCTCGGTCAAGTCGGGTTCGGACTACGTGTGCGCGCCGGTGTACTCGCATCTGCACTACGACCGGGTGCCGGACGCCAAGCAGGTGGTCCGCCACCCGGACATCCTGATCCTCGAGGGCCTCAACGTGCTGCAGACCGGACCCACGCTGATGGTGTCGGACCTGTTCGACTTCTCGCTGTACGTGGACGGCCGGATCGAGGACATCGAGCAGTGGTACATCTCGCGGTTCCTGGCGATGCGCTCGACCGCATTCGCCGACCCCGCTTCGCACTTCCACCACTACGCGGGGTTGACCGACCAGCAGGCCGAGATTGCGGCCCGCGAGATCTGGCGATCGATCAACCGGCCCAACCTGATCGAAAACATTCTGCCGACCCGGCCGCGCGCCACCCTGGTGCTGCGCAAAGACGCCGACCATTCGATCAACCGGCTACGACTGCGCAAGCTCTAGATCGCCAACGAGCCGATGCGGGGACGCTC
>NZ_JBAPRN010000545.1:0-2274 GCF_049281135.1 Mycobacterium sp. | reverse complement strand
CACCCTGTCCGAGGACGGCAAGGGTGGTCCGCCCAACAACGGAATTGTGTTGGGCCAGTACCAGACCCGGGCGATCGACATGGCCTCGGCCTACGCGACGCTGGCCGACTCCGGCATCTATCACCGGCCGCACTTCGTGCAGAAGGTGGTCAGCGCCGACGGGAAGGTGCTGTTCGATGCGACCAGCTCGGACAACTCCGGTGAGCAGCGGATCCCCAAGGACGTCGCCGACAACGTCACGTCGGCGATGCAGCCGATCGCGGGGTACTCGCGCGGACACAATCTGGCCGGCGGCCGGCCGTCGGCGTCCAAGACCGGTACCACCCAGCTGGGTGACACCGACGCCGACAAGGACGCCTGGATGGTCGGCTACACCCCGTCGCTGTCGACGGCGGTGTGGATCGGCACCGTGCGCGGCGATGTGCCGCTGGTGACCAAGGGGGGCGGGGCGATCTACGGGTCGGGTCTGCCGTCGGACATCTGGAAGTCGACGATGGACGGCGCACTCAAAGGCACCACCAATGAGTCCTTCCCCAAGCCCACCGAGATCGGTGGCTCCGCCGGTGTGCCCGCCGCGCCGCCACCACCTCCGCAGCCGCCGCAGATGACGGTCATTCAGCCCACGATGGAAATCGCGCCGGGCATCACGATTCCGATCGGGCCGCCGACCACCGTGCCCGTCGGACCGGCGGCTCCCCCAGTACCGCAGCCGGGAGCGCCCGAGCCGGGACCGCCGCCCCCGCCGTGACCCTCGCCGACACGGATCGCGCCGACATCTCGCCGCGGCGGTTGGCCAGGGATCTGCGCTCCGCCGATGACCGTGATTGCCCTAGCCGCACCGACTTTCTGGGCGCGGCGCTGTCGAATGTCATCGGCGGTCCGGTTGGCCGGCACGCGATCATCGGTCGCACCGCCGTTCTGACGCCGCTGCGAGTGATGTTTCTGATCGCGCTGGTGTTCCTGGCGCTTGGCTGGTCGACGAAAGCGCCGTGCCTGCAGACCATCGGGACCGGACCAGGCGATCAGCGGGTCGCCAACTGGCAGAATCAGCGGGCCTATTACGAGTTGTGCTACTCCGACACGGTTCCGCTGTACGGCGCGGAGTTGTTGAGCGAGGGCCGTTTTCCGTACAAGTCGAGCTGGATCGAAAAGGACGGCGCCGGCAAGCCGCAGACCCGCTACGACGGTCAGCCGGCGGTGCGCTACATGGAGTATCCCGTCCTCACCGGGGTGTACCAGTACGTGTCAATGGCGTTGGCCAAGACGTACACCACCTTCAGCAAGTTGATTCCGCTACCGGTCGTCGCCGAGGTGGTGGTGTTCTTCGACGTCGCCGCACTCGGGTTGGCACTGGCCTGGTTGGCGACGCTGTGGGCGACCGCAGGGCTGGCCGGCCGACGGGTCTGGGACGCCGCGCTGGTGGGCGCCTCGCCGCTGGTGATCTTTCACATCTTCACCAATTTCGACGCGCTGGCAACGGCTTTGGCGGTGGGTGGGCTGTTGGCATGGGCGCGACGGCGACCGGTGCTCGCCGGGGTGCTGATCGGTCTGGGTGTCGCGGCCAAGCTGTATCCGGTGCTGCTGCTGGGCCCCCTGCTGGTGCTGGGCATCCGGACCGGGCGGTTTCGCGAGGTGGCCCGTACCTCGGCTGCGACGGTGGTGACCTGGTTGCTGGTCAACCTGCCGGTGCTGGTGCTCTTTCCGCGAGGCTGGTCGGAGTTCTTCCGGCTGAATGCCCGTCGCGGCGAAGACATGGATTCGCTGTACAGCGTCGTCAAGTCGTTCACCGGCTGGCAGGGTTTCGACACGGACCTCGGCTTCTGGCAGCCGCCGGAGCATCTCAACGAGGTCGTGCTGGCTCTGTTCGTGTTGTGCTGTGTCGCAATCGGTTACATCGCCCTGACCGCCCCGCGGCGACCGCGGATTGCGCAGCTGGCGCTGCTGGTGGTGGTGGCGTTTCTGTTGACCAACAAGGTGTGGAGCCCGCAGTTCTCGCTGTGGCTGGTGCCGCTGGCGGTGCTGGCGCTGCCGCACCGCCGGATCCTGTTGGCGTGGATGACGATTGACGCACTGGTCTGGGTGCCGCGGATGTACTACCTCTACAGCGTGCCCGATCGTGGGCTGCCGCAACAATGGTTCACCGCGACGGTGCTGCTGCGCGATGTCGCGGTGCTGGCGCTGTGCGCGCTGGTGGTCCGGCAGATCTACCGGCCCGAGGAAGATCTGGTCCGCTGGGGTGGCCGGGTGGACGATCCGGCGGGCGGGGTGTTCGAC
>NZ_JBAPRN010000544.1:0-5623 GCF_049281135.1 Mycobacterium sp. | reverse complement strand
GTCGATGTGCGCCGTTTGCAGCCGGTCGAGCAGCTCTTCGGTCGTGGTGGTCGCGGTGACGGTCGCCCGAACCGGCACGGTGTTGATCAACAGGCCCACCATCGATTCGGAGCCGGCCACCTCGGCGGGCCGACCCGAGACGGTGGTGCCGAAGGCGACGTCACGGTGGCCGGTCAGCCACATCAGCAGCTGCGCAAACGCGCCCTGTAACACGATGTTCAGCGTGGTGTGGCGCGAGTGCGCCAGCTCGCCAAGCGCGCGGGTCGTCTCCTCGTTCAGACGGAACGATGTCACCCTTCGGGGGCCCAGCCGTAGCCGCCGCGGCGGACCTACCAGGGTGGGGGCGTCAAAGCCGGCCAACACCCGGCGCCACGCGGCGTGCGCCGCCTCGCGATCCCGGCCGGCCAGCCAGGCGAGGAAGTCGCGATAGGAGGCCGGGGCGGACAATGGCTGCAAGTCGTATTCGGCGAAGATTTCGCTCAGCAGGATCTGCCCGGACCAGCCGTCGCACACGATGTGGTGGATGGCCAGCACCAACCGATACCGCTCTGGTTCGAGCCGGAAAAGTATTGCGCGCAGCGGTGACTGGTGGGTTAGATCGTAGGTTGCAGAACGTTCGGCGGCGCATGCCCGCTCGATTCGGTGCTCGACATCGTTGTTCTCGTCGGCGAGATCGACGTAGCGCCAAGGCAACACAGGGTTCTTCAGAAAGATCTGCAAAGGCTCGTCAAGCCGTTGGTGGACGAATCGGGCACCCAGGTTGGGATAACGGTCAAGCACTGATTGGACGGCATCGCGGAGACGATGATGGTCGAGCGGACCGGTCAGAGCGATGCCGACTTGCACCGCGTACAGGTCGGCGTCATCCTCGGCGCTCGCGCTGGTGTGGAACAACAAGCCCTGCTGCAGCGGCGTCAACGGCAGCACATCAGCGAGTTCGTAGGCGCACTGCAATGTTTCGAGCTCGTCGGCGGCCACGGACACCAGCGCAAAATCCGATGGGGTGAACCCGCCGCCGCCGTCGCGCACATGCGCGCTGATGCCGGCCAGCGCATCGAACCACAACCGACTCAGCATGTCTATTTGCACTGCAGTGATTTTCGAGGGCGCCCACGTCCAGGTGGCTTGCAGCTGTGGTCCGGCGTCGGTGTCAAGCGTGACGACATTGACCCCCACGGTATGGCCGAGCGGCATCGGCCATCCCGCACGTGCCGCATCGGTGAATAGCGTGCCCCCGCCCGACATCTGCCAGCCTTCGCCGGCCTCTGCGTGCTTCCGCGATCCACCCACACGACCCAAGTAGTTGAATCCGATTGGCGGATCCGCGCCTGCCAGATCGACCTCACCATTGAGGTAGCGCAATACCCCGTAGGTATACCCGTCGGGTACGGCCCGGAGCTGCTCCTTGGCCTTCTTGACCGCAGCCCCTAACGCCGGGTGGCCGGCGGCCACCTGTGACCACGCCAACCGATCGGGTGTCAAACACACCGGATATTTGCTGGTGAACCAGCCGACCGTCTCGGACAAGTCGACACCGGGGGCCAGGTCTTCGTGGCGGCCGTGGCCCTCCAGGTCGATGGTGATAGCCCCACCGTCGCTACCGAGAAACTCCGTCCACGCCAACGCGAATGCAATCAACATGATGTCTTGCACTCCGGCATGGAATGCCGCCGGGACCTCAGCGAGCAGCCCGCGAGTCGTCTCGACGTCCAGTGATACCAACAGGTGCGCAGCGCTGGCATGGGTATCCACCTCGGGCTCGACGGGGGCCAGCGCACCACCCACTGCGGCGATCTCGCGCCACACCGGCAACTGATCGACGACCGCATCCGAGCGGGCCCGCTCCGTCAGGACGGAAGCCCATTGACGAAATGATGTCCCCCGCAACGCCAACCGTGCTAACCCGGTGGCACGGTATAAGCCCCAGGCCTCGTTGAGGTCGTCAAGCAAGATCCGCCACGAGACCGCATCGACGGCCAGATGATGGATTATCAGAACCAGCTTCGAAGTGGACGTCACCCACAGCGCTCGGAGCATCACCCCGGCGGCTGGGTCCAACTGCGACCGGGCTTGCACCAACGCGTCATCGGACAGCGCGTCCACCGCGTGCAGACACTGCCGGGCATCTATCGACTCTGCCGGCCGTGTCACAAGTAGCCAGTTCCCGGCGCCGTCGTCATCGACTTGTAGCCGCAACATGGCGTGGCGATTTACCAAGGCCTGCAACAGGATCACCGTGTCAGCCTCGGATACGCCCGCTGGCGCCGAGATTGCCACCATCTGGCAAAACAACCGGATCGGGTGTTGGACGCTGTGCAGCCAGCGCATGATCGGGGTGGCAACTACCTGGCCGATGCCGTCGTCGGTCGGGCGGGTTTCGCTGGCGACGACGCCGGCTACCTGGGCCAGTCGGGTGACGGTTTGCTCGGTGAAGATATCGCGTGGTTTGCACAGCACGCCGGCGGCGCGGGCTCGGGCCACGACTTGCATGGACAGGATGCTGTCTCCGCCGAGTTCGAAGAAGGAGTCGTCGATGCCGATGCGTTCGAGTCCTAGTACGTGGGCGTAGATGTCGGCCAGGATCTCTTCGACGGCGTTGGTTGGGGGACGATATCGTTGGCCGTCTTGGTAGTGCGGTGCCGGTAGTGCGCGGGTGTCGAGTTTGCCGTTGACGGTCAGTGGTAGCGCGTCGAGCATCACTACCGCGGCGGGGATCATGTAGGCCGGCAGCCGCTCGGCGAGTTGGGTGCGTATTCGGGCGGGATCGGCTGTGCCGGTGGCGTATCCGACGAGGCGTTTGTCGCCGGGGCGGTCTTCGCGGGCGATGACCACCGCTTGCTCGATGCCGGTCAGGCCGGCCAGTGCGGTGCGTATTTCGCCGAGTTCGATGCGGTAGCCGCGGATTTTGACTTGTTCGTCGGCGCGCCCGAGGTATTCGAGTTGTCCGTCGGGGCGCCAGCGGACGAGGTCTCCGGTGCGATACATCCGTGTTCCGGGTGGGCCGAAGGGGCAGGCGACAAAGCGTGAGCTGGTCAGACTCCCTCGTCGCCAATACCCCACGCCGACCCCGTGGCCGGCGATATACAACTCGCCGAGCACGCCGGGTGGCACTGGGCGTAACCACCCGTCCAGCACGAACAACGCCGTCCCCGGCACCGGCGAACCGATCGGCGCCACCCCCGACGCAGTCCCCGCGATCAGCGGCGCACTTCCCGACGCCCGTACCGTCGTCTCGGTCGGGCCGTAGGCATTGATCATCACCCGCCCAGGCGCCCAGCGGTCCACCAGATCGGGTGGGCAGGGCTCACCACCAACCGCCACCACAGCCAGCGACTCCAAACCCTGTGGCGACAACATCGCCAGCGCGCGCGGGGTCGATGTGAGGACACTGACGTTTTCCGCGATCAGTAAGGCGCGCAGGTGTTCTGGTGAACCTGCCACCGACTCTGGCACTACCGCCAGCCGCCCACCACTCAGCAGCGCACCCCAGATCTCCTTGACCGAGACATCGAAGCCATAGGAATGGCCCTGGGTCCAGACACCTGCGGGCTGTCGCAGGTGTGCGTGTTCGTGAAGTGCCTCGATCAGCTGGGTGACGTTGTGATGGGTGATGGCAACGCCTTTGGGGACACCGGTGGTGCCCGAGGTGTAGATGAAATACGCGATGTCGTCGGCCGCGGGCGCCGGCAGCGCCGCACCGGGTTGGCCGTTAACCGCACGGTCCGGCATGTCAGCGACGTCGATGACCGGCAGGCCGAACCGAGCGAGCCGGTCGGCGAGCCCGGCGGTGGTGATCGCCACTGCCGGCGCGGCATCGGTCATCATGAACCCGATCCGGTCGTCGGGATACACCGGATCGATCGGCAGATAAGCCGCGCCGGTCTTCAGCACCGCCACAATCGAAACGACTGCCTCAACCGAACGAGCAAACAGTAGTGCCACGCATGCACCCGGACCCACGCCATGAGCTGCCAATACGTGCGCCAAGCGGTGTGCTGCCCCGTCCAGCTCGCGATAGGTCATCGACTGAGCCCCGCAGCTCAGCGCCACCGCATCGGGCGTGCGGGCCACCTGCGCGGCGAACAACACCGGAATCGACGCTGTGGTGGTGGCAGGCTGGGTCAGGACCACTCGGTTGCCCCATTCGTCCAGCCGTGCGTGCTCGCGCCCATGTAGCAGATCCATCGACGAGAGCCGGCGGCTCGGATCGCTGGTCATCGCCAGCAGTATCTGCTGGAACCGGTCAATGAGCGCCTCGATGATGTGCGGTTCGAACACGTCGGTGCGACATTTCAGACGGAGCTCGATTTCAGGACCCGGCACGGCCGCTAACGTCAGCGGGTAATGAGTGGATTCGTGGCTGACGAACTCGGTGACGGTCAGCTCGCGTCCACCAAACAAGTCACCGGTGTCGATCGGGTAGTTCTCGTAGACGAAGAGGGTGTCGAACAGCCTTTCGTGACCGGTGATCCGGTGGATCTCGCTCAGTGCCAGGTGCTGATGCTCGAGGGTGTGGTTGCGAGCGCGTTGCAGTTGATTCAGCAGGTCTGTGGTAGTGGTTGATGAGGTGACCGTTGCCCGCACCGGCACGGTGTTGGCCAACAAGCCCACCATCGATTCGGATCCGGCGACCTCGGCCGGTCGACCCGAGACGGTGGTGCCGAAGGCGACGTCGTGGTGACCGGTCAGCGACATCAGCAGTTGCGCCCAGGCGCCGTTGAGCACGGTATTGACGGTCGTTTGACACGAACGCGCCAGCGCGCCGACGGCCTGGGTGGTCTCGGCGGACAACCGAAACGAATGCGCGCCTCGAGCGCCCAGGCCCAATCGATCCGACGGGTCTACCAGGGTCGGGGTGTCGAAGCCCGCCAACACATCACGCCAAGCGGCGAGGGCGGCATCAAGATCACGATCTGCCAGGTAGGTAAAGAGTGTCCGATACGACCCGGCTGAAGCGAGTGGTCGTCCGTCATAGCTGGCGAAAATCTGCCTCAGCAGGACCGGCAACGACCAGCCGTCGAGCACGATGTGGTGGTTGGTCAGCACCAACCGGTGCCGCTCCGGCGCGATGCGGAGCAAAGCCACCCGAAACGCAGAAGGGCCGCCAAGGTCGCATACGGCGGCGCGCTCGGCGGCGCACACCCGCGAGATCTGCTCATCGACGTTGAGGCCGCCGCCCAGATCGACATAGCGCCACCCCGGCACAGGATCAGCCGGGATGATCTGCACCGGCTCGTCGAACTCGTCCAAGAATCGTGCCGCCAGGTTCGGATGCCGGGCTACCACCGTGTGCACGGCTTCGCGCAGCCGGTCGGAATCAAGAGCGCCGGCTACGCCGAAATCAAGCTGCAGCGCATACAGATCAACATGATCCTCGGCGTTCGCCCTGGAGTGGAACAACAACCCCTGCTGCAGGGGGGTGAGCGGCAAAATGTCCGCGATGTCGTAGCGCTGATCCAGCTCATCGAGCTGCTGCTGGCTCAGGTGGGCGGGCGAGACGCCGGAACGCGTCTGGCCGATGCCGTCGTCGGTCGGGCGGGTTTCGCTGGCGACGACGCCGGCTACCTGGGCCAGTCGGGTGACGGTTTGCTCGGTGAAGATATCGCGTGGTTTGCACAGCACG
>NZ_JBAPRN010000543.1:0-3021 GCF_049281135.1 Mycobacterium sp. | reverse complement strand
GAATACGCCCACAATCTGGCCGGCGAGCCTCGGGATCGCGTGAGCTTCGACGTCGCGCTGGGTTCGCTGAGCCGCCTCGACTCATCGGCCGGTGAACTGCTGCGTCGGCGTGGCGCGTTCGCACGTTGCATTCAGATGCTCGGTGCGTTAGATGTCGCAGCAAAGCTCTCTGTTGCCCATGCCCGCGAGCGTGTCCAGTTCGGCCGCCCGCTCAGCCAGTTCCAGGCCGTCCAGCACTCGCTGGCTGCGATGGCGGGTGAGATCGAAAATGCCCGTGCTGCAACTGTGTTAGCGGTGGCAGCAGCATCTGATTACGGCTTTGGCGCCGAACAGACCGCCTACGCCGTCACCGTCGCCAAAGTGGTCTTGGGATGCGCTGTCGAACCAGTGACAACCATCGCCCATCAGTTGCACGGCGCAATCGGCACCACCTTCGAGCATCCGCTGTGGCTGGCGACCCTGCGCGCACGAAGCTGGAGCACCGAGTTCGGCGCTACGGCCGAACACGCCCGCCGGCTAGGCCGAGACGCACTGGCGGTGGCGCACGACCCGGACATGTTGTGGGACTTGATAGTCGGCAGCCCTAGGGTCCAGTGGTAAATAGCTGAGTGCAGCGGCGTTGGCTTCAACGGAAGAGATTGAACGTGGACTTCAAAGGCGCCCACAGCGTCCTGCTACCCGTCGCCCCGCTCGGTCACGGCCACCAAACCCGGGCGGCGAGAACGGTCAGCACTGCGACCGGTACCGCTGAGCCGATCGACGGGCATACCGATGGGTCGGCCAGATCTCGCGAAGCACGCGTGGCCGCAGCACGGTCGGTGTAACTGCGTCCTGGCGAGCAGACCCCAACGACGTTAGAAGACGTAGCGCGCGATTAGGTCGGCAACCACGGCAGGTTTGTCGGATCCCTCGATCTCAACCGTCTGGCGTATCGTCAGATCGACGGTATCGTCGGCCACTTTTGTCGCGTCAGATACTGTTGAGCGGACCCGGATTCGCGATCCCGCAGTCACCGCGTTGATGAACCGCACCTTGCCCAAGCCGTAATTGATGCCCATTTGCGCGTTCTCGACGCTGTAGTTGCCCCTCTTGAGAGCCGGGATCAACGACAGAGTCAAAAAGCCGTGGGCAATCGTTGAACCATAAGGACTTTCGTTCCTGGCGCGGTCGACGTCGGTGTGGATCCACTGGTGGTCGTCGGTGATGTCGGCGAACGCGTCTATGCGTTGCTGGTCGATCAGCTTCCACTCGCCGGCGCCGAGGTCGTCACCGACTGACGCGAGGGCGTCGTCGACCGACGCAATAACCTTCATGAGCCTCTCCTGTCCATGCGGTCGCGGCAACCTCCGCACCCCGAAGTCCGGGCCGGGCGTTCCAACGGTCCTAGTACCACGACACCAAAAGTACAATATATATATCTATTTTGTTATACCACGGTGAAACGAGGGAACCCCGAGCCGACAACAAGCGGTTTGACAGTGGTGTCTTCATCGACATCTGCACCGCCCAGCGTCAAGACTGCTGCCAGACCGAACCCGACTAAACGACAGGCTGGTAGATGCAGCACGTCGGCACACGTGGGATGTTCTGAATAACCCAGACATCGAAGGCGATTTCGGATCGGACGGCTCGACGCGCTACAGGGTTTGATAGCCGCGGCGTCTTAAGGCTCGTTTAAGGCCAGAAGCTGACACAGTACGCGCCGTACTCGATTCCGCCCCTTTCCCCACCTGTCGCAGAAGTTTGTTGGACAGGCGTCGGCCGCTGCCGTGATCCGATCGGGAAGTTAGTCGCACTCAGTGTCACGCCCGCGATCGGCTGACCCGGAATAGCTTGACCTCACCGCTGACGTCCTTGAGACGTCGTGAACCGGCGACTGCCCAGTCGAAACCTTCCGCGTCGCCGATAGCGTCGCGCGCACTTTCGGCGACAAACACATGGGTTGTGGGCGTAGTTCGGCGCGTAAGTGTCGTCAGTAGTGTGGTCAGCCAGCGGCCACGGTGGAGCTTCGCAATCCAAAGGTGACGCATGCCGGTTAGACGCATGGCTGAGTAGCTGGATCGGTGCGGCCAACCGAGACGAAAGTATGCAGCGCCGGGAATCGGGTTTCTATGGCTCGCTGAACTTCTTGAAGTCCGCTGATTCGATAATCGAGAACATCACAGACGGTGATCGACACCACAGTCGGTAGATTCGAGAGAACCGCCCTGGAATCGTATCGTCGCAAATGGTGCGCGGTCTGCGCAGGCGCGACGGCGAATCAGCTGTGCGGGATCTTGAACGGCAACACGCTGCCAGCGTCAATCACGGTGGTGGTTCCGGTGACATAACAACTCTCGTCAGAAGCGAGGTACACCACCGCCGGTACGATGTCCTCGGCGTCAAGCCAGGGTACGCGTAGGGCATTCATACCCGTCATGATCTCGGCGACTTGATCACGAGTAGCGCCGTCGAGTCCGGTCAGCCTTGTGTAGGTATCCGCGTTGGCAATCATGGGAGTGTCGACGGTGCCGGGATGGATCGAATTCACCCGGATACCATGCGGAGCCAGGTCGACCGCCAAGGCGCGCATGAGTCCGGTGACGCCGTGTTTGGCGGTGACGTAATGAGCCAAGTGGGGATACGCAGTCAGCCCCGCGACTGAGCTGATCAGAATGATCGAGCCGCCGTTGCCGCGTTCGATCATGGTCGGCGCAGCGGCCTTAACCGTCTTCCACACGCCGGTGAGGTTCACGTCAAGCATCGTCTGCCAGGTTTGCTCGTCGAGTTCGAGCGCTGATCCGAAGGTTCCGATACCGGCGTTGGCGACGACGACGTCGATCGCCCCGAAGGCGTCGACGGCCCGCTCAGCGACGGCCTGCAACGCGGGTAGATCACGTACGTCGGCCGTGGCGGCGATAATCCGACGATCAAGGGCTTCAACGAGTTTCACGGTTTGAGCGAGGTCGTCTTCAGTGGCCCCCGGATAGCGGACCGTGTCGATGTCGCGGCAGATGTCAATCGCGATGATGTCGGCGCCCT
>NZ_JBAPRN010000542.1:0-7891 GCF_049281135.1 Mycobacterium sp. | reverse complement strand
GTCCGGAAATCGGCAGCAGTGTCAAGGTCGGCGTGGTCTGGATGTTCGTCGCCGACGAAATCGATTCGGGGACATCGCGGTTTACCAACAGCGTCGAAGTCCGCTCAGCACCTGGCTATCTCGAAGCGCTGGAGAAGCGCGGCGTCCCCCTCGCCAAGGCGAGCGAGGCAGCGGAGCAGGCGTTGAGGGCCCACAATGCCGAGGAAACACCGCTATTCGCCAAGGACATTGAGCATAAGGCGCTTGCCAACCGGTGGGGAGTGAGCTAGCCCATGAAGCGCATCTACGCCGACTCTCACCCTCCATTGCTGAATCCGCGCGACATCGACTTTTTGCTCTACGAATGGCTCGACGTGGGAGCACTGTGTGACCGGCCCCGGTACCGCGAGCACTCGATAGAGTCCTTCGACTCCGTGCTTGATCTAGCCGCCGATATCGCGATCAAACGCTTTGCGCCGCACTTTAAGACCGCTGACACAGAGGAACCATTCGTCAATTGTGACGGCACCGTGACCACGCTGCCCGAGGTGAAAGAGGCGCTGTCGGCGGCGGGCGCCGCGGGCCTATTGGCCGGCGACTTCGACCACGACGTTGACGGATACCAGCTCCCGTACGTGGTATCGAGGGCAGCGTTCGCGTGGCTGCAGGCCGCCAACGTCAGCACCGCCGCTTACCTGGGCCTGACCGTGGCCAACGCACACTTGCTGGCCGCCTATGGGAACAAGGAGCAAATCGACACCTGGGTGCGCCCGATGCTCGACGGCCGATATCAGGGAACGATGTGCCTGTCCGAACCGCACGCGGGCTCATCGCTGGCCAACATCACGACTCGAGCGGTCCGGCAGGAGGATGGAACATACCGGATCACCGGCACCAAGATGTGGATCAGCGGCGGTGATCACGAAATGTCCGACAATATCGTTCATCTCGTGCTGGCCAAGACACCCGGAGGCCCGGCGGGTGTCAAAGGAATCTCGCTGTTCATCGTTCCGAAGCATCTCGTCGACGACGGCGGACGCCCGGAGTCGCGTAACTCGGTGGTGCTGGTCGGCCTGAACCACAAGATGGGTAATCACGGAACGACCAACGCGCTGCTGAATTTTGGCGACGAGTCGATCACACCCGATGGACGCAGCGGCGCGATCGGCTATCTCGTCGGAAACGAGTTCGACGGGTTGCGGCAGATGTTCCACATGATGAATGAAGCCAGGGTCAGCGTCGGACTGTCGGCTACGGCTCAGGGCTACACGGGCTATCTACAGGCGCTGGCCTATGCCCGCACCCGGCTGCAGGGCAGACCGCTGTCGCGTGGTAAGTCCGTCGACGAGATCCCGATCATCTCCCATCCCGATGTACGCCGAATGCTGCTGGCTCAAAAGAGTTACGTCGAAGGCGCATTGGGGCTCGGTCTTTATTGTGGCCGCCTCATCGACGAAACGCTCTCCGCGCCAACCGATATCGGACGCGACGACGCCAGGCTTCTGCTTGAGGTATTGACTCCTATCGCCAAGAGTTGGCCGTCGCAATGGGCTGTCGAGGCCAACAGCCTGGCCATCCAAGTCCACGGTGGGTACGGCTACACCCGGGACTACAACGTCGAACAGCTCTACCGGGACAACAGGCTCAACTCCATCCACGAGGGTACCCACGGCATTCACGCACTCGACCTTCTTGGTCGCAAGGTGCTCATCGACGGCGGACGAGGCCTGCGCTTGCTGCTCGACAAAATCCGGGACACGGCCGACCAGGCGTCGGCGGTGGGAGATCCACTGGCTGGGTGGGCAACCACGCTGACATCGGCGGCGCTCCGGGTCGAGCACACCAGCGGAGTGCTGTGGAAGGACGCTGATCCGGCCAGCGCCCTGGCGAACGCCACGATCTACCTCGAAGCCGTCGGCCACGTGGTTCTGGCCTGGATCTGGCTGCAGCAGGCGCTTGCCGCGCACCGCAAGGCGGGAGACTTCTTCGACGGCAAGCGCCTGGCCGCACGGTACTTCTTCCGTTACGAACTCCCCAAAACGACCGCACAGTTCGACCTCCTCGATAGCGGCGACCGAACCACCACCGATTTGGACGACAACTGGTTCTAACATGGTCGATACTCGGCTTACGTTTGATTCGAGTTCGTACCGGAGGGTGTCATGCAGCAGCTAACCGGTTTGGACGCAGCATTCTTAGCGCTCGACTCGCCCACGGCCTACGGGCACGTGGGCAGCGTGTCTGTCCTCGATCCGCCGGCGGGCGGCCAGGCAGTGACTGTCGAGCGGCTGACGGAGCTCATCGAGTCCCGTTTGCCGCTGGCCCCGCTGTTTCGCCGCCGCTTGGTGCAGGTTCCCTTTGGCCTAGATCAGCCGTACTGGATCGAGGACCCCGATTTCGACATCGAGTTCCATGTCCGCGAGCTGGGGTTACCGGCACCGGGCGATGATCGCCAGCTGGCAATTCAGGCGGCACGGTTGCACGCGCGGCCGCTGGATCGCCGCCGTCCGCTGTGGGAGGTCTACCTCATACACGGCCTGCAGCATGGCAGGCAGGCGGTCTACGTCAAGGTGCATCACGCGGCCATCGACGGGGTGTCGGGGAACGACTTGCTCGCCTCGTTGATGGACACCTCACCGGAGCCGCGCGACGTCGGCGAGCCAGACTCATGGCGCCCCGAAGACGAGCCCGGAGCGGCGCAGCTCCTAGCGCGCAGCGCTGCGTCGCTGGCAACCAACCCGGTTCGGGCCGCGCGGGTGTCGGCGGGGATCGTGCGCTCTCTGCCCGCCCTTGTCAGCAGTCCCGCACGCCCCTGGCTGCCGCTCATCGACAGGTTCTTGTTGCGCCGCGACCGCGGCGTCGTCCTTTCGGCTCCGCCGTTGATCGCACCGGCAACTCCGTTCAACAAGAACATCGGACCGCATCGTCGCTGGGCCTTCACCAGCGTCGCGCTTGCGGACGTCAAATCGATCAAGAACGCCGCCGGCGTGACCGTCAACGATGTTGTGATGGCGCTGTGCGCCGGCGCGCTGCGCGTTTGGCTCCAGAAACACGATGCCCTGCCCGAGCGACCACTCGTGGCCGCCGTCCCGGTGTCGATCCGCACCGAAGAACAAAAAGGCACCCACGGCAACCGGGTCTCGGCCGTCATCGCCTCGCTCCCAACGCATTTAGCGGACCCCGCTGCGCGGCTGGCCGCTGCGCATGAGGCGATGGGCGCGGCGAAGGATCAGCACAACGCACTGCCCGCCGACCTGCTCACCGACATCGCCGAGTTCTCCATGCCGGCGTTGGCGAATCAGGCCAACCGGCTGGCCACCCGACTGCGGTTACTGGAACGAGTCCCGCCGTTCAACCTGGTTATTTCCAACGTTCCCGGGCCAAACGTCGATCTCTACCTGTGCGGGGCGCGCCTCGACGGCATCTACCCGCTCTCGGCGATCGCCGACGGACAGGGGCTCAACCTGACCGTCTTGGGGTCCAACGGCAAGCTGAACTTCGGCGCACTGGCCGATCGCGATCTGGTGCCCGATGTCGATCTGATCATCGACGCGCTCCAAGACGAGATCGTCGCACTGTCGGACGCGGTCGGGGCCAGCTGATGTCGAGCCCGACGTGGCGCTGGCAGATACCCGGCGACACCGACGGGGCGAGCCCTCCCCCATCGTGGCTCTTTGTCACAGACCCCGCCCGTGCCATGGCCGAGTTCGGTCTGCTCGTCGCCGCATTGCCGCTAAGGCAACTACTGCCGGTTGGCGATCAGCAACCGGTTTTGGTATTGCCGGGCCTGCTGGCAGACGACGATTCCACCTGGGCGTTGCGTCGTATCCTGCGCGACCTGGGCTACCGCGTACACGGCTGGCGGCTCGGGCGCAATCTCGGCCCGACAGCTGCGACGGTCGCCGGACTACAGAACCGCCTGCTCGACCTGCGGTCGCGATACGACTCCGAAGTGAGCGTGATCGGCTGGAGCCTCGGCGGCATCTACGCTCGCATTCTCGGCCGCAACACTCCGACCGCGGTGCGCCAGGTCATCACGCTTGGCAGCCCGATCCGTCTCGCCCACGAACGTCAGTCCCGGGCCCGCCGCGCCTACGACCGCTACGCCCACTTGCATGTCCTGCCAAAGGAATTGCCGCTGGAGTCCAGCGTAGGCGCACTACCGGTGCCGGCTACCTCGATCTACTCCCGGTACGACGGCATCGTCGCCTGGCAGGCCTGCCTCGACGTACCGTCCGCGCGGGCCGAGAACATCGCGGTGGTCGGCAGCCATTTGGGGTTCGGTTACCACCCCGCGGTGATCTGGGCCGTCGCCGACCGGTTGGCTCAGCCGCTCGGCGATTGGGCGCCGTTCCGTCCACCCGCCGCGTTGCGGCCGCTATATCCCCCAGCCGACTCGCCGCCCCGGCAGCCTTGGCGAGCGTTTCTGTAGTGGATCGCAGGTGACGAGATCGGCGTCACGAAGCGAAGTCGATCAGACGCTCAGCCGCGTCGGCCTTGCCTAAAAGATTCGACGCCAGGCTGAGGCGGCGCGCGCCCGGCCAGATCGTGGTATCCACAAGGGTGGCAGTCCCTCGTGAAAATGGGTGAGGGTGAATGGGACGACAGGGCCCCACATCACGCTCCGCTGAGCCAACCCCCGGTCACCTGAATATGTGACCTATCGCCGCCTCGCGACCTCACATCTTCGATGTCAAGTAACGTTTATTCGCGACCACCGCCGAACGGACAAGGGCGATCCCGATGCCACCTCGCCACCCACCCTCGGATGACGGCACGACAGCGTCGCGGCGCCAAGACGACGACGCACACGCTGTAGCGGGGCAGGGTTCGGACGATCGCCGACCGGTTCTAAGCCAGGAGCTGATGGTCCGCCTGCGCGCATACGGGTCGCTCGAAACCATCGCCCCCGGCGACCTGCTCTATAAGCCGGGCGACAGCCGCGTCGACCTCATTCTCATCGAATCAGGTCGAGTGGACTTGCTCTGCGACTCCATCTCCGATCAGGGAACTGTTCGGATCGCCGAGATGGGACCCGGCGAATTCCTCGGTGAACTGAGCCTGTTCACCGGAGAACGCATGTTTATGACGGCGTGCGCTCGAGAGCCCGGGACGATCTATCGCATTGGACCGCAGTCGTTTCGGCAACTCATGGCGCAGGATGCCGAGCTTTCTGACATCATCCTGACCGCATCGTATTTCCGACGCGGGCGGCTGAAGACCGCACTTGCCGACACCCTCGAGATTATCGGCCGTCGCAATTCGGCACCGGCATTGACGCTGCAGGTCTACGCCGAGCGAATGGAGCTGCCACACGTATGGACCGATGCGGCCTCGCCGCGCGGCATGGCAATGCGCGCAAGCCTGGACCTGCAACCGGAAGACCTGCCGGCAGTGCTTTTGCCGGACGGGGTCCTGCTGAACGCCAACCCGACACAGCTGGCGCAGCGAATAGGGCTGGCGAGGTCGGATCCCGCGACCGAACTGTCCGATCTCGTCGTAATCGGCGGAGGACCAGCCGGGTTGGCAGCGACGGTTTATGGGGCATCGGAGGGCCTACGCACCATCATGCTCGACTCCGTCGCGCCCGGCGGACAAGCGGGCGCCAGCTCACGGATCGAAAACTATCCGGGGTTTCCCCGCGGGCTCAGCGGCGCTGAACTCACTCGCCGGACCGCGGTACAAGCGCTGAAATTCGGTGCGCAACTGTATGCGCCATGCCGAGTGGTGGATCTAGAAACGCTGCCTAACCGCGTAACCCGACTGACCCTCGACGACAAATCACACATCACCGGGCGCGCCGTCATCGTCGCCACCGGCGCCCGCTACAAGACATTGCCGCTGCCCCGCTGGGCCGAGTTCGAAGGCTGCGGGATCTACTACGCCGCCACGGAATTGGAAGCACGTCGCTGTGTACAGTCCCCGGTCGTGGTCATCGGCGGGGCGAACTCGGCGGGACAGGCAGCACTATTCCTCGCCGCCCGCTGCGCCCACGTCACCCTGATTCTGCGGGGAGAGAGCATTCATACCAACATGTCGGCCTACCTCGTGGACCGAATCGTTAACCATCCCGCGATCACCGTCGCGACCCGCACCGAGGTCACCGCCGTAGACGGCACCGAGTGCCTGGAATCGGTCACCATCACCCACCGCCCCGATGGGAAGACCACCACGCTTGCCAGCGAGGGCCTGTTTTGCTTCATCGGTGCGCTGCCCGACACGACGTGGCTGCCGAACATCGCCACCGAGAAAGCCGGTTTCATTCGCACCGATACGCAGCTCGACCATGATCTCGGACCGCGCTGGGAGACACTAGGACGCCGGCCCCTGCCCTTCGAAACCTCTATCCCAGGTGTCTTTGCCGCGGGCGACGTCCGACTCGGGTCGGTGAAGCGCGTGGCCGCGGCGATGGGCGAAGGAGCAACCGCGGTCGCTTCTGTGCACACCATGTTCGCTCTGCCCGAAGCTGACAAATGAATGCGCGCACCACGGCCCACGCCCCGAGCAGCGACTCAGCGGCCCGCTACAACCGGCTAACCCATGTTGTCGAAGACCTCACGGGCCGTCCTGCGCACTCAGTGCAGGAATACATCTCGCAGCGAAGTGAACTGTTCACCTAACCGGATTACGTTGGCGTTCCACGCTGTTCGGCGGCGATTACGCTTTGGCGGAGTTCTGCGGGGTAGAGACTGTCGAACGTCGCCGGGCGCGCCTCCCCGTCCTCGAGGGCGGTGAGCAACCCGTCATGGACGACGATCGGCCCACGCCCGCTATGCTTCTCGTGCTCGGTGTAGCACTGATACCACGGCAAGATCGGGACCTCCCAGTGCTCTTGGCGCTGACTGGGATGGGTGCGGGTGCCGAGTGCCCACAGCACATCCGAGGTGTTCGCTGGGTCGATGTCGTCGTCCAGCACGTAGGTCACCGGACACATGTGACCTACCCGGTTGGCGCTCATCAGCTCCCCGATCCGGTGCACGAATTCGGCGCTGTTGGTGTGCGGTTGCACGTCGCGCCAATGCCGCGGGACGGTGATGATCATCCAGTGGCATGCTGTGTCCACGAGCAGCCACGCCGTCGTGATGGGCAGGCCCGCGTTACGCAATAACGCCAGAACTTCCGCCGACACCCCCAGTGCCGGGGCGATTTGCGAGTCATCGGGCGGGCGGCCGGTGGCGCTGATCGGCCAGATCGGGTTGTCGCGGTAGGTGATCGCCTCGATCGTGTACACCGGCTCAGGTGAGGTCTCGGGAAGCGCATACCCGTGGAATTCGGCATACGGTCCTTCGGTGGCGTCGCGGGTGATCGACACATGGCCCTCGATGACGACCTCGGCCCCCGCAGGTACCTGCAGATCGTTGGTCTCGCACTTGACCACTTCGACCGGTTCGCCGTAGAGCGTGCCCAGGAACGTGCCTTCATCGACCTCTTCGGGAATGGGCATCCCGCCAACGATCGGCACACCGGGGTCACCGCCTTGCACGACAGCGAATGGCATTGGCTTACCTAGTTTTTCCCATTCCGCCCAGATCATCCCGATGTGTTGCTGAGGCAAAAACAAGCCGGTCATGTGGCGGTTGTCCAGCATCATGATCCGCGAGATCGACCAGTTCGTCCACCGCCCATCGGGTGTTCGCGCCACAATGACTCCCCAGGTGTTCGGATAGCGACCACCATCATCGGGATGCACGAGCGGAATCGGAAAACGATCCAGCGTCGCATCGGCACCCAACAAAATGTTCTGCTTGCACGGTGCCGCATCTGGTGCGAGCAGCTTTGGCGGAATTGGGGTTTTCGCCTGCGCCGCCACCAGGTGCTCGACCAGTTGGCGCGCCGTGACGTCGTGCGGCAGACCCAGCGAAAGCGCAACGCGGGCCAATCGATGCCGGGCATCGCTGGACAGCGCACCCGG
>NZ_JBAPRN010000541.1:0-4660 GCF_049281135.1 Mycobacterium sp. | reverse complement strand
GCGGGATACCCCGCCGAGCGCGGTGCCGCCCAGCATCGTGCCGCCGACCAGCGGTGCGGCCTACCCGCACAAGCCGCGGCCGGCCTCGCAGGACTCCAGCTGCCCCGATGTGCAGCTGATCTCGATTCCCGGCACCTGGGAGTCGTCGCTGCAGGACGACCCGCTCAACCCGGTCCAGTTCCCGAAGGCGTTGTTGCTCAACGTCACCCGGCCGATCCGCGAGCAGTTCAACTCGAGCCGGGTTGAGACCTACACCGTCCCCTACACCGCCCAGTTCCATAACCCGCTGAGCAGCGACACGCAGATCTCCTACGACCAGAGTCGGGCCGAGGGCACCCGTGCGGCGGTCAAGGCGATGACGGACATGAACGTCAAGTGCCCACTGACCGGCTACGTGCTGGTGGGGTTCTCGCAGGGCGCGATAATCGCCGGCGACATCGCCAGCGACGTCGGAAGCGGGCGCGGCCCGGTGGACGACGACCTGGTGCTCGGTGTGACGTTGATCGCCGACGGCCGCCGCCAGCAGGGCGTGGGCCAGGAAATCGGACCCAATCCGCCGGGCGAAGGCGCCGAGATCATCCTGCACGAGGTGCCGGTGCTGTCCAACCTCGGCTTGACGATGACGGGCCCGCGACCAGGCGGTTTCGGTGCGCTCAACGCCAGGACCAACGAGATCTGCGGCGCCGGCGACCTGATCTGTGCGGCCCCGCCGGAGGCGTTCAGCCTGGCGAATCTGCCCAGGACGCTGGACATCCTGGCAGGCGGCGCGGGCGCGCCGGTGCACGCGCTGTACGCGACCACTCAGTTCTGGAGCCTGGACGGCCAGCCGGCGACGGAGTGGTCGCTGAATTGGGCGCACAATGCGATCGCGAATGCCCCCCATCCAAAACATGACTGAGCCCAAACACGGGTGATCAGGCTTACAACCTACGGCCCTGCGTCACTGGTCACGATTGCGACAAGTTGTACCTTCAGATTTGGTCCGCGGCGCACCGGCCACTAACATTAAGAGGAATTTAAGAGCAGCTGTATCGGGCGATCGCGTCGATGCGTTGCGGATTGTCGGGCGTGCCGTCGGTAGCATCGGTGAGGTTTGCCGTTCGCGACATCCCTGCGCAGGCGAAACGTGCGGCGTCCGGCTGGCCGACCCGCGTCGGACGTAGCCGTCGGCCCGCTCCGCAGTACCGCGGCCGACCGAGAACAGTTCTGACAGGAGTGCATGGCATGGCGTACCACAACCCGTTCATCGACAAGAACGGCCAGATCAAGTTCCCGGACAACACCGACCTGGTTCGTCACGTCGAGAAGTGGGCGAAGGTGCGCGGCGACCAGCTCGCCTACCGGTTCCTGGACTTCTCCACCGAACGTGAGGGCGTCGCGAAGGATATTTCGTGGTCCGAATTCGGTGCCCGCAATCGTGCGGTGGGCGCCCGGCTTCAGCAGGTGACCCAGCCGGGTGACCGCGTCGCCATCCTGTGCCCGCAGAGCCTGGACTACCTCACCGCGTTCTTCGGCACCTTGTACGCCGCCCGGATCGCGGTGCCGCTGTTCGACCCCGCCGAGCCGGGACACGTCGGCCGGCTGCACGCCGTGCTCGATGACTGCACCCCGGCGGCGATCCTGACCACCAGCGACTCCGCCGAGGGGGTACGCAAGTTCTTCCGCAGCCGGCCGGCCAAGGAGAGGCCGCGTGTGATCGCCGTCGATGCGGTGCCCGATGACGTCGCCAGCACCTGGGAGCCCGTGCTGGCCAACCACGAGACCGTTGCCTATCTGCAGTACACCTCGGGATCCACCCGCACCCCGACCGGCGTCGAGATCACCCACCTGAACCTGCCGACCAACGTGGTCCAGGTGATCCACGCCCTGGAGGGCCAGGACGGCGACCGCGGTGTGAGCTGGCTGCCGTTCTTCCACGACATGGGCCTGATCACCACCTTGTTGTCGACGGTGGTCGGCTACCGGTTCACGTTCATGACGCCCGCGGCCTTTGTGCGGCGGCCCAGCAGGTGGATACGCGAGCTTGCGCGCAAGGAGGGCGAGGCCGGTGGGGTCTTCTCGGCCGCGCCGAACTTCGCCTTCGAACACGCGGCGCTGCGCGGCCTGCCCAAAGACGGTGAGCCGCCGCTGGACCTGAGCAACGTCAAGGCGATTCTCAACGGCAGCGAGCCGGTGTCGGCGGCATCGATACGTAAATTCAACGACGCGTTTGGGCCCTACGGCTTCCAGGAGAAGGCGATCAAGCCGTCCTACGGCCTGGCCGAGGCCACCCTGTTCGTCTCGACCACCCCGATGGACGAGCCGCCGACGATCATCCATGTCGACCGGGAGGCGCTGAACATCGGACGGTTCGTCGAGGTGGCTGCCGATGCGCCGAACGGCGTCGCGCAGGCCTCCGCCGGCAAAATCGGTGTCAGCGAGTGGGCGATCATCGTCGACCCCGACACCGCCACCGAATTGCCCGACGGGCAGATCGGCGAGGTCTGGCTGCACGGCAACAACATGGGCGCCGGATATTGGAACCGGAAAGAAGAGACGCAGGAGACGTTCAAGAACATCCTCAAGTCCCGCACCAACCCCTCACGCGCCGAAGGCGCCGCCGATGACGGGACGTGGGTGCGCACCGGTGATTACGGCACCTACCACAACGATCACCTCTATATCACCGGCCGAGTCAAGGACCTGGTCATCGTCGACGGACGTAACCACTACCCGCAGGATCTCGAGTACTCAGCGCAGGAAGCCAGCCGGGCCTTGCGGCCGGGCTACGTGGCTGCGTTCTCGGTGCCCACCAACCAACTGCCCACCACGGTTTTCGACGACCCGCACGCCGGCCTCAAGTACGACCCGGAGGACAGCTCCGAGCAGCTGGTGATCGTCGGTGAGCGTGCCGCAGGTGCGCACAAGCTCGACTACCAGCCCATCGCCGACGACATCCGCGCGGCCATCGCCGTCCGCCACGGGGTGACCGTGCGCGACGTCCTGCTGGTGCAGGCCGGATCTGTGCCCAGGACCTCCAGTGGCAAGATCGGCCGCCGCGCATGCCGCGCCGCCTACATCGACGGCACCCTGCGCAGCGGTACCGCGGCTCCGAACTCCTTCCCTGACCAAACTGATTGATCGCGACTATGACTGACACCGACCTCGATATTCAGCCGACGCCCGCCGGTGACGATGCAGAGCGCAGCGATGAAGAGGAGCGGCGCATGACAACCGAAGCCGCTCCGGCCCGGACCGACATGACCGTCGCCGAGGTACGGCGTTATCTGCGCACCTGGATCGGCCAGGCCACCGGGCAGTCGCCCGATGCGATCGCCGAGGCAACGCCGATGGTGGAGCTCGGCCTGTCCTCACGCGACGCGGTGGCGATGGCCGCCGACATCGAGGACCACACCGGGGTGACGGTGTCGATCGCCGTCGCGTTCGAGCACCCGACGATCGAATCGCTGGCCACCTGGATCGTCGAGGGCGACCCCGAGACCGAAACCGGCGACGACGACACCGACTGGACCCGCACCGGGCCGGTCGAGCGCGTCGACATCGCCGTGGTGGGCCTGGCCACGCGGTTGCCCGGCGACCTGAACACTCCCGATCAGACCTGGCAGGCGCTGCTGGAAGGTCGCGACGCGATCACCGACCTGCCCGAGGGCCGCTGGTCGGAGTTCATGGAGGAGCCGCGGCTGGCCGAGCGGATCAAGAAGGCCCGCACTCGTGGTGGATACCTCAGCGACATCAAGGGATTCGACTCCGAGTTCTTCGCACTGTCCAAGACCGAAGCCGACAACATCGACCCTCAGCAGCGGATGACGCTGGAGCTGACCTGGGAGGCGCTCGAGCACGCGCGTATTCCGGCGTCCAGCCTGCGCGGCGAGTCCGTCGGCGTGTACGTCGGAACCTCGGTGATGGACTACAGCTACCTGGCGATGTCAGACCCGACCGTCGCCCACCCCTATGCGATCACCGGTACGGCGAGTTCGATTGTTGCCAACCGGGTTTCGTACTTCTTCGACTTCCACGGCCCGTCGGTCGCGGTGGACACCGCCTGCTCGAGTTCGCTGGTCGCCACCCATCAGGCGGTGCAGGCGCTGCGCAACGGCGAGTGCGACGTCGCGATGGCCGGTGGGGTCAACGCGCTGATCACCCCCGCGGTGACGCTCGGCTTCGACGAAATCGGCCAGGTGCTTTCGCCGGACGGCAGGATCAAGTCGTTCTCGTCCGACGCCGACGGCTACACCCGCTCCGAGGGCGGCGCGATGCTGGTGCTCAAGCGGGTCGACGACGCGCGCCGCGACGGCGACCAGATTCTCGCCGTGATCGCCGGCAGCGCGGTCAACCACGACGGCCGGTCCAACGGGTTGATCGCGCCGAACCCTGACGCGCAAGCCGATGTGCTGCGCCGGGCCTACAAGGACGCCGGCATCAACCCGCGCACCATCGACTACGTCGAGGCACACGGCACCGGCACCGTGCTCGGTGACCCGATCGAGGCGCAGGCACTGGGCAAGGTGGTCGGGCGCGGCCGTCCCGCCGACAAGCCGCTCCTGTTGGGCGCGGTGAAAACCAATGTCGGGCATATGGAATCGGCGGCCGGCGCGGCAAGCCTCTCCAAGATGGTGCTGGCGCTGCAACACGACAAGCTGCCACCGTCGATCAACTACGC
>NZ_JBAPRN010000540.1:0-5089 GCF_049281135.1 Mycobacterium sp. | reverse complement strand
GCCTCCAGCAGCGCCGACGGAGGGAACTTCGGCGCGCCACCGAAGCCGCCGTGCGCGGTGTCCTCGTCGCGCAAGACCGCGGCGACGGCGTGGTCGCATAGCGCCGGATCGACCTGCGGGCCCCCGTCGGGCAATGCGGATACCATTGACCGCAATTCGTCCGCGATGTGATCCGAGCTCTGCTCGACCTCATTGCGACGCTCATTCCAGGTGCTGGATACAGCCGAAAGGAGCTGCAGAAAAGCATCTTTGGGGTAGTACGTGCCACAATAGAACGGACGTCCGTCGGGCGTCAGGAAGCAGGTCATCGGCCAGCCGCCCTGCCCGGTGAGCGCGACCGTGGCGTTCATGTAGACCGCGTCGATGTCAGGCCGTTCCTCGCGGTCCACCTTGATGCACACGAAGTCGCCGTTCATAGCCGCGGCCACCTGGTCGTCGTCGAACGATTCATGGGCCATCACGTGGCACCAGTGGCATGCGGCGTAACCGATCGAAAGCAGAATCGGCACATCGCGTTTCGCGGCTTCGGCCAGCGCGGCCGGCGACCACTGCTGCCAGTGCACCGGGTTGTCGGCGTGCTGGCGAAGGTAGGGGCTGGCGGCCCGGGCTAGCTGGTTACCCGGCGGGCTCATCGGCGCTGCTCCTCCGTGCGATCTTCCGATCGCACTGCTCTGTTGACCGTCGTCAGCGCGGCTCATGCGGTGGCTGGCCATCGGGATGCTGCTGGATGGTCCCGTCGTCGACGGCCTGATCCGGTTCGGGATGCTGCGGGTCGAAGGACTCCGGCAGCTTCTTGAGGTGCCGGTTCATCGAGCGCACCAGGAACAGCACGCTGATCAGCAGAACGACCACCACAAGCAAGCCGAACGGGCTGGCCTTGCCGAAATCCGGCCCGCTGTTGTGCGGCCCGTGCTCGGCCAGCAGCCCCAGCGCGGCGAGGCGCAGATGCATCACGGTGTGTCCTCGATTCCGGCGAACAGGTCGGACTCGGGAAGCCGCACCGGGACACGGGATCGGGCAAGCTCGAATTCCTCGGTCGGCCAAAGCCGTTGCTGCCATTCAATGGGGGCGGCGAAGAAATCCCCCTTGGGATCGATCTGGGTGGCGTGGGCGCGCAGCGCGTCGTCGCGCTGACCGAAATACGCCGAGCACTCGATCCTGGTCGTCACCCGGTCGGCGTGGACGTCGTGCGCGGGATCCCAGTGTTTGAGCCACTTCTCGAATGGGCCCGTCTGCCCGCGTTTGGCAAACTCGTCCTGCAGCATCTGCATCCGCTGGCGTAGGAACCCGTGGTTGTAATACAGCTTGGGCACCGTCCACACCGGGCCCGCGTCCGGGAACCGCCGGTAGTCGCCGGAGGCCTCGTATGCGGCCACCGAAACCTGGTGGCAGCGAATGTGATCGGGGTGCGGATAGCCGCCGTTCTCGTCGTAGGTCGTCATCACGTGCGGGCGGAATTCACGCACCACCCGAACCAGCGCCTCGGTGGGCACCTCCAGGGGCGTCAGCGCAAAGCAATCCTCCGGCAGCGGCGGCGGCGGATCCCCCTGCGGCAGTCCGGAATCGACGAAGCCCAGCCAGGTGTGCTCGACGCCGAGGATCTCGGCCGCCTTGGCCATCTCGTCGCGGCGGATATCGGCGATGCGGCCGTGCACCTCCGGCAGGTCCATCGCCGGGTTGAGGATGTCGCCGCGTTCGCCCCCGGTCAGGGTCACCACCAGCACCCGGCAACCCTCATCCGAGTAACGGGCCAGAGTGGCGGCACCCTTGCTGGACTCGTCGTCCGGGTGGGCGTGCACCGCCATCAACCGCAGTTCGCTCACGTGCTCCCTGACTGTGTGCTGTCTTCTGTGCGCCTATAGTTCCAGGTCTAATAGTTCCATCCCGGACACCGGGCCTCGCTAACCCGGTACCTCGGGCAGATCACCCGGGACCGCAACACACCATGACCGAAGGTTCCCCCTCACCGCCACCGGCCCGCTACGGGCGTGCTCTGTTGCTCCGCCCATCCCGACGCCGGGCCGCCGCCCTGGCCGTCGTGGTGGCCGCGGTCGGCGTGGTGGTCGCCGTCATCGGCTATCAACGGCTGGGCCGCAGCGACGTCACCGGCACGTTGGCCGGCTATCGGCTGATCGACGACCAGACCGTGTCAGTAACGATCAGCGTGACGCGAAAAGACCCGTCGCGCCCGGTCGACTGCATCGTGCGGGTGCGGGCGAAAGACGGCAGCGAAACGGGCCGGCGCGAGGTGCTGGTTACGCCGTCCAGCCAGACGACGGTGCAGGTGACGACGATCGTGAAGTCCAGTAAGCCGGCCGTGGTGGGCGACATCTACGGTTGCGGCACCGATGTGCCCGACTACCTGCGCTCACCCTGACGACACCCGCTCCGGCACGCCCCGGCGGCAAACGCCGAACCGCGAGAAAACGCCCTCATCCACCCCGGCGTCGGTGGTAAGCTACTCGGATGCACGGTTCCGGCTGGGACCGTGTATTGCTGCATTAGCGGCCAGATGTGCCGCGCAGGGGGTCCACCCGACTACTGAGGTCGGCAGTACACGTGGTGGCGCCGCCCGGCAGCACGACCGACAACCTGCCGGGGCGGACGCCGCCCCCACCGACACCACGAGGAGCACGACGAGATGACGGACACCCAGGTGACCTGGTTGACCCAGGAATCACACGACCGGCTCAAGACTGAGCTCGACCAATTGATCGCGAACCGTCCGGTCATCGCCGCGGAAATCAACGATCGCCGCGAAGAGGGTGACCTGCGCGAGAACGGTGGTTATCACGCCGCCCGCGAAGAGCAGGGCCAGCAAGAGGCCCGCATCCGCTCGCTGCAGGACCTGCTCAACAACGCCAAGGTCGGCGAGGCGCCCAAGCAGTCCGGGGTCGCGCTGCCCGGCTCGGTGGTGAAGGTCTACTACAACGGCGACAAGTCCGACACCGAGACCTTCCTGATCGCCACCCGCCAAGAGGGCGTCAACGAGGGCAAGCTCGAGGTCTACTCGCCGAACTCACCGCTGGGCGGCGCCCTGATCGACGCCAAAGAAGGTGAGACCCGCAGCTACACCGTGCCCAACGGCAACACCGTCAAGGTCACGCTGGTCAGCGCGGAGCCTTACCACTCCTAGTGGCGAGCTAGCCCAACGCCTGTTCGAGATCGGCGATCAGGTCAACGATGTCCTCGATGCCGACGGACAACCGGACCAGGTCATCCGGCACCTCCAACTGCGAGCCGGCCGTCGAGGCATGCGTCATCGCACCCGGATGCTCGATCAGCGACTCCACCCCGCCGAGCGACTCAGCGAGGATGAACAGCTTGGTGTTGGCGCACAACGCCTGCGCCGCACTGCGTCCGCCCCGCATTCGCACCGACACCATGCCGCCGAAGCCGCGCATCTGTCGCGCGGCGACCTGGTGACCGGGATGGGTGGGTAGACCGGGATACAGCACCGCGTCCACCGACGGATGGCCGACAAGGAATTGCGCTATCGCCGCGGCGTTTTCGCTGTGCCGCTGCATCCGCAGTACGAGCGTCTTCAGGCCGCGCATGGTCAGGTAGGCATCGAACGGGCCCGGCACCGCGCCGGCACTGTTCTGCAGGAAGGCGAACGCCTCGTCCAACTCTTCGTCGTTGGTGACCAGGGCGCCGCCCACCACGTCGGAGTGCCCGCCGATGTATTTCGTCGTCGAGTGCAGCACGATGTCGGCGCCGAACGTCAGCGGCTGTTGTAATGCCGGTGAGGCAAAGGTGTTGTCCACCAACACCTTTGCTCGTCTTACGGCGGTTTCCCGCGCCGCAAGTTCGGCGATTGCGGCGATGTCGACGATCGACAGCAGTGGGTTGGTGGGAGTTTCCACCCAGATCAGCCGGGTCTGCGGGCTGATCGCAGCGCGGACAGCGTCGACATCCGACAACGCCACCGGGGTGTGCTGCACACCCCACTGGGTGAAGACCTTGTCGATCAGCCGGAACGTTCCGCCGTAGGCGTCGTCGGGGATGACCACGTGATCACCGGGGCGCAGCAGCGCACGCAGCACGCAGTCGCCGGCCGCCATGCCGGAGCCGAATGCGCGTCCGAAGCGGCCCTCTTCGACCGCGGCCAGTGCGCTTTCCAGCGCGTCCCTGGTCGGGTTGCCGGTGCGGGCGTACTCGAATCCGCCGCGCAGACCGCCGACGCCGTCCTGAGCGAAGGTGCTGCTGGCGTAGATCGGGGTATTGACCGCGCCGGTCGCCGGGTCGGGCCGGTAGCCGGCGTGAATGGCCCTGGTCGCCAGACCGGCTTTCGCGAAATCTCCGTGGTCGCTCATCGACGACCAGCCTAGTCATCACGATGACGTCGACCTGGGCACGCCGACCGCCGTACATAGACCACCGCAACACAAAAATAGGCAAATCTCCCCATGCGCGCAGGGCCTGCGGGCGACCACAATGACGGGCTATGAGGCGAATGCTTATAGGGCTGGCGTCGGCCGCGTTGTTGTGGGGCGGTGTCGCCGGGGTCGGCGATGTGGGTGCTGCGCAAGCGCATCCCGGTCCGGCGCCGCAGTCGTGGCCGGGTTGTCCCCCAGATCACCCGGAAGGCCCCTGTCACTGGTGCCCCGGAGATCCCCCGGTGCAGACCGGCAACCTGCGGGTGGATCCGGTTCGCTGGGATGCGAATGTGTGCCACACATATTGGTACGTCGGAGGCGGGGGCAACGTCGCCCGGACCATCTGGGAGGGCGATGCGCCGCCACCGCCGCCGCCACCGTTAACGGGGCTTTATTGCGATCCCGCGACGCTCACAAATTGTCATATCGGGACGCACCCATAAGCCGAAGTTCGCGGTTTACCGGTCGTCCACCGGCAGGCACACCGTGGCCATGATCTTGTCGGCCAGCGTCTGCCGCTTGGCGGTCCACAGCGGGAACAGGTAGCCGATGTGGAGGATGACCGCGTCAACAACGTGAGTGATCTGGCGCAGCGCCGATAAACCGAAACCGATGGGCTTCCCGGTGTTCTCGCTGACGACTTTGAATTTCAGCAACGACTTGCCGATGCTCGAACCGGTGGTGCCCTGGCGGTAGCCGTAGTTCCAGAC
>NZ_JBAPRN010000539.1:0-10588 GCF_049281135.1 Mycobacterium sp. | reverse complement strand
TGGCACCACTGCGTGTCGAGCCCGTTGATGCGAATAGCGCGCGCGGTGCGACCCCAGTCGAGTTCGTTCAACGCTTTGATCGCCTTTTCCCGCGACGTCTCTTTGTGAGCTGGGGCGACCGCGTCTTCGAGGTCCAGGAACACGAGATCGGCTCCCACAGTGGCGATCTTGTCGAACATGGTGTCATTGCTGGCGGGAATGGCCAGCTCCGAGCGACGTAGCAACGAGGTCATCGGTGAATCTCCTTCCGGTAGTTAGAGCACGCCTCTGGCGTGCAGGTTGTCGATTTCGGTGGGGGTCAGGCCGAGCAGGTCGCCATAGACCTCGGCGTTGTGTTCGCCGAGGCGCGGGCCGAGGTGATCGACTTGGCCGGTCGAGGCGGAGAAGCGCGGGACCGGTGCCTGCACCGTCATAGCGCCGAATTCGTCGTCGTCGACCTTCACGAACACTTCGCGATGCACTAACTGTTCGTCGGCCACCAGCTCGGTGATGTCGTAAACCGGTGCGGCGGCGACCTGTTCGGCGTCGAAGACGTCCATGGCCTGGGCCAAGGTTTTGGTGGCGACCCAGTCGGCGACAACCTGGTCGACCTCTTCCGCCCGCGCCAGCCGTCCTTGGGGGTCTGAGAAGTCGATATCGTCGGCGAGGTCGGGCCGCCCGATCGCACGGAACACCCGCAGCGCCAGCGCGGGGGAGCTGCCTGACATCGCCAGCCAGCGGCCGTCGAGGGTGCGGTAGGTGTTGCGCGGCGCCGAGATGTCCCACCGGTTGCCGGCCCGGGTTGGTACCAGGCCTAGCTGGTTGTAGCCCAGCAATGTCTGCTCCAGCAGCCGCGCAAGCGGGTCGATCAGGTTGATGTCGATCAATTGGCCGCGCGCGCCGTGCACGTCGCGATGGTAGAGCGCCATCATCACGGCATAGGCGGCGTTGAGCGAAGCGACGCCGTCGGCGAGCATGAACGGCGGCAAGGTCGGGGGCCCGTCGGCCTGACCGGTGATGTGAGCGAAGCCGCTCATCGCCTCGCCGAGCGTGCCGAAGCCGGGTCGCTCGCTCTTTGGCCCGGTCAGCCCGTAGCCGGTGATGTGCAACATCACGATTCGGTCGTTGACCGCGCTGAGCGACGCGTAGTCCAGGCCCCACCGCCGCAGTGTGTGCGGGCGGTTGTTCGCCACCACGACGTCGGCATGCTCAACCAGTTGGCGCAACAGGGCCTGGCCCTCGGGTACGCGCAGGTCCAGGGTGATCGAACGTTTGTTGCGCGACACCGACTTCCACATCAACCCGACACCGTCGCGTTGGTTGCCCCAGGTGCGGATAGGATCGCCGCCACTTGGCTGTTCGACCTTGATGACGTCGGCACCGAACTCGCCCAGATACGTTGCGGCCAAGGGGGCCGCGGCCAGCGTGGCGAGGTCGAGTACCCGTACACCGTCGAGCATCGCGGTCGACCTCGAATGCTCAGGCATGAGCGTGCGCGCGCGAGGCCGCCCACCGACTGCAGACCGGCCGGGCAAGCCCCAAGTGTTCACGCAGAGTGGCGCCCTCGTACGCGGTACGGAATAGTCCGCGCCGCTGCAACTCCGGCACGACCATCCGCACGACGTCTTCGAAGGCACCGGGCAGATGTGTTGCGGCGAGTACGAATCCGTCACAGGCGCCGCCGTGGAACCATTCCTCCATTTGGTCGGCAACCTGGGGTCCGGTCCCGACGAAGCGTGGGCCCTGCAGCAGGGTGGCGCGGTGGCCCACTAGGTCACGCAGCGTGACCGTGTCGCCGCCGATGTGGGTGCGCAGATTCTGCACCAGGCCCCGGATGCCCGACACCGAGGTGATCAGCTCATGGGTGACCGGGTCGTCGAGATCGTGTTGGGAGAAGTCATAATTCATCAGCTCGCTGAGCAACGTCAATGACGCCATCGGGTGCACCAGCTCGTCGAGCAACATCTGCTCGCGTTGCTTGGCGTGATCTTCGGATTCCCCGACTACGGCGTAGGCCATCGGGCACAGCTTGACCGATGCCGGATCGCGGCCTGCGTCTGCGATACGTTCCTTCTGGTCAGCGTAGTGATTGCGGGCTACTTCGATTCCCGGGTCGCCGGTGAAGATGAGATCGGCCCAGCGAGAGGCGAATTCACGCCCACGGCCCGACGAACCGGCTTGAATGATGACCGGGCGCCCCTGCGGGGTGCGTGGGACGGTCAGCGGCCCGCGCACGGAGAAGTACTCGCCCACGTGTCCGAGCTCGTGGACTTTGGCCGGATCGGCGTAGATGCCGTTGGCCCTATCGTGCAGGATGGCACCGTCTTCCCAGGTGTCCCAGAGACCGGCCACCGCGTCGAGGAATTCATCGGCCCGGTCGTAGCGTGCGTCGTGGCCCAGGTGCGCGTCGACGCCGAAGTTCTGCGCCTCGCTGTCATTGACAGACGTCACCACATTCCACGCCGCTCGCCCGCGGGAGAGGTGGTCCAGAGTCGCGAACGTGCGCGCGACATGAAATGGGGCGTAATAGGTGGTCGAGCACGTCGCGCCGAGCCCGATTCGCGATGTCGCCTGAGCTAGCACCCCCAAGACGACGCTGAGGTCGAGCTTCACCGGGCGGGCACCGAATCGGACAGCATCGGCGACTGAGTTGCCGTAAATGCCCGGCATCGCGAGTCGGTCGTCGAAGAAGACCAAGTCGAAACAGCCCTCCTCGAGCTGGCGTCCGATCTTCGCGTAATACGAGGCGTCGAGGTAGCGGTGTTCGGTGGCGGGGTGCCGCCACGAACCCGCGTACACCGACGTGCTGCCAGCCTGCATGAACGCCACTAGGGCCATCTGATCGCGCCGTTTGTCCATAGCTGAAGTCTAACATCTGATATTTCACATATCAAATGCTAAGTGTGACGCATCGGCTACGATGCAGGTCATGGCACCTCGCAACGTCGATGTCTCTGGAACCGTCCGCGAACGCGCGGCGCGCGAGCTTCGCGATCGCATCCTCACTGGCGCGTTGCCCGCCGGCACGCGCCTTGATCTGGACTCGATCACCGACGAGTTCTCCACCAGTCGCACCCCCGTCCGCGAGGCGCTGTTGGAGCTGTCATACGAGGGTCTCGTTCGTGTCGCTCCCCGCAGCGGTATCACCGTGATCGGCGTCAGCCCCGCCGATGTCATGGACAGCTTCACCATCCTCGCAGTGCTCAGCGGTCAGGCGGCAGCGTGGGCCGCGGAGCGGATCGACCCCGAGCGCCTTGAGCTGCTTGGCAAATTGGCCGCCGAGGTGCAGTTGCGCGCCGGCAAGGAGAGCATCGTGGACGCCAACTGGCGGTTCCACCAGGAACTGCACCGCGCCGCGCAGTCGCCCCGACTCCTCGCGCAACTCCGCCAAGCGGTGCGCGTCGTGCCCTCCAACTTCATGGCAGTGTTCCCCGAACAGGAGAACCACTCGCTCGACGACCACGACGAGCTGCTGTCGGCCCTCGCTGACCGCGACGCAACACGCGCGCGGGCCGTTGCCGAACGCCACGTGCTCGACGCGGGTCGCTCGCTCGCGGCCTGGCTCGACCACGCGTCGACTGCTTCGCCGGCCTCGTAACCATCACGGCCGCCCTAGTGCCTGGTGCGTCGTCGCAGACGTTGTCTTACAACGTCATCCGGAGCTGGACGTTTCAGACAAGCGAGACTCCACGAAACCGTCTGCAGCGAGATTGTGCGGCGACAGTTGAGCGCTGCGTGGTGCCCCACCTCTGACTTTTGACCCGAGCCTGGTCGTACGATATCATATCGTAAATGACCTTCGTGAGTTTGGCGGATCGGGCATGTGCGTGAAACGAATGACCGACAGCGACAACCAACCGCGTCGCACTAGGGTGTCAGCCGCCGGGGAAACCGGACGTCGCATGGCGGAAACGGCATGACGATGAACGAGCTCCGATTCGACGGCCGCGTCGCTGTGGTCACCGGGGCCGGACGCGGTGTCGGGCGTCAGTACGTGCAGCTCTTGGCGCAGCGCGGCGCCGCGGTGGTCGTCAACGATGTCGGCGTGGCGCCCGATGGTTCGGGTCCATCGGCAGTCCCGGCTGAGCAGCTCGCCGCCGAGATTACCGGCGCGGGAGGTTCGGCGGTCGCGGATACCCATTCGGTGGCTGACCAGGCAGGGGCCGAGGCGGTTATCGGCCGCGCGCTCCAGGAGTTCGGTCGCATCGACGTATTAATCCACAACGCCGGCATCGTCGAGGGAAGCTTCGAGCAACTGGCTGCCGTTAATCTCGGCGCTGCGTTCTGGCTCACTGAGGCGGCATGGGGGCACATGCAGGCCCAGCAGTACGGCCGCATTCTGCTAACGACTTCCAGCGCCGGACTGTTCGGCGCTTCGAACGGAGCGACCTATGGGCCGATCCAGTCCTACGGTGCGACGAAGATGGGCGCGTTCGGGTTGGGGCGATGCCTGGCTGTGCGTGGGCGCTCATACAACATCCGGGTGAATATGGTCTCACCACATGCCTACACGCGATTGGCCGCTGGGCTCCCACCCACTCCGCAGGCAAAGTTCATGGAAACGTACTCCAAACCTGAGTTGGTGGCCCCGGGCAGCGTGTTCCTCGTCCACGAGACATGCCCGGTGAGTGGGGAAGCGTTCGCGGTGGGCGCAGGGCGGATGGCCAGGATCTTTGTCGGGGAAACCGTTGGCTACGTGGACAGTGAGCTCACGGTCGAGAAGGTTGCGCAGAACTTCGCCCAGATATGCGACGAGGCCGACTATCACGTACCAGCTGATATGAGCGCGATCGTCGACATCTACCGGCGTGCGGTGGGGGCTGACTAGGCCACGGTCGGCGACCAGAACGTCAGGACAAACAACTCACCGGCGGTGCGGCTGTTCTCGATTGACACTTGACGCGCCTTCTCCCGATCACCCTTGGTGAAGGCGTCGATGAGTTCGACTTGCCAGCTTCTGGCCAAATCGCGCCACCCCGACACGTCAAGGCTGAAATCGGGGAAGTAGTGCAGCGTGTTTCGCAGGAGCACATTGAGCGTGGGTGACGCGGCCACCGAGTTGATCGCCGCGTGGAACCGCCGGTTCACTTCGGTCAAAACCTCGTGATCGCCAGACTTTTGGGCAGCGATGTAGTTCTTATGCTCCTGGCGCAGGGTGCCAATCAGCGCGTCGGACTTTTCGTCCCACGCCCGCGCAGCCAGCTCGCCGGCCAGGACGCCGTGAACCCAGTACACGTCGCGGATGCCGCGCCCGTTTACGGCGGTTACCTCGAACGACCGGCTAGCCGAGGCGGTGATCAGGCCTTCGGCGCCCAGGCGTAGCAGCGCTTCGCGGATGGGCATCGTGCTCACGCCAAGCATTTCGGCCAGATCGGCCTGCGTGACCCGCGTTCCCGGCGCGAGTTCACGTGAGAGGATCATGCTGCGCAGTTTTTCGCTTACTTGGTCGGTCATCGACTTGTGCGCGATCGGCGCGCTGATGGTGGTTTTGGGCTTTCCGGCCATTGCGACATCTTACATTGTATCGCCAAGCAGGTCAGATTCCTTCGGCGATTCGCGCACCTTCTGGGCCGCAACATCGCTCGCCCATTCGCCGCGAGCGGGCTTGCAGATGTACGATATGATATCGTCGCTTGATGGCGATCTCGGCCGATCTGACACAGACGGCCCGATTGAAGGAAGTGCGGTAATCGTCGATGGATGACACGGCCCATACTCCGTCCGGCATCCCCATCAAGCCCGTCTACGGGCGGGCGGACCTGCGCGACGAGCCGCCGGCGCCGGGCGCCTTCCCGTTCACCCGAGGTAACTTCGCGTCCGGCTATCGAGGCAAGACGTGGACGTTTCGGCAGTATTCAGGGTTTGGTACCGCCGAGGAATCCAACCGCCGCTACCGCTATCTGCTCGAGCAGGGCGGGACCGGGTTGTCGGTGGCACTGGATCTGCCGACGCAATGCGGGTATGACTCCGACGATCCCGAGGTCGGTGAGGAGGTAGGCCGCGTCGGCGTGGCGGTGGATACCTTGGCCGACGCCGAGATCCTGTTCGACGGCATCCCGCTGGACAAGATCAGCACCAGCATGACGATCAATGGGACGGCGGCGATTCTGTTGGCGTTCTATGTGGCCGCGGCCGAGCGCAAGGGGGTTCCGCGGGCCAAGCTCACTGGGACCATCCAGAACGACATTCTCAAGGAGTACGCGTCGCGGGGGACCTGGATCTGGCCGCCGGAGCCGTCGTTGCGGTTGATCGCTGACACCATTGAGTTTTGCGCGGCGGAGGTGCCGCGGTTCAATGCCATTTCGGTGGCCGGGGCGCATTTCCGTGACGCCGGGGCGAACGCGGCGCAGGAGATGGCGTTCACCCTGGCCGACGGTGTGACCTATTGCGACACCGTGGTGGAGCGGGGCCTGATGACGATCGACCAGTTCGCGCCGCAGATCTCGTTTTTCTTCTACACCCACGGGGACTTCTTCGAAGAGATCGCCAAATACCGTGCCGGGCGTCGGCGCTGGGCGACGATCGTGCGGGAACGCTACGGCGCGACGACAGACAAGGCCTCGATGTTTCGCTTCGGCTGCGTGTGTGGTGGGGCGTCGCTGTATGGGCCGCAGGCGCGCAACAATCTGGTGCGGGTGGCTTATGAGGCGATGGCGGCGGTGCTGGGTGGTGTGCAGTCGATGTTCACCGCGGCCTGGGACGAACCGTTCGCGCTGCCCTCCGAGGAGTCGGCGACGCTGGCGCTGCGCACCCAACAGATCCTGGCCTACGAAACCGGCGTCGCCAGCGTCGCCGATCCGCTGGGTGGCTCCTACTTCGTCGAAGCGCTGACCGACGCCACCGAAGCCCGCATCGTCGAGATCATGGATGACCTGGAGCGCCACGGCGGGATGGTCAGTGCGATCGAGGACGGCTATCTGCAGGGCCTGATCGCCGATGAAGCATACGGCGCGCACCAGGAGATCGAATCGGGCGCGCGTCCGATCGTCGGCGTCAACAAGTTTGTCTCCGATGAACCCCCTCCCGAGATCGTGACATACGAGCTCGATGCCGAGGGGCGCGACACCCAGCTGAAGCGGCTGTCTCAGGTGAAGGCCGAAAGGGATTCGGCCGCAGTGCAATCTAGTCTTGCGGCACTGTCGCGTGCCGCCGACGGATCCGACAATCTGATGCATAAGCTGATCGACTGCGCGAACGCGTATTGCACGGTCGGTGAAATGGTTTCCGCGCTCAAGGCCGAGTGGGGCGAGTTCCAGCAACCGGTGGTGTTCTAGATGGCCGTGCGGATTCTGGTTGCCAAGCCCGGCCTGGATGGACACGATCGCGGCGCCAAAATCGTCGCCCGCACCTTGCGCGACGCCGGCTTTGAGGTGATCTACACCGGTATCCGGCAGCGCATCGAAGACATCGCATCGATCGCCGTGCAGGAAGATGTGGCCGTCGTCGGCCTGAGCATCCTGTCCGGCGCCCACCTCGCGCTCACCAGGCGGGTGGTGGAGGCGTTGCAAGCGGCCGACGCGGGAGACATCGCCGTCGTCGTCGGCGGAACGATTCCGCACGCCGACGTCCCGAAATTGCTGTCGTCGGGGGCGGCTGCTGTGTTCCCCACCGGCACACCGCTCGACGCGCTGGTCAGCGAGGTCCGGGCGCTCACCGACGCCCCGGGAGGTGTGGAGCAATCGTGCGGTCCGGTGCAATGAAACTCCCGATCGCCTGGCCCACCCGGGAGCCGCGGTGACTTCTGCACCGCTGGCCGGGGTGCGCATCCTTGAGGTCGGGACCATGCTGGCCGGGCCGTTCGCCACCATGACACTGGCCGACCTGGGCGCGCGGGTGACCAAGATCGAGCCGCCGGGCGGGGACATCTCGCGCCAGGTGAGTGACTCGTACTTCGCGAGTTTGAATCGGGGCAAGCGCAGCATCTGCCTGGATCTGGCCTCTGCAGCCGGGCAGCACCGACTGGGTGAGCTTGTGGCCGAATCGCATGCGCTACTTGTGAATCTCAAGCCGTCCGCGATTCGTCGGTATGGTCTGACCTACGAGACGCTCCGCCGATACAACGATCGGATCGTGTGTGTGGCGCTGACCGGCTACGGTTTTGAAGCCGGAGATGATCCGGCGTTCGACTATGTCATTCAGGCCGCTACCGGTGTCGCGGCGCTGACGGGCGATCCGTCCGGGCCACCGATCCTGCCCGGCTACTCGTCGGCCGACAACTCGGCCGGACTGACCGCAGCGGTTGGCCTGCTGGCCCAGATCGTCTCGGGCCGCGGCGGCCAGATCGACGTATCGCTGCGCGATGTGATGCTCTCGCAGCTCAACTATCGGGCATCGGCGTGGCTCAACGACGGAATTGAGCCGCTCCGCCTTCCGCTGGGTGCCCACTCGTATTATGTTCCAGCCCAAATGTTCCCGACAGCCTCCGGCTACCTGGCGCTGTTCATCACCCACGACGGGTTTTGGAGACTATTCGCCGCGGAGGCGGGCATCGAGGGGTTTCCCACGATGTCCGAGCGCGCGGCGTGTCGCGACGAGGTCCTCACGGCGGTGACCGCGGTCCTGGCCTCCGACACCGCTGCCGGCTGGGAGTCGCGCCTGCGCCCGCTGGGGGTTCCGGCGGCGGCGGTTCGCACGCTACCGGAGGCGTTGGCTGCTACGCCGGAGGCCGTCGTACAAGCCGGTCGGTTTCGGTTGGTCCGCAGTCCCATCCAGGTTGCCGGCTACCAACCAACCTACGAGCCGCCGCCGCGGCTGGGCGAGCACGGTGGCTCGCCGGATCACGTCTAAGGAAAGGTGATGAGCCGGTTCGCCGCGGCGTAGGCGTCATTTCGACCGTCGGCGACCGATTCCGCCAGTGCGACCAGATCGGGATGTGCCTGCAATCGGGTGTGGGCCAGGCACAGAATCTGGGCGCGCGCCCGAGCGGTCCGGCGCGCGAAGCTGTCGGCGCGCTGGTGGCTGTCGATGGCGGCCACCAGATCGGTCACTCCATCGCCTTGGGCGGCAACAAGTTTGAGGATCGGTGCTTGGATCTCGGCTCGGAGATCCCGCACGGTCTGGTCGGCCCCATCACGGTCAGCTTTGTTGACGACGACGATGTCGGCGACCTCGAGCAGGCCGGCCTTGGCTGCTTGTACGGCGTCGCCCGTGCCGGGATTGAGCACAACAATGGTGGTGTCGGCGACGGCGGCGACTTCGATCTCGGACTGCCCGACTCCCACCGTTTCCAACAGGACCATGTCGTAGGCCAGCACGCCCAGCAGGCGGATGGCCGCTGGGATCGCGGCGGCCATTCCGCCCAGGTGGCCGCGGGTCGCCAGTGAGCGGATCAGCACATCGGGATCGTTGATGTGTGCCGACATTCGGATGCGGTCGCCGAGCAGCGCGCCACCGCTGTAGGGCGATGACGGGTCGACAGCCAGGACTGCTACGCGTCGGCCCTGCTGGCGGTACACCCCGATGATCGCCGCGGCAGTCGTGGACTTGCCTGCGCCAGGCGGCCCGGTCAGGCCGACCACTCGGGCCGGCGATGCGCCAACAGCCGCCAGCACTTCTTCTGGGCGACCGTTCTCGATAAGGCTGAGCAATCGCCCGGTCGCACGAGAAGATCCCTTCTGCGCGGCGTCGATGAGATCTGCGACATTCATCGCCCGGTGCCGCCGGTTGGGGTGCTCGATCGTCGAATCACTTGGTGCGCTTCATCACTCGGTCCGCCGCGTGCCAATGCTCGTCGGCGATCCAGAGCTTGGCAAATGCGGCGATCGCGTCGCCGGCGGAAACCCCGGCCAGCACCCGCTTGATTTCAGCCGCCGGCGCCACAGCCAGCGACCGGGCCACTGAACGCCACCTGTCCTCGAACGTTGACCGCGGTACGACCAGATCGACGAGCCCGACCCGTTGAGCTTCTGCTGCGTCGAGCACGGCACCGCTGCCCGCAAGCAGCAACGCCCTGCCTCGTCCAACCAGATCGGCGAGTCGTTCGGCGCCGCCCCAGGCGGGCATGATCGCCAGACTTACTTGATTAAAGCCGATCTTGATGTCGTCGGCGGCAATCCTGATGTCCGCGGCCACCGCGACCTCAGCCCCGCCGCCGAGCGCATGCCCGTTGAGTGCGGCGATGACGGGGCCGGGGAAATCGGCCAGCCGATCGCAGATCGAGCGCATCCGCGAGGCCATCGCAACGGCTTGACTCTCGGTCCTCAGCGCGCTGAGTTCCTTGAGGTCCCCACCCGATACGAAGGCCCGATCGCCGGCGCCGCGGATGACCAGGGCCAGCGCACCTTCGGCCGCGTCGATGGCCTTCTCGAGTTCGTCCATGGTATGCAGCGCGATGGCATTGCGTGCATGCGGGCGATCAATCGTGATGACCGCCAGCCCTTGATCCAGTTCGAGATCAACCATGGTTGGTTTTCGGCCGCTGCTCGCCTGTTTTCGCCAACACCATCAGATGGAGCATCTAGGCGACCACGCGGCTGAGAAAGTCGATCATCCGGGCATTGACATAGTCGGGCTTTTCCCATTGCGGCCAGTGACCGGCACCCTCAAGGAGGTGAACCTCCGCGTCGGGAATGGCGTCGATCGCGGGCTTGACAGCCTCGAAGCTCTTTCC
>NZ_JBAPRN010000538.1:0-7697 GCF_049281135.1 Mycobacterium sp. | reverse complement strand
CCGTTGGACTTGCTCGGTGGTCTTGTCGCGGCTGCCGGCGATGAAGCGTTGGACATCGCCGAGGACGCTGGACAGGCTGGTGAGCGCGGAGTCAAGATCGGAGCGGCTTTCGTCGATAACGCTGGTTAGGGTGGCGAATCGGTTTTGGAATTCCACGATTTGGGTGTTGCTGTCCTTCAGCGCGGTCACGAATGTTTCCAGGTTGGTGATGATGTCGATGATGTCGCCGCCGCCGGAGGCCAGGATGCGTCCGGCTTTGGACAGCTCGGCCAGGGTTTGGCGGAATGTGGTGCCGTTGCCGGCGAGTGCGTTGGCAGTGCTGTCGATGAACCGAGACACCGACGTGCCCGAGGTGCCGTGCGGGGTTCCCAGATCGGTTGACAGACGCATTAACTGGTCTTTGACTTGATCCCACTCCACGGGCACGGCGGTGCGTTCCAGCGGGATGACTGCACCGTTGCGCAGTGTGGGCCCGTGGCCGGGCTCGTAGGCAGGGGTCAGTTCGACATAGCGTGCGGCGACGAGGTTTTGGGCGGCGATGACCGCGGTCGCGTCGGCGGGGATGTCGACGCCGTGATCGACGGCCAGCGTCATGCGGACCCGGGTGCCTTCGGGGCGGATGGCGTCGATATGTCCCACGCTCACCCCGGCGACTTCGACGTTGTCACCGGGGTAGATGGCGATGGCTTTGGTGAAGTAGGCGGTGATCACGGTGGGTCGCAGCAGCGTGATGTGCGCCAGCATGGTGATCCCGCCGAGCAGGGCTGTGATCAACATTGCGCTGACCACGCGTGTCAACGGTGCGCGGTAGCGGCGGATCACAGCGCGCGTCATCGGCTGCCACCGGGAATCCCGTTGTAGGGGAACGGAAATTCGGCGCGTGGACCGGCGTTGTCGGGTGGTTGTCCAGGCGTGGCGCCGCGGCGGAATCCGAAGTAGTAGTCGAAAAAGGGCTGCAGGAGCTGGGGGACGAACAGGTCGGGCACGAACGCGCTGTAGTAGTAGCCGTTGGCGACGGTTTCGCCCTGGGTGATCTGGTATTTCGCCAGCCCGGGCAGGGCTTTTCCGATGTTGTCGCGGTTCTTCTCCAGCATCTCGGTCACCGAGTTGAGCCGTTCCAGCGCGGGTGCGAGTTGTTTCTCGTTGTCGGCGATCAGTCTCGACAGCTGCCGTGACAGGGCGGTGGTGTTGGCCAAGAGGTCGACGATCGCTTGTCGGCGTTGGGCCAGCGCGCCGATCAGATCGTCGGCGTTGAGGATCAGCGTGTTGAGTTGGTCGCTGCGTTTGGCCAGCACATCGGTGACTTGGCCGGTGTGTTTGAGGAGTTCGGCCAAGGTGGTGTCACGGCCGTTAATGGTCTGCGACAAGCGGGTCAGTGCCTGCAGCGTCGGTGCCAGCTGTGGGGCGATGTGTTCGACGGTCTGTGAGAGCGTGTCCAGCGAGCGGTTCAGCGCCTGGGTGTCGGTGCCGGCGGTGTTGGCCCCGAGGTCGCCGACCGCCTCGGTGAGCGAGTAGGGCGATGCGGTGCGCGAGGACGGGACGGTGCTGTTGGGTGACATCGTCGTGGCGCCCGCCGATTCCAGGGTCAACACTCGTTGGCCCAGCAGCGAGCCGGTGCGGATGTGCGCGGTGCTCTCTGAGCCCAGCAGCACGGTGCCGTCGACCTGGAAGCTCACCAAGGCTTTTCCGTTGCGCAGCGACACATCCGATACGGTGCCGACTTTGACTCCGGAGACTTTGACGTCGTTGCCGGCGACGAGTCCGCCGGCGTGGGTGAACACGGCGTGGTAGCGCACGGTGGTGGCCCAGTTGGCCAGTGTGACGGGATTGAGTCCGACAGCGATGATCAACACGGCGAGCATTGCGCCGATGAAGCCGGCTTTGATTAGGTGTTGTCCGCGGTATTTCAGCATCAGGGTTCTGAGCACCGTCCGGCGTCTTGGTTGATCCACGGGGCCACGACCGTGCGGCCCTGCAGGTCGGTGGCGCGGATTTGGATGCCGCAGATGTAGTAGTTGATGAAGCTGCCGTAGGCGCCCAGGCGGATCAGCTTGCGGTAGTTCTCTGGTGCTTTTTTCAGCGCGGTGTCCAGTTTGTCCTTGTCCTGGTCGAGCAGGGGCGCTAGGCGGTTGAGCTGGCTGACGGCGGCGGTCAAGGGCGGGCCTGCGTGGGTGAGGAGATCGGCGATCGAGGCGGTGCCGGTATCGAGGGCTTGGATGGCTGAGGCGATGGGATCGCGGTCAGCGGACAGGTCGGTGATCAGCCGCTGGAGGCGGTCGATGGTGCCGGAGAAGTGTGGGCCGTCTTTGGCCAGTGTCGCGGTGACAGTGTTGAGATTGTCGATGAGCCGCTCGACGGCGTCGTGACGATCGGCTAGTGCTGTGGCGAACGAGGATGTATGGGACAGAATGGATTCCAGGGTGCCGCCTTGGCCTTGGAACACCTGGATCAGGGATGCGGTCAAGGTGTTGACGTCGGTGGGGTTCAGGCCGCGGATGACGGGTTTGAGTCCGCCCAGCAGTAGATCTAAATCGAGCGCGGGCGCGGTGTGGTCGAGCGGTATTTGGGTGCCGGCCGGTAAGGCGCGGGTGGATCCTGGACTGTCGAGGAGCTCGAGGTAGCGGTCTCCGACCAGGTTCAGGTAGCGCACCGCTACCCGGGTTCCTGCGGTCAGCACTATGTCGCGGTCGGCGTCAAAGCCCACCACAACGTGTTTGTCAGGCTGCAATGACACCGCGGTGACCGTTCCGATCCGCACTCCTGAAACTCGAACCGAGGCACCGGGTTGGATGCTCGAGGCGTCTGCAAAGACCGCTGAGTAGGTGTTGGTTGCCCCGGTGCGGAGCTGGCTGAAGATTGCGAGCAGCAGCGCGGTCAACGCGACCATCACGGTGGCGAACACGCCGAACTTGATCAGCGGGCCGCGGATCGGGGTCATCCGGGGTCACCGATCTGCGCGGAGTTTCGGGGTGGCCCGTCAATGGGGCCGTAGTGGTATTGCTTGAGTGCATCAGAGTTGGGCACGATGCCGGGATTGCCGTATTGCCACGGGTTGGCGCCGATATCGGCGACAGCGAACTTGGGTCGCGCCTGGAAAGGCAAGTCGGGCATGCCGATTGAGGCGCACGGCGCATCCCCTTTGGCCGCCACTTTCGGCAGGTTTGACGGGTAGCGGTACCGCTCGATGCCCAGCCCGAAGCCCAGCGAGGCGATCACACCGGGCACCGGAATCGGGGGCGCGTCGGCGATGGGCCAAATCCCGGCCAGGCTGCAGTACAGGCTGTGGTGGTAGCGGCTGAGCACATCGGAGGTCGGCACCAGCAGCCGCAGCGTCTCGGTCAGGGCCGCACGGTTGGTGCCGACGACATCGGCGCCGATGTCACCGAGACCGGCGGCGCTGATCAGCAAGGCGTCCAGCTGCTGTTTCTGGTCAACGATGGTCTTGCTGATCGTGGTGGTGTTGCTGATGATGCTCGTCAGGTCCGATGCGGCGTCGGCGTAGGTGTTGACGACGGTGGGGGCGACCTGTAAATCGTGCTCCAGCGCAGGCAGATCGGGGTCTAGGCGGCGAAATAACGCGTCAAGGTCGGAGAATGCCGCGCCGATCTCGTGACCGCGGCCGCTCAGCGTCGAGGAGATCGCGGTCAGTGTTGCGTTCAGCTTGCCGGGTTCGATCGCCGACAAGAGCGACGTCAGCTGTTCGAACAAGGTGTTGAACTCCACGGTCACCCGCGAGGCGTGGAGCACCTGGCCCGGTTGGAGCCGTTGAGACGAGGGATCGGCCGGTATGCGCAGCTCGACGAACTTGTTGCCGAACACGGTGGTGGACGCGATGTTGGCGCTAATGTTGGCCGGAATGCGCTGCAGTTCACCGGGATTCATCGCGACCTGCAGTGCGGCCCGACCATCGGGGCGTTCTTCGATGGAGGCCACCGTGCCGACCTGGATGCCCAGCAGCTTGACCTTGGCTTGCGGATTCATCACCAACCCGGCACGTGGTGAAACGATCGTGATCCCGACCGTTCGTGTCAGATCACCCCGAAACGTCAAGACGCACCACACAACGATGCTGCTGATTACCGCGACGGTGAACAGCCCGGCCAGTGGCCGTAGCCAGGCGGGTGCGGCCCTGGCAGTCACGGGCCCGACCCGCCGACGATGCGCGCGCCGAGACGTGTGTTCGTCGAGGCGTGCGCAGATGCCCGCGACCGGTAGGTGGCTGCGGCGCCGATCACCGCTGCGGTCATGTCGGGTCTCCTCTCTTCGAACTGTGCGGTTCGTTCAGTTGCGCGAGGTTTCGTGCTTACTGTGGGATCAGCGGACCGATGGGCGTTGTCGTGGTCGCGTGCACCAGCAGTGCCGCCAGCTCTGCGGGCCGGCTCAGAAATGGTGAGTGCGAGGTGTCGATGGTCAACGGCTCGACGCCCAGACGTGTTGCCACGACATCAGAGAGCCACCGCGGTTTCGACCGGTCCTGCAGGCAACGGATATAACTGCGGGGCAGATCGGCCCGCCAGAAGTGCGGGACCGACACCGGCGCGGTGGTCGTCTCCCCGAACCGCTCGGCGCACAGACGTGCGAAGGCCCACTCGGCGGTCGGCTGATCGCAATCGTGATAGAAGTACTTCCACGCGCTCTCGAAATCCGCGAAGCTCATGGCGCCGTCGTCGCTGAAACGCAAGTAGCTCAACATCTCCCCGACGTCGGCGTCGAAAGACCCTTCTTCAGCATTGCGCATCGCCATCGCCTCGGGATAGGAACGCCCTTCGCGTGGCAACCCCGCCGCCAAGTACACGATGTGCGCCAACCGATCTGGCGCCGCATCAGCAGCCAGCGTGATGTCAAACCCGCCACCGGAATGCCCGACCAACACATCACCTGGCTGCAATACCGATACGATGGCGTCCCGCCGATTGGCTAACGTGGACTCCTCCTCGAGCCGGTCGCCGTGGCCAGGAATATCGACCGCCACCGCCCCGTGGCCTAAGCGTTCCAGCTCAGGAATCACCCGCTGCCAGCACCACGCGGCGTGAAAACCCCCGTGCACCAACACGAAACGCATCATCGTTCCTTTCCGGTGACAGCTCGAGCCCGCAATGCCGAACTCAGTGAACGGTCCGCGCACACCGGCGAGACCTCGAATTGCGGCAACCTGGACGTTCAGAGCCAAGGTCAGCGCCGCGACCCGATATCGCGGCAGCGGACTTCTCGTGGAGGATCAACCGCACTGGTCTCACAAGCGGTCACCGTAACACCATTTCTACGAATGTAGGGACGTAAATCTACTTACGTAGAAATCTTTGGGATCACCGCACGCGGACAAACGGTCCTGGCAGTTCGTAACGCCGGACTTAGGGTTGGACAGCGCGTAGGTGATGGGATGCGGCAATGCCGGCGATCAACGCGTGCAGCAAGTGGGTCAACTCTTCGGCGCTTCCCACGGGGTTGTCGCCGAGGATCTGGCGCACCATGACACCGTTGATGAAGGTCGTGACAACTCTGGCCTGTTCCTCGATCAGCTCCGGGGCCATCGCACCCTCGGGTTGCTCGCTAGTGACTGCCTGCTCGCTCAAGGCCACGAAGCCTGCAATCGCTTCTGTGAAAGCGCCGCGCAACACGTCGTCGCGCTGGGAATGCAAGGCCAGCTCGTAGCGCGCCCGCGAGCGATCAAGAGCCGGCCCGGTCGCCGACTGCATCACCATGTCCGCCAACATCGCCAGCGTCGCCCCGGACCCCGCGGCCTGACCCGTCACCGCCACAAAATCAGCGGCATCCAACTCAGCGACGCGCTCAGCCGTCGCACGCAACAACGCCGAGCGGGTGCGGAAATACGAGGACGTCGTGCCGTCAGGCAGCCCGGCGCGCTGCTCCACCTTGCGATGCGACAGACCACGCCCGCCCTCAAGGGCAAGGATCTCGATCGCAACATCACACAACAGGCGTCGTCGCCCTGCGACGTCGGCTTTTCGCTTCATAGCAACCCGGGCAGTGTAGCCGAACGCCCTACCGGCTGAAATGTGGTGCGCGCAGTGCCTACGAGTGCTCCGCTGGCCTCCGGCCGGCTGGCGCTCATAATCATACGCAATGGACACCAAATGTATGATGAGGTAGCGTCGGTTGTTGTGGGAGCGATATTCGATTCCGAGAACCTACACGCGATCGCAAAGAGCGCCGTGGGTATGGACAGCAAAGACGCGGCCTTCGCACACGTCATCGCCGAGCTGAAACGCGAGTATCCGGGTCACATCCGTGACGACATCCCGTGGGTGTTCAACAATGCCGGCGGCGCGATGGGACAGATGAAGCTCTTGCACGCGTCACTGTCGGAATACCTCATCTTTTTCGGCACCCCGATCGGCACCGAAGGCCACTCAGGCCGCTACGCCAGCGAGGTGTGGGACTTCATCATCGACGGCGAGGTGTGGTGCTACGAGGAGGGTCAATTCGAGCGCAGCGTGTACGGGCCTGGGGATGTGGCGTACTTGGCGGGAGGTCGGGCGAAGGGTTATGCCGTGCCAAACGCCGCGTTCATGCTGGAGTACGCGCGCGGGCCAATTCCGGGCATGATGCCCTTCGGCATCGCTGATGCCGTCTTCAGCACCATCGACCCGCCGACGATTGGCAAGACTGCCTGGTATTACACGCAACTTGTCGTGGGTGAGCTCCTCAAGGGCAAGGTGTGACACGAAGTCCTCTGGTGCGCGGTTCGCGTTAGCGCGAGCCAGCTCGGCGGGATCGTTCGAAACTGCCAACGGCTGGCCCTTAGTGCCCGTCGGCGACAGGAACGGCGGCGCTGTGCTGCTGGGCCAAGATAGCGCCCCCCAGCCACCGTTTGATGAACCGCCGCAGTTCTTCTCGGCTCCGATTGGGGTCGTTGGGCGCGACGAAGAACGAGAGCATCGTGCGTAAGGTAAATTCCACGAGTTCGCGCAGCGCCGCTTGGTCGTAGCCGTAGCGCATCCAGTCGACATCGAAGCGGGTAATCATCCGCATGCCAAAAGTCTGGGCTTCATCGGATGCCAGGCTTGAAGTATGGGAGTTGCGGTACTGTTCGGACAGTAGGATACCCAAATGCGGTGTGCGCGTTACTTGTTCGAGCGCGTACAACACGCCTTCTGTCATCGCCTCGGCCGGATCGCCGATACCGCGGACGGCTTCGGTGAGTCGATCGAGAAAGCCGTCGACTGAGGCCACCGCCGCTGCGTGCATCAGAGCTTCGGCGGTCGGAAAGTAGCGGTACACCGTCTGCCGGATGACCCCCAAGGACTCGGCAACCTCAGCGAGGCTGACATCGGAGCCGGTTTCGGCGATCAACTTGACCGCCGTGGCCACAATGCGCTGCGAGGCTTCCTCATCGGTGACGGGTGGATGCCCGTCCCAGCCGCGTCTACGCGCCACGGTCGACAACCCCTAGCAACAACATTCCCGCAGGATATCGGCTCCGCATAACCGCGACAGAAACGGCGGCTCGCCTCCGCCATTGACGAGGGCCCACCATTTAATCAATCATACATGTAAGCCATGTGATGTATGATAACTGTTCCAAGCTGCTGCTGAGGACGGCTGGCAGGAGACAAGTGAGGGAGCATCTGATGACGGATCTCATCGTGCGCAAGATGCGGTTCGCGTTCGCCGACCACGACGTTCCTTTCCTGTGGAACGAGCAAAACCCCGCTTTTTCCAGCATGGCCAACGCG
>NZ_JBAPRN010000537.1:0-2440 GCF_049281135.1 Mycobacterium sp. | reverse complement strand
GGCCCGACCCGCCATGCCGGCCAGCGCCATTTCGCTGAGCGTGCTGCTTGAGCTGGCTTCGGCGGCCACCGCGGGGACGGCGCCGGCACCGCTTTCCGGCAGCGCCGGCAGCGTGTAAGAGATGGGGCGTACCGCCGGTGTCGAGACGGCCCACGTCGGCGGCACGGACAACGCGCCGACTGTGTTGGCTTCACCCAGGCCCGCCGATAGGGCCGTCACGGCCGACGGCGCTATCGGGCCCGTGATACGCGCCGGGAAGGCCGTGGGCGGCTGCTCTCCGGTCTCCGGCCAGGGCGCTTCCCCGTCCCAACCGCTGACGATCTTGTCGGTGTGCAAACCGGTCCCGGCACCGATGATGTCCAAGGGCAGCGCCGTCACCCCGACCACGCCGAATGGTATGTCGGCAGCAAAGGTGGCGATGGCTGACGGTGCGTCGAGAAAAATGCTGATCAGGTCACTCAGCGTGCCCAGCGGATCGCCCGCCTGCGCGGACGTGGCGGCCGCCGGCGCGGCGGTTGCCAGACTCTGCAGCGCGTTGGGCACCGACGAAAACGCTCGCTGGATCGTACTCTGTGCGTTGCCGGCCGCGGTGCCAGTAGCTTGACTGGCCGCCACGGCTTGGTTGGCCGACCCGGTCGGGTTGGTGTTCTGTTGGGGCGGGTTGAACGGTGTCAGTGACGTCGCGGAGGCCGCCGAAGCGGCATACCCGTACATCGCCGCGGTGTCCTGGGCCCACATCTCGGCGTACTGAGCCTCGTTGGTGGCGATTTTCTGGGTGTTTCGGCCGAACAGGTTCGTCGCCACGAGCGTCATCAGCTGGCTTCGGTTGGCGGCGACCGTGGATGGCGGCACGGTCGACATGAACGCCGTTTGGTAGGCGGTGGCCGCCGTTTTGGCTTGCGCGGCCGTTTCCTCGGCCTGTGCGGCGGTGGCGTTGAGCCACGTGACGTACGTCGCTGCGGCGGCGGCCATCGACGCTGATGCGGGTCCCAGCCACTGCCCAGTGGTCAGGCTCGAAACCACCGACTGATATGAGCTGGCCGCCGAATGTAGTTCGGCGGCCAGCCCTTGCCAAGCCTGTGCGGCGGTGAGCATCGGCGCCGCCCCCGGCCCGGTATACATTCGAAGGGAGTTGATCTCCGGCGGATAGGTCCCGAAATCCATTGCTCAGTAACCCCTTCAGTGCACCGCGGTCGAAATAGCCCGCGCGGTGGCGCCATACGCCTCGATGCGATCGGCTGTGGGGTGAATGATGTTGTCCGCCAAGACTTTTGTTGCTTCTCGTGTCGGCGCGCTGTGAGCGGCCGCCTCGCCGATACGCGGGCCGATCATCGCGTACGACGTTACGAACGGCCGCTGTAGACATTCGGGTTCAACGGTCGTGGAAAGCATCTCCCCCTCTTTCCAAAGACGGTTCGGCTGAGCGCCAGTCGGACGGCGCCAGATTTGTCGGTCCAGGAAGCCCATCGGCTCAATGTCTTGACCGTCCGGGCATCCCATTATGTTTCTTAACGCATGGCAAACAAAATCATAACGCCATCTTGACGCCCACTTGCGGTAGCAACCACTTACAATTCTCAGGCCGATCATCCGCGTTTCTCAGGTTCAGCGAATTGTGTGCAGTCGCACAAAGTCCCAGCTTTGCGCAACACCTGCTCTCACCCCGCGGATCGATGGCCCGGACAGTCCATCCATTTTATGCGGTAGTTCCTGTGAGTCGGCTGTACTCGGCTTGTCAGAATGCTGGCACCTGGTCCCGTCGTCGTAGTGGACGCCCTCGCGCGATGGTCGAAATTGGTTCTCGCGCAGACGTATCTGGACTTCGGGGCACCTTGTCCGGTATCCGGAACCGAATCATGTTGTGTCGTTTGCCTCTCAGGACTCAGGTGTGGACTTAGTTGTCGCTCGCCACCAGGCCCCGATGTAAAGCAGCATCGAGACCACCAGAGCCACCAGCACCCACATGACGATGGTGAGATCGATCCAGCTCCCGAACGACGGCGAACCCGGAAGCGCGTTCCTCAGCGGCAGCACCGCAAACAGCATGGCGGCGTACCACGTGGTCATCGGCGACTGAAACCTGCGCGGGTCGCGAACGGTCTTGATCGCGACAAACAAGCCGACAGCGGCGATCGCCACGAAAATGCAGAGGATGACGATCGCGAACACCATCGTGCTCGCCGATCGTTGCAAGTCGACCTCGTAGGGCGCCGACGCACTGACGTTGTTCACCCGACGCACGTCGACTTTCCATCCGGTCAGCCGATCGACGAACGTGATGTTGGCGCGTTCGGGCAGTTGTCCCTCAGCGGTGAACAGCGAAACGGTGATCGGCCCGGTGTAATAGCTGTCGAAGGGCCAGCGCTCGACGTCACGCGCCAGAGTGATGGGAACGGGAAAGACACCGGGCAACATACCTTTGGACCAGGTCCGTCTGATC
>NZ_JBAPRN010000536.1:0-8674 GCF_049281135.1 Mycobacterium sp. | reverse complement strand
CCGCTGGATCCGGCGCGGCGAGCCGCGTTCGATGTACTCCAGGCGGTGCGCGAGCGCGATGCGTATCCCAACCTGCTTCTACCAGTTCTGTTGCGCGAGCGGGGGATCAGCGGTCGTGACGCCGCGTTCGCCACCGAGCTGACCTACGGCAGTAGCCGCGTCCGCGGTCTGCTGGACGCCGTCATCGGCTCGGCCGCCAATCGGGAACCGGAGACGATCAACCCGGTACTGCTCGACCTGCTACGGCTGGGGACATATCAACTGCTGCGCACCCGCGTCGACGCACATGCCGCCGTCTCGACCACCGTCGAGCAGGCCGGAATCGAATTCGATTCGTCGCGTGCGGGTTTCGTCAACGCGGTGCTGCGAACGATCAGTAGCCGCGACGAGCAGTCCTGGGTCGATGAGCTGGCGCCCGACCGATCGGTCGACCCAGTGGGGCATGCCGCTTTCGTGCGGGCCCATCCGCGCTGGGTCGCACAGTCATTCGTCGACGCGTTGGGCGCCTCTGCCGGTGAACTCGACGCGGCACTGGCCGCCGACGACGAGCGACCGCAGGTGCACCTGGCGGCCCGGCCGGGCGTGCTGACCGCCGACGAGTTGGCCGGTGCCGTCAACGGCGACGTGGGCCGGTTCTCGCCGTACGCGGTGTACCTGCCATCAGGTGATCCCGCGCAAATTCCCGCGGTGCGCGACGGGCAGGCGCTGGTGCAGGACGAGGGCAGCCAATTGGTTGCCCGTGCGCTCACTCTCGCGCCGCTGGCCGACGACCACGGGCGATGGCTGGACCTGTGCGCCGGCCCGGGCGGCAAAACCGCGCTGCTGGCCGCGATCGCCGCCGGATCCGGAGCGAGGGTCACCGCGGTAGAGCCCGCCGAACACCGCGCCGACCTGGTCGTGCAGAACACCAGCGGCCTGCCGGTCGACGTGCTGCGGGTCGACGGGCGCAGCACTGGGCTCGAGCCGGGTTTCGACCGAGTGCTGGTCGACGCGCCGTGCACCGGTCTGGGCGCGCTGCGTCGCCGACCCGACGCGCGGTGGCGACGACAGCCCGGTGACGTTCCGGCGCTGACCCGGTTGCAACGCGAATTGCTGGCGGCGGCAATCGCGTTGACCCGGCCGGGCGGTGTCGTCTTGTATGCGACTTGCTCGCCGCATCTGGCCGAGACGATCGGGGTAGTCGGCGACGCGTTGCGCCGTCATCCGGTGAGCGCGCTTGATACCCGGCCGTTGTTCGCACCGGTGGCCGATCTGGGCGACGGACCCTACGTTCAGCTGTGGCCGCATCGGCACGGCACCGACGCCATGTTCGCCGCAGCCCTGGAGGTTGGCCCCCAGTAAGCTCACGTCCATGTCAGGCAAGACCGATCGGCCGCTGATCGCGCCGTCGATATTGGCCGCCGACTTCGCCCGGCTCGCCGACCAGGCCGCCGCCGTCGAAGGCGCCGACTGGCTGCACGTCGACGTCATGGACGCGCACTTCGTGCCGAACCTCACGCTCGGGCTGCCGGTGGTCGAGAGCTTGCTGGCCGCCAGTGACATTCCGATGGACTGCCACTTGATGATCGAGAATCCCGAGCGCTGGGCGCCTCCATACGCCGAAGCGGGCGCGTACAACGTCACATTTCACGCCGAAGCCACCGACAATCCGGTCAGCGTGGCCCGCGACATCCGCGCTGCCGGCGCCAAGGCGGGATTGAGCATCAAACCCGGCACCCCGCTGGGCCCGTACCTGGACATCCTCCAATTCTTCGACACGTTCCTGGTGATGTCGGTCGAGCCCGGCTTCGGCGGACAGAAGTTCATCCCCGAGGTGCTGAGCAAGGTGCGCGAGGTCCGCAAACTCGTCGACTCCGGTGAGTTGACGATCCTGGTCGAGATCGACGGCGGCATCAACGCCGACACGATCGAGCAGGCCGCCGAGGCCGGAGTCGACTGCTTCGTCGCCGGATCGGCCGTCTACGGCGCCGACGATCCGGGCGCCGCGGTCGAGGCATTACGGCGGCAGGCGGGTGCCGTGTCACCGCACCTACGCCTATGAGCACCGAGGCGGCCGTCAGCCACGACGCCGCCATGCACCTGGCCGTTGAGCAAGCCGATCTGGTCAAAGGCAAGACCTATCCGAATCCGCCGGTCGGCGCCGTCATCCTGGATCGCGACGGCCGAGTCGTCGGCGTCGGGGGCACCCAGCGGACGGGCAGCGCTCATGCCGAGGTGGTGGCGCTGCGCCGGGCGGGTCGGCTGGCCGCTGGTGGTACCGCGGTGGTCACCCTGGAACCGTGCAACCATCATGGCGAGACGCCGCCGTGCGTGGATGCGTTACTCGGGGCCGGTATCGCGACGGTGATCTACGCGGTGAGCGACCCGAACCCCAAGGCGGCGGGTGGTGCGGCGCGACTGGCCGCCGCCGGGGTCCGCGTCGTCGGCGATAATCAAGCCGACCTGGTTACGGCCGGGCCACTCCGGGAATGGCTGCACAAGCAGCGCACCGGCCTGCCGCACGTGACGTGGAAATACGCCACCAGCATCGACGGCCGAAGCGCCGCCGCCGACGGCTCTAGTCAATGGATCACCAGCGAAGCCGCCCGTGCCGATGTACACCGGCGCCGGGCTACCGCCGACGCGATCGTGGTCGGCACCGGCACGGTGCTCGCCGATGACCCGACATTGACGGCCCGCCTGGCCGACGGCGGCCTGGCCGACCGCCAGCCGTTGCGGGTGGTAGTCGGTATGCGCGACATCCATTCGGAGGCAAAGGTTCTCAACGACGACTCACGCACCATGGTGATTCGCACGCACGAGCCGGCCGAGGTTCTGCAGGCGCTGTCCGATCGAACCGACGTGTTGCTCGAAGGCGGCCCCACGCTCGCCGGCGCATTCCTGCGTGCCGGGGCGATCGACCGCATCCTGGCCTACGTGGCGCCGATACTGCTCGGCGGGCCGATCGCCGCGGTCGACGACGTCGGCGTGCCGAGTATCGCGCGGGCTTTGCGCTGGCGCTATGACGGCGTCGAACGAGTGGGTCCGGACTTGGTGCTGAGCTTGGTGCCGCGATAGGCCTTGAGGGCCGTCCCGGAATCGCGGCACCAAGCTGGTCAGCTGGCAGGCCGCTCTTGATCGCGGCGTCCTGCTTCTGGCCGATGTCGGTGGCGAACCGGATCGTCTGGCTTGCCGTCGAACTCGACACCGACTTGGAGTCATTCGGTGAGGTGCCGGAAACGATCGTTCCCCCTTCGCCTACCGCCGCCGGCTGCGCATCTCCCCCCTTGACCGCGTTACCGGGTGATGACCTGGCCCCGTCCAGCGTGGTCGCGGCTCCGGCCGCATCCGGCAGGATCATGATGGTGTCGCCGATTTCCCGAGTGTGCCCTGATTACTGAAAACCGTTGCCACAGGCAGCGGGTCCGCAGCGGCGTTGCGCAGCTCAGACGAGTAAGCGGTGAGCGCGGGCGTGCGCGGAGTCTATGAATTGCTGTGGACCCCTGCCGCATACTGAGGCCCTGAGGAAACGAGGTCACCGTTGATGCGGAAGCTTGGCCTGAAGTGCGGCCTTGGCGTGCTTATCGGCGTTGCAGCGACGCAACTGACCGGCTGCGGCACGACAGTCAAACCTGACGGGGCGGCGAAGTCGGTTGTCGACGTCGTGTCCCGGCAGACCGGATTCAAGCCAAACGACGTGCATTGCCCGTCGGGAGTCAAAGCCAAAGTGGGCGGCGAGTTCGACTGCGGCTTCACAGGTCCGGAGGGTCCATACGTCGCGCACATGCGCATCACCAAGGTCGCCGGCGACGACATGGAATTCGACATCAAAACCCAGCCTCGTACGCCGTAGCCGCCGGAGGACACAGTGCACAACACTTGGAGTGTCGTCGAATTCGTTGTGCTGCTGGTTCTGGGCATCGCCGCGGTGCAAGCACTGATCTGGATTCCGGTCATCATGTGGTGGCGACGCCGTGCGCGTGACGCCAAGGCGCGGATGGCCGCGGCGGTCGAAGGCGAAGCGACGATTCGCTCAGCCGAGAAAGGGGTTTACCGCGGCTCGACGGCCCCCGGTTACCCGGTCGTCAGCAACAGCGGCACTATCGCGCTCACCGATCGCCGGCTGATCTTTATCACCCTCACCGGCAAGGTCATTGACATTCCCTGCGCCGAGATCACTGGCGTGCGGGAAGCAAAGGTGTTCAAAGCGGCTGTGCGAGGCGGTCGTTCGCACCTGATCGTCCAGATACCGACGGGCGAAATTGCCTTCTACGTCTCGTCGAACGCCGATTGGATCAACGCGATCAGGACCGTCGGGTCGGGACAACCGACCTAGCGTGTCGGACGGGTGCGTCGAGAACGACCGCCCAAGCCTGGGATCAGCATCGGAACGCGGCGACGGTAGTCGCGGTACTGCTCCCCGAACACGCGGATGAGGTCGCGCTCCTCGAATCGGACAGCGACCAGGATGTAGCCGGTGGTCACGACCGCAAAAAGCAAGTGCCCCAACGTCATCCGCGGTGTCACCCAGAATGCGATCAAAAAGCCGAGATATAGCGGGTGTCGAACGGCCCGGTAGAAAAGGGGCGTCGTGAACTGATGCTCGACGGGTCGCCGCTCCCGCAGTCGAGCGAACACCTGTCGCACGCCGAACAGATCGAAATGATCAATGAGCAAGGTGCTCAGTAGCGCAATCGCCCACCCAGCAAGACCGGTGACGGTCAGCAGCGTTCGCCAGGGCTGGGCTGCGACCCGCCAAACGTCGTCGGTGATCGGGAACCAGGCCGCCATGAGAAGGATCAGACAGACGTTGGAGGCAAGGACGTAGGTCGACCGCTCGGCGCTGGCGGGCACGATGCGGGTCCACCGGCGTTTGAAGCCGGCCCTGGCCATGATGCTGTGCTGGACCGCGAACAGCGCGAGCAACGCTACGTCGATCACCACAGCTGTGACGGTGAAAGTCCCGTCGCCGAGGCCGCCGCGATCGATGCTTTTGCCCACGACGTGCAGGCTGCCGACCATGAAGTCGGCGTCGGCGACGAACCCGATCAGGTACAGAAAAGCGAGCAGGAAGAGGACGTACGCAAATATGCCGTAGGCCGCAATGAGGACACCGCCGGCGAAACCGCCGGCCGGCCGGGATGAGGAACCATCGCCCCGCGCCACATCAAGATTGTGCTCCGCTTTTCGGCGTAAATATAGTAGCTCGGCGAAACGTCTAGACCCGAGGCGCGACGGGTTCGGCTTGCAGGGTTTCGGGCTCGTCGGCGTGCACGCTCCGGCTGCCGATCAACAGTCCCAACAGCGCACCCACCACGCAGACGACCACGGTGACCTTGAAGATTCCGCCGTACATCTCGGCGAACGCTTGGCGGTACATGGTGGCCTGATGCAGGACGCGTTCGGCAAGGCTGGCGTCCGCGGGTACTTCCGACGCCAATTTCGCGACCAGTTGCGGCAATTGGTAAAAGCCCCAAGCGCTCAACGAGGCCACCCCGATCAGCATGCCCGTCATGCGCGCCACCACCACCGCCGCCGAAGCAATGCCGTGCTGTGCCGACGGCACCACCCGCAGGCTGGCCGATGTCAGCGGGGCGATCACCAGACCCAACCCGATCCCGGCAATTGCCAGATCGGTATCCATCGCGGGGAGTGACAGTCCAAAGATGTTGTGGTGGACGTTCAATAGGTCAACCGACCATTTCGAGATGAACCAATAGCCACCGGCGGCGATCAGCAACCCCGCAAACGCCACTGTTCGATCGCCGATTTTCGTCGCGATCCCGCCGCCCACCAGCGCGCCGATCGGCAGCGCTGCCAGGAACCACAGCAGCATCATGGCGGCGTGGTCCTGGTCCTTGCCGAGCACGCCCTGGGCGAACAGTTCGACGTCGACAAGGGTCACCATCAGGGCCGCGCCGGCGCACAGCGACGCGCCGAGTGCGGACAGGAACGGCCGGAAGTGCACCCCGGCGGGTTCGATCAGCTTGGTGCGGGAGAACCGTTCCCACACAAAGAAAATCACCGCGAAGACGACTGAGGCAACAATCAGCGGCGGCCCGTAGCTGGGCAGCGCGTGCTTGCCGTCGGGATTGGCGTTGTACAGACCGATGACCGCCAAACCCAGAGTGATCGCCAGCAGCAGCCCGCCGACGATGTCGATCTTTTCCGGCTCGCCGCTGCGGTCCCGGGACGGCAGGCTGAAGTGGATCATCACCATCGCGGCCAGCGCCAACGGCACGTTGATCCAGAACACGTCCTGCCAGCGACTGGTCAGCCAGACGATGAAGATTCCGTAGAGCGGGCCGAGCACGCTGCCCAGTTCCTGTGCGGCACCGATGCCCCCGAGCACGCCCGCGCGGTTGCGCTGGGCCCACAGGTCGGCGCCCAGTGCCAGCGTTACCGGCAACAGCGCGCCGCTGGCCACGCCCTGGATGGTGCGGCCAACCACCAGCACATCCAGGTCGGTGGACAGCGCGGTGATCACCGACCCGATCAGGAAGGTGGCCAGGCTGACTTGCAGAAGCAGCTTGCGGCCGAACCGGTCGGATGCCCGGCCCAGCAGTGGCATCGCCGCGATGTAGCCCAGCAGATACCAGGTGATGATCGGGGTGATGCGCTGCAGATGGTTGACCGGAATGCCAATGGTGCTGATGATGTCGCGCATGATGGTGACCACGACGTAGGTGTCGAGTGCGCCGAGGAGTACGGCCAGGCTGCCGGCGCCGATCGCGACGCCGCGCCCCGCGTGCCGGGGCGCCGTCACGGGGCGACAGGGGGCTTGGTGACCTGAACCGGCGCGTTCCAGTTCGACAGCGTCATCTGGACCGAGTTGCCCGGAGTCTGCTCCAGCTGGATCTGGGCCAACTGGTGGTCACCGTTTTCCTCGATCCACGCGGTGGTGTTCGCCGGTTGCGTTGCTTTCATCTGCGGGGCAAGACCATTGACCGCGTCAGCCGAAGTGGTTCCGGTGATCTTGATGGTGCTCTGCCCGTTGATCGTTTCGCGAGACTCGGCCTTCGGGTTGCTCAGATTGGTCAGCACGTTTGCCAAGCCGGTGTCCGGTTTGAGGATCGAGGACGGGTCGTAGATCGCGGCCGCCGGCCCGAAGCTTTCCCACTGGCCGGGGGTCATCGCTGCGTACAGCGTCCCGCCGTCGACGACGAACTGGGCGTCGATGTCGGAGCCGCCGAACGTGATGCTGGTATTGCCCTGGGCGGCAGTGGCCGGCGTGGTGGTCAGGTCGCCGGTGAGGGTCTTGATTGGCAGGTGCTTGATCTTGCCGTTCACCGATAGCGCCAGGTGCACGCTCTTGACGTTTTTGGTGCTTTGGACTGATTCCTTGATCAGGTTGGCCGCGTCCGGCAGCGCAGCGCCGGATTGTTTCGAGGACGATGAGCAGCCGCTGATGACAGTGGCGGCGATCGTGAGTGCGGCGAGAACGGCGAGGATTGGGCGACGCGTCTGCATAACTTGCAGAGTAGCGGGTCGCTCGAAGTCGATCATGAAGCGCAAGGTGGCTGCGGCGTCGCGCAGGGGAGCGACAATCACTAGCCTGAGGCGATGTTCACCGGAATCGTCGAGGAGCTGGGTGAGGTCGTCGGTAAGGATGATCTGGGCGATTCCGCTCGCTTCACCATTCAGGGTCCGGTGGTGACCGCCGACGCCGGTCATGGCGACTCGATCGCCGTCAACGGCGTGTGCCTGACGGTCGTGGAAGTGCTGCCCGGAGGCCAGTTCACCGCCGACGTGATGGGCGAGACGCTGAGCCGGTCCAGCCTGGGTCGGCTGGCCGCAGGCAGCCCGGTCAACCTCGAGCGCGCCGCGGCGGTGAACAGTCGGCTCGGCGGTCATATCGTCCAAGGTCATGTCGACGGCACCGGAAAGATCTTGTCCCGCTTGCCTTCTGAGAACTGGGAGGTGGTCCGCATCGGCCTGCCTGCCGAACTGACCCGCTACGTCGTCGAAAAAGGTTCGATCACCGTCGACGGCATTTCGCTGACGGTCTCCGCGCTCGGCGACGACTGGTTCGAGGTGTCTTTGATCCCGACCACCCGCGAGCTCACAACGCTGGGCCAGGCCGGGCCCGGGACACCGGTAAACCTCGAAGTCGACGTCATCGCGAAGTATGTCGAGCGACTGCTAGCTGCGAAATAGCAGTCTAGCTGCGGAAACTGTACCAAAATTGGGTCAGCGACGTACCCTACACGAGGCGGAACTCGAACTGGACGGGGCGGAACTCGTACTCCTTCGCGCTGGCTATCGAGCTGCGCTCCTTGGCGAGGATGGCCCGCCAGTGCCAGCGCGCGAACTTGTCTTCAGGTTTCAAGACACCATCGTCGCGTCTGATCGCCGGATTGCGGGTTATCGCCACGCTTCAACTCAAAAGGAGGCCGGATTGCGCGGGGATATCGGTCGCCTCTGAGATCACGGGTGGGTGGAACTAGCATCACGGCGCCACGCAGTTGGTTTCCGTGGTCGATTGGTATCAGGAGCCAATCGCCGCCGTGGCGCTCGCTGCTGCGAGGAGCGTTGTAACACGGAGAAACATGTGCCTGGTCGGATTCCGTGGAAGCTAGTTAGTTAGGGATGGTCCAGACCGTCGACACCGCCGCTGCCGTGGGCGCCGTTGGGTGTGCCGCTCCCGCCGTCACCAATGGCCCCGCCGGCGCCGCCGTGGCCGTTGGGTATGCCG
>NZ_JBAPRN010000535.1:0-10217 GCF_049281135.1 Mycobacterium sp. | reverse complement strand
GCTCGGCGCCCCGCTGGCGACCACGCTGCGAGGCAAGGACCTGTTTACCGACGTTGCAGGCAATATCGGGATCTTCGGGACCCTGTCGGATGACGTGGCGCTCGACGTCATTGGGCAGGCGGATTGCGTCATCGCCTTCGGTGCCGGACTCAATGAGTGGACCACAGCTGAGGGCGCCCTGCTCGCCGAGAAGCGGGTCGTGCACATCGATGTCGACCGTGCTCGTCTGAACCGGTTCTCCCATGTCACGGTCGCCGTGGCCGCGGACGCGGCCAGCGCGGCGAGAGACTTCGTGCGACTGCTGGACGAAGCCGAAATCGCCAAGTCCACATTCATCGATCGCGCAGTTCAGCGGATCGCCGCGCGCAGCGCCGATACCACCGATCGCGGCACCAATGACACCGTCGACATACACACGGCGCTGAGCCTGGTGGACCGCATCGTGCCGAGTGACCGCGTTCTCGTCACCGACAACGGGCGTTTCATCAAGCACGCATTCGTCGCCCTGCACGTAGAGCACCCCTCCCGGTACGCCCACGCAGTGAACTACGGGTCGATCGGACTTGGTATCGGCGTCGCGCTGGGCGCTTCGTACGCCGCCCCTGACAGCCCCGTGCTGCTGGCGGTGGGTGACGGTGGCTTCGCTGAGGGTGGTCTGTCCGAGCTCGTTACCGCAGTCATGCAGCGACGCAACATCATCGTGCTGCTGCTCAACGACGGCGCCTATGGCGCTGAGTATGTGCATCTGGATAGTCGCGGCATGGACCCGGCGTGCACGATCCTCGACTGGCCGGATTTCGGGCCGATCGCCGCGGCGATCGGGGCGCAGGGTGCCACCGTTCGCAACAAGGAGGAACTCGAGGATGCCCTGGAGAAGCTGGATTTCGCCGGTGGACCGATGCTGCTCGATATCCGTATCGACCCTCAGCGCGTTTAAGCGGATTCAGAACGGAGTAGATAGTGCGTGACAACCCTCTGCTGAAGCGGCTACGCGAGGGCACTGCCTCGGTGGCCAGCTTCCTGACGATCCCCGAACCCTTCGTCGCCGAGGTCATGGGCGCGGCCGGCGTGGACGCCGTCATCATCGACACCGAACACTCGGCGATGAGCGCCGAGCAGTTGCACACCGTCCTGACGGCGCTCTACCCCTGCGATGCGGCCGTGATCGTGCGGGTGGCGCATAACGATCCGGCACTGATCGGTCAGGCACTGGATCTGGGTGCTGACGGCGTTCTGGTGCCGGGCGTGCGTTCGCACGCTCAATGCGTGCTCGCGGTAACCTCATGTTTCTACCCTCCCAAAGGTATTCGAGGCTTCGGACCCCGCCGGGCCAGCCGGCTGTATGGCGGACGCGCCGACTACCTGGCGCGAGCCAATGACGAGATCGCGGTCATCGCCATGATCGAACACGCAGAGGCGTTGGACGACCTTGACGCGATCCTCACCACCGAGAACTTGTCGGCGGTTTTTGTCGGCACCGCAGACCTGGCGGTGTCGATGGGATATTTGCACGATTTAGCCAATCCGGCAGTGCTGCAAGCGGTTACGGGCATCGCCGAGGCGTGCCGTGCGCATCAGATTCCGTTTGGCCTGTTCACCGCAAACGAGCAGGCCGCCGCTACGTGGATCAGTCGCGGCGCCCAGATCGTCACCATGGGTTCGGACCTGGGCTACCTCGACGCCGGCATCGCCCAGACCCGTCAGGCGCGAGCCGCCTTGTTGAGCCGACCCGACAGTGCCGCACCGCCGGTCTCATCTCAATCACCTCGCCACTAGGAGGAACACAACATGTTCGTTTTAGACACCGCCGCGATGGCCTGGGATCCGGTCAAGGCCAACACTCGCACTGGCAAGATCTCGCGCAAGTTCATCCGCGAAGCTGAACTGGCCCCCGGTGTCGGCTACACCTCTGATCTTGTCAAATATCACGGCGGCCATGGTGTGTTCACGGCGCCGCGGCACCGGCACAACTTCGACCAGATCCGGCTGACCTTGTCCGGGGAAACCGACTACGGCTATGAACAGATCGCCGGCCCCGGGGATGCGACATTCTTTCCGGCCGGTGCCTACTACGGACCCGAACGGTTCGAGGCCGCCGAAATCTTTCTCCTGCAATGGAGTCCGGATTGGGTCACCCGCGAGCAGTCGGATGCCGCCTATGCTGAATTGGCCAAAACCGGAGAGTTCAAGGACGGGTTTTACGTTTATACCGGCGATGACGGTCAGCAGGTGCACAAGGACGGTACCAACGCGGTGTGGGAGGCGGTCAATGGCAAACCTCTGATCATCCCCTCACCGAAGTATCAACAACCGATTTTGATGCGGCCCGAGGGATTCGAGTGGCAGAGCAGGTCCGAGGACCTCAGTGTCAAAGATCTCGGGCATTTCACCGACGAGGACCTCAACATCGTCACCTACCGCTGGTCTGAGGGTGCGCTACTGCGGCTGCCTGCTGATCGCACCTACATCCTGTGGATCGGTTCGGGGGCAGTCGCTCTCGACGGCCGTCGGCTCGGCGAGAAATCGATCCTGTTCTCAGATTTCGGCGAAACCCACGAGCTATGTGGTGTGCAAGCCGGTGAAGCGACATGCATCGGACTGCCGGTCTCAACGTGATGTCGGCCGACATCGGTTCGCCAGCAAGGACACCCGCGAATCGGACCCATTGATGTGGACGAACCGCTCAGACTTCACAACGTGGGTTGACGATGCCATCCGCGCCGAGTTCGAGGAACAAGGCTACTGGACATCGGCGACATGGCTGGAGCTATTTTTGGCCAGTGCCGACAGGCAGCCATCTGCGCTGTGCGTTGCTGACGAGCAGGCAACCCTGACCCGCGCGCAGATGCTGTGCGCGGCCCGACGCCTGGCCCACTACATGGCGGGCCGCGGCATCCAGGCCGGCGATGTCGTAACGGTGGCAGTACCGAACTGGTGGGAGTTCGTCGTCATTCACACCGGCGTCGGTCTGCTTGGGGCAGTGCTGAATCCGGTACTACCGCGCCTAGGCGTCCCCGACTACCGCCACATCTTGCAGACGAGCCAGAGCCGCATGGTGTTCGCCGCCCAGTCACATTATCGAGAATCACCAGTCGGGCTGTGCCGGGCAGCAGCCGACGGTGTCGCCTCGGTGCTCGACGTCATCGCTGTGCGAGCGCCCCAAAACACTGACGAAGCACCGTCTTTCGAGCAGATCTTGTCGGCGTCCGTCGACGACGAGGCCGTGTTCCCCGGCATTAGCGATGCCCGCGACTGGGACACCGTCACGTTCACTTCAGGAACCGAGTCGCTGCCCAAAGGTGTCATCCACACCCACCAAAGCACGATGTTCGGGCTGCGCGCCTACATCGGAACGGTGTTGAGTTTGACCGCGTCGGATTGTGTGTTCATGCCCTCGCCGATATCTCATGCGTCGGGCCTTCAGTGGGGACTGCGCGCGGCGCTGTTTTCGTGCGCACCGCTGATCCTGCAGGACCGCTGGGACCCGCAGATCGCGCTGGGCCTGATCGACAAACACCAGTGCACCTACACGCTCGCCGCGACACCGTTCATCGTGGACCTGATCGGCGCGCGCGAAACCGACGCCGGCAGTGGGGAATCGCTGCGCTATATCTGCTCGGGTGGAGCTCCCATTCCGCGCCGTCTGGTCGGCGATGTGCGCCGCGCGTTCGGCGCACAACTGTTGTCGGTGTTCGGTGCCAGCGAGACCTATGTCGCCACCTGCACGCGACCGCAGGACAGCGATGAGCAACTGGCCACCGACGGGGTCACGCTAGAAGGCGTGACGATCGCCATCGTCGATGAGGATGGCACCGAGGTCGCGCCGGGCGTCGAAGGCGAGATCACCAGCCGCGGCCCCAACACCTTCCTGGGCTATTTGGGGGATCCGGCGCTCACCCAGCGGGCATTTCGGGGCTCCTGGTACCGGTTCGGCGATCTGGCGACGATGGACCGCGACGGGCGAATACGGGTGACCGGCCGCGTTAAGGACATCGTCATCCGTGGCGGCGAGAACATCAGCGTTCGTGAGATCGAAGAGCTGCTTATCGACCATCCCGGCATCGTGGCCGTCGCTGTCGTCGGGTACCCCGACGACCGGCTCGGCGAGCGATGCTGCGCAGTCGTGGTGCCCGCGATCGAGGCCGCCACACCGACGCTGGAGGATTTGTGTTCCTTCCTACGCCAACGCGGAGCGGCGAAATTCAAGCTCCCCGAACGGCTCTACCTCGTCGAGGCGCTTCCCCTGACCGCCACCGGCAAGGTCAAAAAAGCAGAGCTTAGAGCCCTGCTGGCAAACGGCCAGCCGGTCACTGGCCGGCGCGGAGAGCCGCCTCCCGACCAGGGATATGGTATACAAGATGGAGAATCCAAAGAGCCTAAGCAGGCACGGAAACAGCGTTCCGCGGCTCGCAACAGGAGGACTTCGGTGAGCGTTAATGCGGGCCTGGATGCCTTGTCGTCGACCCCCCTGCAGCGAGATCCACTCGGGAATCAAATCGCCGACACGCTTCGGCGCGAGATACTGCTGGGCGTTCTCTCGCCGGGAACCCAAGTTTCACAGCAACAGTTGTGCGAACGGTTCGGAACCAGCCGCATGCCCGTGCGCGACGCACTGCGCGAGCTGGTGCAAGAGGGCCTGATGACCCTGGACAGCGCCCGCCACATCGTGGTCGCGCCGCTGAGCAAACAAGACCTTTTGGACGCCTTCACCATCGAGGGTGTCTTGACCGGAATGGCCACCGAACGCGCATCCCAACGGGCGTCCGCGGCCGATTTGGACTCGCTGGAGCGGCTTCACGAGGCGATGCTCGAGGCCGCCGCGGGCAATCAGCAAAACGCCATGGTGGAGCTCAACTGGAGCTTTCACCGCAAGATCAACCACATGTCGGGTTCGCGAAAACTCATCTTGGCGCTGCGCAAGGTCTCGGTTGACTTACCCCGCGACTTCCTCGAACAGGTACCCGAGTGGAACGTCAATTCCAATGCTGATCATGCGCGGATCCTGGCCGCGATGCGCGCCGGAAAGCACAAGGCGGCAGGAAAGTTCATGACTGAGCACGTGACAGTGTCGGGACGTGGCCTGGTGGAACACCTGACCGCGCACGGTGTTCAGTTCGACTAACCAGGGTGTTGGCATGTTTGTCGGCGCCGTTGCAACATGCCCGAAGATGGTATACCGTATACAGTAGTCCTGGGTGATGTGATCCCATGCCGTCAACGACGATGAGAGGCGACCGGCATGCCGAAGGTGACGTACGTTCAACCTGATGGTGCGCGTGAAACAGTTGACATCGCGACCGGCAAATCGCTGATGCTCGGAGCTCAATCACATGGCGTGGCAGGCATTCTCGGCGAATGTGGCGGACAGGCCATGTGTGCGACCTGTCACGTTTACGTCGACGCCAAGGATCTTGACCTCCTCCCGCCGATGTCCGACGACGAGGACGCCATGCTGGAGGACACCGCTTCGGAACGAAAGCCGACCAGTCGGCTGTCATGCCAGCTGGAAGCCAGCGACGAATTGGACGGCGTCGTCGTCCACCTGCCAGAAGAGCAAGCGTTGTGAGCGTGCGCCGGGTCGCGATCGTCGGCGCGGGGCACGCCGGGTTCACGGTGTGCGCCACGCTGCGCACGCTGGGATGGGACGGCGAGCTGACCCTGATCGATTCCGACCAGAGGTTGCCCTACCAGCGTCCGCCGCTTAGCAAAAAGGTCCTGGCCGGCGCGGAAACGCTTGAGGACGCCTACTTTCGGCCACGCGCCTTCTACGATGATCACGGCATCGGCTTGGTTCTTGGCCATCGCGTGGTGGGCATCGACCGGGCGCAGCGCGCGGTGCAACTCGATGGCCGCCCGCCGGTGAGCTATGACCACCTCGTGCTCGCAACCGGTGCGCGTCCGCGGCCATTGCGGCTTGAGGCGTTGTCGGGCCTAGGCTCGGAATCGGTCTGTTACCTGCACACCGCCGATCACGGCATCGATCTGCGCGAGCGTATCGCCGCGGGCAAACGGGTGGTGATCATCGGCGGCGGATTTATCGGGTTGGAGGTCGCCTCGATGGCCGCCCGCGCTGGCAAGGACGTCGTCGTTTTTGAGGTCGCGGAGCGCTTGATGGGACGTGCTGTGTCGGAGCCGATCTCACAGTACTTCCATGATCTTCACACCGCCGCCGGCGTCCACCTGCGGATGTCGAGCACGGTGTGCTCGGTGCAACGGGTGGTGGATCGGCTCGAGTTGCACGACGGGCACTCGAGCGTGGCCGCCGATGTGGTGGTGGCCGGTGTGGGTGTGGTGCCCAACGACGAGCTGGCCGCCCAAGCGGGCCTGGCGACCAACGACGGGGTCATAGTGGACGCGCAGCTGCGCACCACAGACCCGCACATCTCGGCGATCGGCGACTGCGCCCGGTTCCCTAACGCCACGGGCAAGCAGTCGGGGATTCGGCTGGAATCGGTGCAGAACGCCAGCGACCACGGGCGCCATGTCGGGGCGTTGCTCGCCGGCGAAGCAGTGCCACCATATGACGTCGTTCCATGGTTTTGGACCGAACAGCACGGCCGCAAGCTCCAAATGGCCGGTCTGACAGCTGGTTACGACCGCACCGAGACGGTGCAGACCGAGCCCGATAAGTTCTCGGTGTACTGCTATTCAGGCACGCGGCTGCTGGGATGCGAATCGGTCAACTCACCCAAGGACCACGCCCGGGCCCGCAAGCAGCTGGCGGCCGCCCGCGGCAGCGGGGCCGGATCGCCTCCTGTGACGGTGTGACGTTAATGCACGCAGGCATTCCCACGTGCCCGTAGACCGTATACAGTATCCGCATAGGAGGCGATCGATGACCACTTACCTCGCCGGCGTCGGAATGACACCGTTCGGCAAATTCCGCCACTCCACCCTGGCAGACCTGGGGGCCCAGGCCGGGCGCGAGGCGCTGACCGACGCCGGAGTTGACGCACACGCCGTCGAGGTGATCGCGTGCGGGTCGGCGCGCAGCGGGATGCTGCACGCCCGCGAAAGCGGGGTCGGGCAGCTGATCGGTTGGGATTTGGGCATCGAAGGTGTGGCCGTTTACAACGAGAAGGCGTTTTGCGCCTCCGGCGCAGTGGCATTCAACATCGCACACATGGCGCTGGCCTCAGGCACCCACGACGTCGCTCTGGTCGTCGGGGTGGAGAAGATGTCGTCGCGAGAGGGTGCCGGGCGCCCCCTGACCTCCGACGGGATGGCGCTGGAAGGCGAACAAGGCTTTACTCCTCCGGCCTACTATGCGATGGCCGCTCGCCGGCACATGGAGACCTATGGCACCACGCGCGAGCAGATCGCCTCGGTCGCAGTCAAGAATCGCGCAGCGGCACAATATAATCCGAAGGCCCAGTACCGCGACCCCATCACCATCGATGACGTCTTGAGTTCCAAAGGGGTGGTGTGGCCGCTGCATCTATTGGACTGCTGCCCGACCGGCGACGGTGCCGCTGCGGCGGTCTTGGTCAACGAGGCCGGCGCCGAAAAGCTGGGTCTGGAGCCCACTGTGCGCGTGGCCGCATCGGTGATCGGCAGCGGTTACTACCAAAAGCAGGACCGCGATATGACGTCCTTCTCGCTGGACAAGTCCACCTCGGCTCGTGCCTACGAACTCGCCGAACTTGGGCCCTCAGACATCGATGTCGCAGAGGTGCATGACTCATTCTCGGTCGCCGAAATCATCCACTACGAGGACTTAGGGTTCTGCGAACCCGGCAGTGGGGGCAAGCTCGTCGAAGCGGGCGAAACGGCGTTGGGCGGGCGTATTCCGGTCAACACGGGCGGAGGTCTGCTCAACCGCGGCCACCCGCTGGGTGCGACCGGCGTCGCACAGATCGTCGAGCTGTGTGATCAGCTCAGAGGCCGCGCGGGAGAACGTCAGGTCGCCGATGCCCGAACCGCGTTGGCGCACATCTCCGGTGGTTTCCACGAGGGGGACTTCGCCACGTCGGGCATCACGATTCTGGCAGTGCGGTAGAGCCACGGATGACCGAACTGGGAGAGCTGTCACTGGGCGCTACGTTGCTGCTGCGCGGACCCGATTCGCAATACCAATTGCGTGCCAGCACGTGTCCGCGTTGTGGGGATGTCAGGGTGCCGCCACGGCGGTGGTGCCCGAATGACTCCAAGCCCTGCAACGAGGTTGGGTTGACGGGTGCCGGCACGATCTATGAGGCAGTGAACATCCTGATACCGCCTCAGGGATTTGATGCCCCCTTTTGGGCTGGATATATCGACCTCGACGAAGGGGCGCGTTTTTTCGCTCAAATCGCCTGTGCCGATGGTGAAGCGCCGCCGCGGCACGGGGATCGTGTCCAGATGAACGTGGAGCGGATCGGAACCAGCGACCGTTGGGTGTTGGCGCCGGTTTTTGTAAAGGTGGCGAACTGATGCAGCAATCAGACCTCAGCGAAGACTTGCGCGACCTTGCCTCGTTGACACGCGATATCGCCGAGCAGAAGATCTCACCGTTGATCGAGGAGACCGAGGAGCGCGCGACGTTTAGTCGCGACATCAAGGCGATCTTGGCTGACGCGGGGTTTTTTGGGCTCGTGGTACCTGAGGGTTACGGCGGCACCGAAAGTGACATCGGGTATCAGTGCATCGTTTTGGAAGAGCTCGCCCGCGTCTATCCCAGTGCATGCACATATCTGACCGCACACTGGCTGGCCACCAAGCTCATCGCACTGCACGCCACCGGTGACAGCGAAGCTGAGTGGGTTCATCCGCTGTTGCAGGCCGCGGCGGCCGGTCAGATGCTGGGCGCCATCGCGGTCACCGAACCCGACCACGGCTCAGATCTGGGCAGCATCACCACCAAGGCCCGAAAAGACGGTGAGAGCTGGATCATCAACGGCACCAAACGATTCATCACCAACGGGGGCTTCGCCGATTTCTATACGGTGCTGGCGCGTACCGGCGGACCCGGTCCGCGCGGATTGTCGCTGTTCGCGGTGGAAGCCGACCGCGCCGGAGTCGTCGCGGCGCGCTGGGAGAAGAAGATGGGCCTACACGGGTCGGCGACCGCGGAAATGCAGTTCGATGACGTGGAAGTGCCTGCCGACCACCTCATCGGAGATTCCGAGCGCGGATTCAGTTACCTGATGCGCGGATTCGACGAGGGGCGGCTTGGCGTTGCGGCCATGTCGCTGGGTATTTCGCAGGGTGCGCTCGACGCCGCGACCCGCTACGCCGGCGAGCGCAAACAATTCGGCAAAGAGATCGCCGCCTACCAAGGGGTGCAGTTCCTCGTCGCCGACATGGCGATAGGCGTATACACGTCGCGTGCAATGGTTTACGACGCGGTCCGCGCGTTCACCCAGCAGCATCCCGATGCGTCGCGGTTGGCGGCGATCGCCAAGACCTATGCGTCCGATGTTGCGATGAGTGTGACGTCGGCGGGCGTCCAGGTCCACGGCGGCGCCGGCTACGTTCGGGACTTCCCCGTCGAAATGCTCATGCGCGACGCCAAGATCAATCAGATCTATGAGGGCACCAATCAGATTCTGCGCATGGTCATCGCGCGGACCTACTTTGGGGAACTGGCCCGATGACACAAGAGCTGGCGTGGCTGCCGCTGGCCGAAGAGGTCAAGAACAGCGCTGAAGGGCAGGTGCTGCTCGAGATCACGTCGTCGATGGCCACCGTGACGATCAACCGCCCGGACAAGCTCAACGCGATCGATTCGGCTGTGCTGAAAGGCATTCGGACCGCTCTGGCGGGCATCGAGAGCGATCCATTGGTTCGCGCGCTGATCCTGCGCGGTGCTGGACGCGCTTTTTCTGCCGGCGGTGATCTCGGCGAGGTCTCGGCACTGGTGGACGACAAAACCCGATTCAGCGCGTTTCTCGACCATTGGCACGAGTCGCTGCTCATGCTGCAGAACAGCCCGGTGCCCTCCATCGCCGCGGTGCACGGCTTCGCCTACGCGGGGGGGCTTGAACTGACCCAGGCATGTGACTTCGTGGTGCTGGGGCGTGGCGCAATGCTGGGTGACCAGCACGCCAATTTTGGGCTCTTTCCCGCCGGCGGTTCCACCCAGCGACTGCCGCGGCTGGTGGCACCCCGGGTGGCCAAGTGGCTTCTGATGACCGGGGAGGCCATCGACGCTGCCACCGCGCTGGCGTTGGGCTTGGCCAACCGTGTCGTCGACGACGACGACGTTTTCGATGAAGCCCAGCGCATGGCCGAGACAT
>NZ_JBAPRN010000534.1:0-2981 GCF_049281135.1 Mycobacterium sp. | reverse complement strand
GTCTTGATCAGGTCGCCGATCCAACCGTCGTACCGCGCCGCGCGGCGCAAAGCGATCTCGCTGAGGCCGCCGACGTAGATCGGTATCCGCGGCGGCGTCGGTTGCATCTCCAGCTTCGGAGTTCGATAGAACTCGCCGTCGAATTCCGTCCAGTCCGGCGACCACAGCGTCCGCATCAGGTCGAGCATCTCGTCGGTGCGTCTGCCCCGGGCGGAGAAGCGTTGCTCCATCAGGTCGAACTCTTCTTCACACCAGCCGACGCCGACACCGAGCTCGATGCGCCCGTCGGCGAGATATGCCGCGGTGCCAATGGCTTTGGCCGCCGAATAGGGATTCCGCATGGCCGGGATGTAGACCGTGGTGACGAACCGCAGCCGCGTGGTGACCTGCGCGAGCGCGCCGGCCAGCACCCACGGGTCGGGCCATTCGGTGAACGCTTGCCAGCGCCGCTGCCCGTCCTTGGTGTAGGGGTACGGGGTTTTCAATGTCTCCAGATTGACGATGTGATCGGGGATCCCGATGCCGTCATAACCGAGGTCGTCGGCGGCCTTGGCGATCTCGACGATCTCGCGAGTGTTGAGAAATGCGCTGCTGACGTAGAACTTCATTCGGCGTCCCGCGCCCACGATGGCTTGATGAAGATACCTTCGGCTTCGACGGTGATTCCTTCGGCGCCGGAAAGATGCCCCGATACAAAGGATTTGACACCTTCGGTGCGCTCGACGGCGGCGTCGGCGCGAAGCTTGCCCAACGGTGTGCCACGCACGAACCGAACCGTGAGGGTTCCGGTGAACAGCGGCTTGGTCAGGCCCGCGCTGGCGGCCTCGCCCAGCACATGATCGAGCACCAGCGCGCAGACCCCTCCGTGCACCTGCCCGGGCGGGCCCTCGTAAGCGGAGTTGAGAGTGAACTCGCTCCAGCACCGGGTGCCGTCATCGTCGTGATGAATGGTCAGCGGCGGGGCGATCGCGTTGCGCAGTCCGATCACGGCGTTGCCCCACACCACCGGGCGTCCCCCGACCGCGTGGCGCACCAGCTGCGACCTGTCCCGTTGCCTGCTCCGCAGCACATCGTTGGCCGCTCGGATCGCCGTTCTGGCCGCATCGACTGAGTCTGGGTCTGCGTCGGTGCGCAGAGCCAGCCGGATCAGTTCGCGCACATCGTCGGTCAGCGGACCGTAGAGCGCCGCGAGCCGATCGTGTTCGTCGGCGCTCATCACCTCGTAGGGGATCTTCGCGTACAACCCCGCCTCCTCACGCTACTGGCGGGCCTGCGTCAGCAGCCGACCGTTGCTTCCTTACTAACACCGAGTCGTTCGGCGCACCGCGGCCGGGGCTGGCTTATTCGTCGAAGATCTTGTGCACGACGGCTTTTGCGCGCCGAGTCACCCGCAGGTAGTTGTCCAGGAACTCGCCGCCGTCCCCGTTCTTCGCCCAGCCGGCCGCGACGGCGACGGTGTTGAGCAGGCGGCCGGGTCCGGGCAATTGGTCAGTGGGCTTGCCGCGAACGAGCACCAGCGCGTTGCGGGCCCGCGTTGCGGTCAGCCATGCCTCCCGCAACAGGGCCGCGTCTTCGGTGGTGATCAGCGCGGCGTCGACGGCGGCGTCCAGGCTCTCCAACGTCGAGGTGTTGTGCAGCGCAGCGATCTCGCTGGCGTAGCGCAATTGGAGCAGCTGCACGGTCCACTCGATGTCGGCCAGTCCCCCGCGCCCCAGCTTGGTGTGGGTTTTCGGGTCGGCGCCGCGCGGGAGCCGCTCGGAGTCGACGCGCGCCTTCATCCGCCGGATCTCGAGGACCGCCTCCGCCGACACCCCACCGGTGGGGTAACGCGTCGTGTCGGCCATGTGCAAGAACCGCTGACCCAGATCCGCATCACCGGCCACCGCGTCGGCCCGCAGTAGCGCCTGAATCTCCCACGGCTGGGCCCACTGCTCGTAGTAAGCGGCATACGACGCGAGCGTGCGGACCAGCGGACCACTGCGACCCTCGGGCCGCAGATTGGCGTCGACCTCCAACGGCGGGTCGGCGCTGGGGGTCCCCAACAGCGCGCGAATCTGCTCAGCCACGCTGACCGCCCACCGCACCGCGTCGGAATCCTGCACACCGTCGGTCGGCTCGCAGACGAACAGCACGTCGGCGTCGGATCCGTAGCCCAGCTCGCGGCCGCCGAGCCGACCCATCCCGATGACGGCGATGGCGGCCGGCGCGTCGCCGCTTTCCGGAAGGTTGGCCCGAATCACCGCCTCCAGGGCGGCCTGCAAAACGGCGACCCACACCGCGGTGAGCGCGGCACACACGTCGGTGACGTCGAGCATGCCCAGCAGATCGGCCGAGGCAATGCGGGCCAGCTCACGGCGGCGCAGCGAACGCGCAATCGCGATGGCCCGAACCGGATCGCTTTGCCGGCCCGCCGAGGCCACCAGCGCACCGGCCACCGCGTCCGGGTCGACCTCGAGCAGCTTGGGGCCCGACGCCCCGTCGCTGTAGTTCTGGACGACTTCCGGGGCGCGCATCAAGAGTTCGGGCACATACGCCGACGTTCCGAGCACGTGCATCAGTCGCTTGGCGACCGACGGCTTGTCGCGCAGCGTGGACAGATACCAACGGTGGGCGACCATCACCTCGCTGATCCGGCGGTAGGCCAGCAGACCGCCCCCCGGATCGGGGGTATCGGAGAGCCAATCGAGCAGTCGGGGCAGCAGCACCGCCTGCACCCGGCCCCGACGGCCGCTCTGGTTGATCAATGCGGACAGGTGGCTCAGCGCGCTGTGCGGAGCCTCGTAGCCGAGTGCGGCCAGCTGGCGCTCCGCTGCCGCCGGCGTCATCCCCTGGGAGAACTCCAGGCCTTCTGGCGCAAGCGATTCCAGCAGCGGCTGGTAGAACAGCTTGGCGTGGAGTCGCGACACCCGCAGCGCGTGGCGCCGGAGTTCTTCGCGCAGCACTCCGAGCGCGTCGTGACTTCCGTCGGGCCGGATATGTGC
>NZ_JBAPRN010000533.1:0-3670 GCF_049281135.1 Mycobacterium sp. | reverse complement strand
GTATTGCCCCACACGGTGCCGTTTGGGAAGGCATCGAAAAACGTTGCGAGCTCGCTCTTTACGGTTGTGAAGTCGCTCTCGTACAGCGGAACCCATTGGGTGACAAGGCCGCCGGGCCTCAGACGCTGCTTGACCAGCTCGAAATATTGCTTCGAGTACAGCGACGACGTGCCTTTGACCCACGGATGAATCGGGTCTGACGTGACGATGTCGAATTTTTCCCTCGACGTCAGGATGACATGACGCGCGTCGTCATAGTGGATCGTCGTGCGGGGGTCGTTCTTGACGTCGTAATTTTCATTTCGGAAGTATCTATCTGCGGCGGGCGGCACCAACGGTTCGAGCTCGCAGATCGCAATTTTTCCGACCGTCGGTTGAAGCACAAAAGAACCTGCGGTGACGCCCGCGCCGAAGCCGACGACCAAAACGGATTTCGGGTCTGGATGAAACAGCCCGGGAAGGTTGCCGAGCATGCGCTGCAGGCGCATATCGGCGGTAGCGGTGGAAGCTTCGACTTTCCCGGCGATGTGGAAGTAGCGGCTGCCGTCGGGCGGTTCGGAGATCGCCAGCGAATAGTTGCGGCCTTCGCCGACATACAGCACTCGTCCGGGGTTCGTTTGCAGGATCATGCGTCGGCCGTACGCAACAGCGAGCCACGGGACTGGCGCGATGTTGGCGATCATCCAGACGACGGCCGCCACCGATACGACCGTCGCTGCGGCTCCGCGTTTCCCGAGCGATCGCGCAACCGGCGCGAAGACAATCAGGGCTGACAGAGTGGTCAGCGCGATGAGCAGGCGTTGACAATTCTGCGTGCCGATCCACGGAATCAGGATGATGCTGAAGGCGAGGGCTCCGAAAACTCCGCCAAAGGTGTTGACGGCGTACACCCTGCCGGCCAGGGTCCCGGAATCTTGACTGCGCTCCGCAGCAGCGGCCAACGCGAACGGAAAGCTCGCACCCCACAGGCAGGCGGCCGGAACGACCGCCCACATGCAGCGCATGATGTCGACCTGAAAATTGAAAACGGCGCTGCGGGCCAGCAGCGGATCGATGGGCCAGTTGGGCAGTGCATCGGCCAGTGTGTAGGCGGTCCACGCGATCGCCGCGGCAAGCAGAAGCTGGCAGAACCCGAGTGCGACGCGCGGGTTTTTCATCTGGCGAGCGAGATGCGATGCGACGCCGCTGCCAACGCCCAACCCTCCCAAAAACACCGCGAGGATGATCGAGAAGGTGTAGACGGTCGCGCCGAGCATGACCGAAAGAAGCCGCGTCCACACCACTTCCGCGCCGAGCGCGGTCAACCCGGACAGTCCGATGGCAACATACACGGAGCTCTGCGACGCGGGCGGTGGCGACGCTTCACGAGCGGGCGAATCGCCGCGGGGAGTCGGCTCGTAGTGGGTCCGCGTCGACAGGCGATAGCTGAGAACCGCCACGGCCACGTTGATCGCAACGGCGACGTAGGTGGCCGTCGGCATGTCGTAGACGCGCAACAGATAAAAACCTGCGAACAGGCATCCGCATACCGCGCCAACGATGTTGCCGCCATAGAAATAGCCGAGCCTGGAAACACCCTGTGGCGACGATTCGACGTAGCGGGCGATCGCGGGAAGGGACGCGCCCAGTAACAGAGTGGGTGGGAGTAAGCACACGCCCGCGACTACCGCACGCACGAGGATTCCGAGCAGACCGCTGCCGCCGATGGCGACATAGAGATGATCGAGTAGCGGCAGGGCCAGCAGCACGAGAAGGCCACAGATGCCGATGCCGCCTTCGATGATCGCGTAAACGCGGAGCGGATGGCTGTGCACGGAAACATAGCGGGGCAGGAGCAGGCTGCCAAGGCACATGCCGCCCATGTAAGTGCCGAGGAGGATGCCGAGGGATACCGCCGAAGATCCGACAACCAGTTGCAGAAGCTGAAGCCAGACGATCTCGTAGATCAACGCAGCGCATCCGCTACCGATGAACAGCACAAGTAGAAGCGGGATGTGGGCGCGGTCGGAATGCGCGGAATCCGGCGGCACGGGTTCGGCCGCGCGGGTGGCCGCGGATTCCAGCTCTTCTTTCGCCATAGGGGCCAGTGTTGCAAAACGGCCGACCGTAGGTTGACCGCGCCGGCGGCGCCGAGGCGGATACTCATCAGTCATGAGCGAGGACGGGGATCGCTTGCTGTCGGATGACCAAATCGCGGCGATGTCACCGGCGCAACGCAGGGACTTGATTCAGCGACTGGAGCGTCCACTCGACGAGGTGTTCTCACCGGCGGTCGCACGACGGATGCGGCACACTCGGTTGACCCTGATGGTGGGCGGCACCATCGCGTTGATCCCGTGGATGATCTACCTCGCCTTCAGTCTGCCCGGCAACTATGTCGCCCATAACTGGCCCGCGACATGGATCGGCTTCGACTGTGTGCTCGTGACGTCCATGATCGCTACGGCGGTGCTGGGCTGGCTGCGTCGAGAGGTGGTCATACTTCCGGGATTCACCACCGGAGTTCTGTTGATCTGCGACGCCTGGTTCGACATCATGACCGCCGGGCCGGGCCAAGTCTGGACGTCGGTGTCGACTGCGGCCCTCATCAACATCCCACTCGCGGTGATCATGATCACCGGAGCAATCCGGATCGTGCGGCTGACGGCGACGCGCCTGTGGTTTCTCGACCCCGCGACGCCGGCATGGCGCCTGCCGTTGCTGCCGTGACCCGCCGCGACCGACTTTCGCCGAAGCGCGGTAACCTCATTCTCACAGCGCATCGCCCTTGGGATTGAGGAGGCGGCATGGCCGCAGGCAACGAAGGCGAAGAGGCCGAACCGACGACCCGGGACGCCCGGTTCATCAAGACCGCGGTCGAGATCCTGCGCGAGACCGGGCGCACCGACTTCACCGTGCAAGAAGTGGTGGCCCGCTCCAAGACGTCGCTACGGGCCTTCTACCAACACTTCAGCAGCAAGGACGAATTGCTGATCGCACTGCTTGAACGGACGATGGCGCAGTCGACGCAGGTCTGGCGCGCCGAGACGACCGGGCTGGACAGCACCGCCGCGATCAAGCTGATCATCGACCGGATCAGCGCCGAACCCGAGTCGAGCACGCAGGACAGCCTGAACCGGGCGATGAATCTCTACAACCAACACCTCTCCGAAACCAGACCGCGGGACTACGCCCGGGTGCTCTCCCCGCTGCACGACCTGCTCCGTGATGTCGTCCAGCGCGGCATCACCGAAGGAGTCTTCCGGGCCAACCTCGATGTCGGACCCGCAGCGGCGATCGTCATGCAGACCATCTTGGGCGCCCTCCGATTGCATTGGCTGGGAGCCGAATTGACCGGATCGCCCATCGACGCGGCACACCTGTACGACTTCTGCATCCGCGCGCTGGGCAACGACGACGCGGTGCAAGTGGCGCCGCCGACACTCGGTGAGTTGTTCGACCAAATCGGGATGCGGCCAGGCACATACAACGGGGAGTTCGCGATGACGATCCCGGTGAGCCCGCAGGTGGTCAACACGTCCGGCGCCGTGCAGGGCGGTCTGATCGCCACACTCATCGACGTCGCGGGAGGACACTTCGGGTTGCAGCATCTGCAAGAGGGCACCACGATGACCACCGCCGACATGAACATCCGCTACCTGCGGCCGATCCGGCAGGGCATGGCATACGC
>NZ_JBAPRN010000532.1:0-2714 GCF_049281135.1 Mycobacterium sp. | reverse complement strand
AACGCGAATTGCATCCGCAGTACGTGATGGAAAACGGCGTCGACGTCGCCCACTTCAAATTCGTGCACAAGACGCCGATCGTGCCGGTGTTCACCCGGCACGATTTCGATCAGCCGACGTCCTACGTTGACTTCACCATCACCTTCGAGGGTGACGAGCACCAGTCCATCGACGACGTCACCAGCGGTGTCGAGGCGATCAACGGCGGCCTCGGCATTGCGGTGACCAAAAGTTCGGGCATGATCGACAACCGGACCATCTCGGCCACCACCCCGGTCGACGACTACACCTCTGACGTCCGGTTCACGGTGTACATCGGCCGGGTGCCCGGTAAAGACGCACCTCGGCACGAAACAAAGGCGCGAGAGTTCGGCCAAGACGTCATCCGGCAGTTCAAGCAGGACGTCCACATCTGGTCACACCAACGCTATTCGGACCCGCCCGCACTGTCCTCCTCCGAGTTTGAAGGGTTCACCGCGATCCGCAAGTGGGCCCAACAGTTCTATCCCGACGGACGAGGCGGCAGCGCCGCGGAGCTGCAATCCATCACCACTGAGGCTCACTGAAAGGCCCAATCCAATGAACGCTCCCGTCCGTGTCTTCCAGGTGGCGACCGGCAACGTCGGGTCCGAGATGATCAAGCGACTCGGCAACCGCACCGACCTGGAACTTGTTGGTCTGCATTGCTATTCGCCGGAGAAGATCGGCCGTGACGCCGGCGAGATCGCTGGCATCCCTGCGATCGGGGTGAAGGCAACCGGCACGATCGAGGAGATCATCGCCGCCAAGCCCGATGTGCTCACGTTCCACGGCGTCTTTCCCGACGAGGACCTCTACGTGAAAGTCCTTGAGGCTGGGATCAATATCGTCACCACCGCCGACTGGATCACCGGTTGGCACCGCGACAAGAACCATCCCCACCCGTCCGGCAAGCCGGTGACCCAACTGCTGGCCGAAGCATGCGACAAGGGTCAGGTCAGCTTCTATGGCACCGGCATGAACCCCGGTTTGAATCAGATCCTGGGCGTCGTGTGTTCGGCCGACGTCGCCGAAATCGAAAACGTCATGACCCTCGAGTCGGTCGACGTGTCCTGTCACCACAGCAAGGACACCTGGATCGAGGTCGGCTACGGCCTGCCCGTCGACGACCCCAGCATCCCGGGCAAGCTGGAGAAGTACACCCGCGTCTTCGCCGACAGTGTGCTGATGATGGCCGACTGCTTCGACATCGAACTCGACGAGGTCAAGTTCAGCTACGAGCTCGGCGCTTGCACCAAAGACGTCGACCTGGGTTGGTACCAGATGCCGAAGGGCTCGCTCGGCGGCAACTACATCAAGTACCAGGGCATGGTCAACGGTGTGCCCAAGGTGGAGACGCACCTGGAATGGCAGATGACTCCGCACACCGACCCGAGTTGGAACATCAAGGGCTGCTACATCACTCAGATCAAAGGCGATCCGTGCGTCTACAACAAGCACATGATCTTTCCCAAGCCTGGTGTGGACCTGTCCAACCCCGACAACTTCGCCTCCATCGGTATGACCGTCACGGGCCTGCCCGCCCTCAACGCGATCAAGTCAGTCGTCGCCGCTCCGCCCGGACTGGTGACGAGCGCAGACCTGCCCCTGCGCGGCTTTGCCGGCCGTTTCAAGGCCTAGCCATGGCGTAAGGCGTCAGAGTCGCAACGCAACCCGTGCTAAGCCGACGGCGGACGAAATCCTGCTTGCGCCAACGAGACGGCGACGCTGCTTCCGATTTTGCCGTGTCGATCAAAGATTGTGGCCGACCCGGTTGCGATTCCGTCGTGACCGCAATGACCCTGCGCAGCCAACCCGATCATCGGCCCCTCCGGTAAACGGCTGAGTGTCACGGTGTAGTCGGCATTGATGAATTTCAAGCCTTCTGAACTCCAATTGACCAACGAAGCTGTGACATCTGCGGCCATCGCCGCGCGGGTGAACGGAGTTAACGGCTCGTCCTGAATGAGTGGCTGGGTCAGCCGCAACCAGGTGAACTTCTCGCCGCCCTCACCGGACCAGTTTGGATCCGGATTCTGGATCGCCATCCCCCAGCCATAGGTACGAACGAATAACGAGTTGTCAGAAGGCTGCACATCAGCCGGAAGCGGCGGCATCTCGATGTCTGGTGACCACACCGTCCCCGCCGGATGTTCGCCCCGTCGCAGGAATAGGCCGGTCGCCTGGGCGACGACCTCGCCACCTTGAAGCATGACGACCTCGACGAGACGCAGCCGCCTGCCGTTCCGAAGTACACGGGTCTCTAGGTCGATCGGCTCGAAAGCGGTTGGCCTGGGTAGGTCAACCGTCAGCCGCGCGGGCAGGAAGGCCGCGTCGTCAACGACTCGTTCGGCAGCCCAACCCAGTAGGCCACCTACGACATGTCCGCTGACGGACTCCCCCCACCCTCCTCTGGCGATCGCTTGAGGGTAGAAGGCGTCACCGCGACGGGAGAAGTACCCGGTGATGCTTTCGAAGTCACGTGTAACAGTCGGGATCGTGGATTCAGCCAACGATGGATCTCCTCCGGGTTCGGTCATGATTGCAGCGGCCTACCATTCAACCCCTTGACGCAGGACACTCATGAAGAGGTCAATGAGTCGTTCGAGTTCTGGAACGTCCTGACCCGGCGCGTCGAATCATATTCTGCTTACTGAACCACGATCCGGAACAACTTCTTCCAATCGACCTCGAAC
>NZ_JBAPRN010000531.1:0-6099 GCF_049281135.1 Mycobacterium sp. | reverse complement strand
TGAGCCCCGCCGGTGGGAAGCGCCCGCCACACATCGACCGGCGGACGCAGGGTCGGGACCATCACCGCCAGTCGACCGCCGGGCTTCAGCACGCGGGCGATCTCAGACAGCGCCGCCGCCGGATCGGGGATCAGCTGCAGCACCGCGATCGAGACCGCGGCGTCGACGGTCTCATCACGCAACGGAAGTCGTTGCGCGTCCGCCCGCAAGAACCCGACCTGCGGACCCGCGGCCGCGCGCACCGCGCGCGCCAGCATCGGTTCGGAGATGTCGACGCCCAGTGCAAGGCCGTCGGCTCCGGCGGCGTGAGCCAACGATGTGGTGATGGAACCGGGACCCGAACCAACGTCCAATGCGACGCCGCCCTCCGGGATGTCCAGCCATTCGATGGGGAGTTGCCACGCGGCGATGAACCGGCGGGTCAGTGCCTGGGCGTTGTCGTAGAGAAAAGACCCGATCGGCGATGCCCACACCGCTTGGATAGCGCCGTCGTTCTTGGCCACTTCGTTGTCCCCGACGACTGAGGTGCCGAGCAGGTCCAGGTAGCCGTTGCTGACATCCGGGTCGCTCGGTGGGTCAACCAGCAGATCCAGTGCCCGACTCAGTGCGGGCGGCAGCGCCGTACTCACATCTGTCATTTGCGTTGTTCCTCCTCGTTGCTTCGCGCTGCATTGTCGCTGACGCGTGTCATGTGCGTTCCTTCGACGAAATATCAAGTTTCACAGGCGTTTACGAATTGACAACCACGATTCGAAGCCCCCGTTCTTCCGCCCGCAGCCTACGCCTGGGCGCGCGACGCTTCCACCCGCCGAGGTAGCCGCACCGACGGCGGCGCTACTGTCGAATCGTGACTACACAATGGTCGCCGAGCCGACTCGGCAACCTGTCCGGCAAACGCATCATCGTGACCGGGGCTACCAACGGAGTGGGCCTTGGTACTGCGCGCCTTCTCGCGCAGGCGGGCGCGCACGTGATCCTGGCCGTCCGCAACACACAGTTGGGTGCGCAGCGAGCCGCCGAGATCGGCGGTTCCACGTCGGTCGCCAAGCTCGATCTCGCCGACCTCTCGTCCGTGCGGGCCTTCCCCGACCAGTTCGACGGCGACGTCGACATCTTGATCAACAACGCCGGGGTGGTCGTCCAGCATCGCACCGACACGGTGGATGGCTTTGAAATGACCATGGGTACAAACTTTTTGGGCCCGTTCGCGTTGACCAACCTGATGTTGGAGCGGGTGCGCTCACAGATCATCAACGTCGGATCCGATGCGCATAAGTCGGCGACACTGCACCTGGACGACATGCACCTGCGCTCGCACAAGTGGACGGCGTATCCGGCGTACGCGCGTTCCAAACTTGCGGTGATGCTCTGGGGCCTCGAACTCGACCGCCGGTTGCGGGCGGCGCAGTCGCGGGTCACCACCCAGCTCACTCACCCAGGTTGGGTGTCGTCGAATCTCTCGCAAGTGTCGGACAAGCCAGTGATGGCGGGTTTTCATCGCGCGGTGACCGCGCTGGCGGACCGGTTCGGCAACGACATCGAAGAAGGCGCTGCGCCGACGCTGTATTGCATCAGCGAGCCGATTCCGCCCGGCAGCTACGTGGGTGTCGACGGCCGGCTCGGATTGAAGGGCGGCCCGGTGCTCATCGGCCGGTCGACTCTCGCGTGCGACTACGACACCGCCGCAAGGGTGTTCGAGTTCGGCGAAAAAGAAACCGGGACAAGCTTTTCGATTTAATCGACCGTGTTGCTAGGTCGGACTGGCGAAGATTGCCACGGCGTCTCCACCGACCGATACGCCGTCCGGGCCGATTCGCTCGATCAACCGTGCCCGCAGCTCGGTCGCTTTGTCGGCAGCGAGAATCAGCTGGTGGGAGAATGTGAAGGCGATGTCGACCCACTGCCGAGCGGAGTAGTGCAGGTCGTGCGGGTACTTCTGCTCGGTGACGGTGAAGCCCGCAGCCGCGATCATGTCGATGACCTCTCCGGGATTCCCGTCGCCCCTGCGGGTTTCGACGTCCATGTAATCCCGGTAGATCGCTTCGAACTCGGCGCGCGTCGGATTGGTCGGCCGTAGCCGATTCCAGATCAGCGCCAGCCTCCCGCCGTCGTCGAGGATGCCGCGGATCTTGGGCAGCGCCACGGCCGGATCCACCCAGTGGAAAGACGCGGCGAATACCACCCGGTCGAATCGACGTCCGGCGGGATCCCAGTCCTCGAAGGTCGCGAGTTCAACGGGGATGCCTTTGGCCTGCGCGACGGCGGCCATCCGGGTGTCGGGTTCGACGGCGAGAACGTCGGCGCCACGCTCGACCATCTGCATCGAGGCGATCCCGGTGCCGGCACCAGCCTCCAGAACGCGGTACGCATCGGGTGCCAGCACATCGTCGATCAACCGGTCGGGATAGCGCGGACGATACGTGTCGTAGTTCTGTGCAGCACCTCCAAATGAGTTGGCGCGGTCGCGATTAGTGAATAAATTCAGTCGCGGTGGCATGTCGCCCAGCGTATCGACGTAACTTATGTCCCCGCTGTGAAGCCGCGTCGGCGGCGCTCGCTACTGTTTGACGTTCGCGAGTGCTCTCTCGAGCGCGCACACCCACCAGTGGCCCGGCACACCCTTCAACTGGTGCTCGCCGCGATCGGTGAACCGGTGCCGCGAGCCGGTGACGATATCGCGAACCGTCGACGACACCAGCACTTCGCTGGGCCCGGCCAGCGCCGCGACGCGCGCGCCGATGTGAACAGCCATCCCGGCGACATCGTCGCCGCGCACCTCGACCTCGCCGGCGTGAATACCCACCCGAATCTCGATGCCGAGCACCCGGATCGCGTCGATAAGGGAGTCGGCGCACGCGATCGCGGCGCTCGGGCTGGGAAAGGACGCGATGAATCCGTCACCGGCGGTGTTGACTTCGAAACCGCCGAACCGTTCGAGTTCGTGACGCACGATCGTGTCGTGATTTTCCAGCAGGTCCCGCCACCGGCCGTCGCCCAGCACGGCGGCGCGTTCGGTCGAGCCGACGATGTCGGTGAACATGATGGTGGTGAGCACCCGCTCGGCGCCGAAGCCGCCTCGGACGCCAGTGACGAACTCCTCGATCTCGTCGAGCATTGGGGCGGTGTCGTCGGTCCAGTAGAGCGCGTCTGCTCCAGGTAGCTCGACGAGGTGTGCTCCGGCGATGTGCTCGGCGATGTACCGGCCGTTGTCGACAGGGCAGAACTCGCAGTCCTCGCGGTGCACGACCAGCGTCGGCGCGGTGATCCGCGCCAGGGTGTCGCGGACATCGCAGTGCCTGACGGTCAGGATGATGGCGCGGGCCATGCTGGGTGAAGCCGCCCGGTTTCCGGCCATGTCCCACCACGAGCGGAATGCGTTGTCGTCGACCTTGCTGGGCGCGATGAAACCGAGCATGTCGAAGCCCTGGTCAACGGCATCCGGCTCCATCGCCACCGTCGTGTAGGGGTCTTCCTCCTCGACGATGTCGAACCCCATCGGATAGTCGGGCGCGCGAAGCGTCCGAGCCGCGCCGTTGACGACCACCAGGTTGCTCACCCGTTCGGGATAGTCGGCAGCCAGGATCAGTCCGGTCATCGAGGCAAACCCGGGGGCGAAGATCGTCGCCCGCTCGCATCCGATCGCATCCATGACCGCGATGGCATCTTTTGCCCAGAACTTCGGCCCGATCACGTCCCGCGAAACGCGTGACGACATGCCGACCCCGCGCTGGTCGAGCCGAATCACCCGGCTGAACGATGCCAGCCGCCGGTGAAAGCGGTACATCGACGGCTCGGCGTCGATGGTGTCGATCGGAATGGACGGACCCGGCAGCACCAGCACGTCGTTCGGTCCATCGCCAAACGCCTGGTAGGCGATGTCGACCTCGCCGCAACTGGCGTAGCGAGTCCGCGGAAACTGCGCCACAGCTACAGGCTAGTTCAGGATGCCGACACGTTTACGAAGAGTTTGACGCGGTAACCGCATACCGGGCCCGCTGCCGCGAGTATGCAGGTAGCAGAAAGCGACGGAGAGGAACAGAGCATGCAGTTGTCGGGTAACACCGTTCTGGTCACCGGAGGTGGTACCGGAATCGGCCGGGGCCTCGCCGAGGCATTCCACCGATTAGGCAACAACGTCATCATCGCCGGCCGCCGGCTCAACACACTGGAAGCCGTCGCGGAAGCCAACCCGGGCATCCAATTCCTGTCGCTGGATCAAGCTGACTCCGCCGACATCCGGCGATTCGCCATCGAGATGTCCGACAAATACCCCGAGCTCAACGTGTTGGTCAACAACGCGGGGATTCAGCGCGTCGAGGATCTCACCACCGGTAACCCCGGCACTGCCGAGCAGACCCTTGCTGTCAATCTGCTCGGACCTATCCGGCTCACCTCGGCGTTGCTGCACTTACTGCTGGGCAGGCCGCGCGCGGCGATCATCAACGTCACGTCCGGGCTGGCGTTCATGCCGAGCGCGCTCACGCCGACGTACTGCGCCAGCAAGGCGGCGATGCACTCCTACACGCAGTCGCTGCGTTTTCAGCTGCGCGAGTCTGCGGTCCAGGTCGTCGAAATCATTCCGCCGCGAGTGCAGACAGCGTTGCAGGGCGATCGCGGATTCGACCCGCGGGGAATGCCGCTGGACGAATTCATCAGCGAGACGATGACGCTGCTGCAAACCAAGCCCGACGCCGACGAGATTGTCGTGGAGCGAGCCAAGGGATTCCGGTTTGCCGAGCGGGACGGCGCATTCGACGAGATCTATCCCGTCTTCAACGAGAAGATGACCGCCGACGCCGACTAGGGGAGCAGCGCCATTATTTCGTCGACACGCCGCTGACCGACGGCTCGGCGCCACTTGGGTAGTTAGACGTCGAGATCGCCGTTAGCGCGCAAGTCATTCGAACTTTTCCGCGCCAGTGTCGATCTCGACGCCGACGCGCTCAACGGCGCGCTGATCTCACCCGCTCGCGCGCTATCGGCTGGGAAGCATCGACCGGTGTGCAGACCTACCCCTGGTGGTGGTCGGAGTATCCAGCGACTCGCATCCGTTCTGGACCGGATCGCGGCGCACGCTCGACACGGCGGGCCGGGTGGAAAAGTTCTACCAGCGTGACGGACGTCGCCCGTCATAGCGACCAAAGCCTAAGGCCGACAACCTCAGTCGCGGATGAAACCCTTGTTGCGCATCAGGAAGTCAGCGAGAAAACCGTCGTGCGGAATCTCGGGGGCGGTGTGGTGGGTGGGATGCCGGCCGCCGTAAACGTTGGCGATGGTCGGTTCGGCCAGCAGATCGTCGATCAGGCCTTCGTCGCTGGTGATCGCGCTGATCACCAGCGAATGCCGCAGCGGCTCCAGCCCGTCGGCCCGCGACCACGGCGAGACCCAGACGCAGGGGAACGGCAATTCAACGTTCAGTTTGGTGACATCGGGTTTGGCCAGCAGGTGTACGGCCGGACGGAGCGCCGCGTAGCTGTCACTGAGTGCGGCGACTACCTGGTCAGCGCCCAGCAACGGCGTGGCGCCCGCGGCCACAGTTGCCAGATGACTCGCCAAAGCCGTTGCTGCGCCGATGTTCTGGGTGGGCAGAATGGCCCGCTCATCATCGGTCGGCAGCACCGCGATCGTCGACAATCGTTCGGCGATAGCCGCGGCCAGCGGAGCGGGGTCGCCTTCGAAGAGCACGGCGGTGGCGTTGACGCATGCCACGCCACCGAGATTGGCGATCGAATCGGTGATCACGTCGAGGTAGTCGCGCCAGTCGTGGTCGGCGGTGATCAGGATCTTGGCCCGGCCCGGGCCGTTGACGAACACCGTCGGGTCGCCCGCGTATTTGTCGACGACGTCTTGACCGCCGTAGACCATCGCGAGATCGGCTGAGCGGATCATCTCGTCGGCGCCGCGATGATCGGTAGGTAGATACATGGCGTCATGCGGCCGAAACCCGGCCTGCCCCAACGCGTGGACAAGCCGGTGTGCGGTGAGCGGCTCACGGCGGGACGGGCGGACCGCTACCCGGTAACCCAGTGCGAGCGCTTGCGGCCACAGCCCGTGCACGCCCGGGCCGTTGCCGGAGGCAAGCACCGCGAAGGTTTCGCC
>NZ_JBAPRN010000530.1:0-6931 GCF_049281135.1 Mycobacterium sp. | reverse complement strand
GTGCGTGAGCGCGGCGGTGGTAATGGCCGTGCTCGGATTGCGGTCGTTGGTCCGTCCCGCCGGCACCGGCACCGTCGGGCTGATCATGCGCTCGGTCGCGCCGCCGCAGCTGGCCGGCGCGATCATGCTGGCCGCCGGAGGCGCGGTGGCATTGGCGGCACCGGCGGCAACCGCACTGCCGGTGATCTGCGTGTGCATCGTCGGCGCCCTCGGTACCGTCGCCGCGGGCTCGTATCAGACCGCGCGCTACGCATTGCGCCGCGAAGAGGCCGAGGCCACCTGTAGCGGGTCCTGTGCGGCCTGCACGCTGGCCTGCCACTGACCGGTACACCCTGGTGCTGAAAAAGCTCTCGGCGCTGCCGATTGACACTTTCCTGCTGGCCATGGCCGCCACGGTCGCGCTGGCGGCACTCTTTCCGGCCCGCGGCGCCTTTTCCGACGTCATGTCGGTGGCCGCCAAAGTGGTTATCGCGCTGCTGTTTTGGCTGTACGGCGCCCGGCTGTCTCCGCAGCAGGCCTGGCAGGGCGTGAAACGGTGGCAGTTGCATCTGCTGGTTTTGGCCACCACATTCGTGGTCTTCCCGTTGCTCGGGCTGGCCGCCCGCGGCCTGGTTCCCTGGCTGCTGCACCTCGACCTGTACAACGGGCTGCTGTTCCTGTGTCTGGTCCCGTCGACCGTGCAGTCCTCGATCGCCTTCACCTCGATTGCGCGGGGCAATGTCTCGGCCGCCCTGGTCAGCGCATCGCTGTCCAACATCGTCGGGATCGCGCTGACCCCGTTGCTCGTCGTGCTGCTGATGAACACCCGCGGCGGAGCCCAGATGGACGCCACCGCGGTCCGCGACGTCGTGGTGCAACTGCTGCTGCCGTTCGTGGCGGGTCAACTGATGCGGCCGTGGATCGCCGACTGGGTTGCCCGGCACACGGTGTTGACCAAAGCCGTCGACCGGGGCTCGATCCTGTTGGTCGTCTACACCGCGTTCTCGATGGGCATGGTCGAGCACATCTGGCGCAGCGTCAACGCCTGGCAACTGGCGATCGTCGCGGTGGTCAACGCGGTGCTGTTGGCCGTCGTGCTGGCCTTCACCTGGCTGGTCGGTCGGGTGGCCGGACTGGATCGCGGTGACAGCATCGTGCTGCTGTTCTGCGGCTCGAAAAAGAGCCTGGCGTCCGGTCTTCCGATGGCGCTGGTGTTCTTCCCGGCTGCCACCGTCGGGGTGATCATGTTGCCGCTGATGATCTTCCACCAGATCCAGCTGGTGGTGTGTTCGGTGATCGCGAGCAGACTGTCCCGCGACTCGCTCGACGACGAGCCCGCCGTAGCCGCCTAGTTGCGGCTGATGTCGATCGGGTGGGTCGCCAGCATCGCCAGCGGCTGCGGCTGACGGCGCAGCACCCGGCCCCACAGGTCCACCCGCGGCTGGACGAGAACGTCAGAGGGCAACGCCGACAACACGATCCAGTCGTCGCGCTCGATCTCACCCTCGAGCTGGCCGATGGTCCACCCGGAGTATCCGGCGAAGATCCGCACACCCTCGACCAGCGGGCTGATCGACTCGGGGTCGGCGTCGAGATCGACCATCGCCATCCGGCCGGCCACATGGCGCAGACCCGGCACGTCGTCAGGAACCGCACCCACCCGCAGCACCGCCAGGCACAGCGCCGCATCGCGTTTGACCGGACCGCCGATGAACATCGTCTTTGGTTTCGCCGCTATCTGCGCCCACTGCGGCAACACGTTGTAGACCGCGGTCTCGCTGGGACGGTTGAGCACGACGCCCAGCGTGCCCCCGTCGTTGTGCTCGACGATGTAGATCACGCTGCGACGGAAGGTCGGCTCGAGCAGATCCGTATTTGCCAGAAGCAAGGTGCCCGCGCGCACTCGATGTGCGGCGGGGGCAATATGGTCTTCTGGATCTTCGGACTGCGCCACCATCCCATCATGGCATCCGCGCCCGACGACCGTGGCGAACAATCATCGCGCTGCGAGGAATTTGTACTGTTGTTAACAGGCGCCTGACGCTCGGTTCGCGGCTGCCGGGCCCATGCCTTTCGGAAGTAGGTGCAGTGACTCATCCGCGCGCGGCGGTCGCTGTCTGGCGTTCGGTGCGCAGCCTGCCCGACTTTTGGCGGCTGCTGGAGTTGCGGACGGCAAGCCAGTTCGGCGACGGCCTGTTTCAGGCGGGTCTGGCGGGCGCGCTGCTGTTCAACCCCGAGCGCGCCACCCGCCCGCTGGCGATCGCCGGCGCGTTCGCGGTGTTGTTTCTGCCGTATTCGCTGCTGGGCCCGTTCGCCGGTGCGTTGATGGACCGCTGGGACCGCCGCCTCGTGCTGATCGCCGCCAACGTCGGCCGGGTGGTGTCGGTGGCGATCGTGGGAATCTGCCTGGCGGTCGGTGCCGGCAATGTGCTCGTGCTGTGCGGCGCGCTGGTGGTCAACGGCCTCGCCCGGTTCGTCGGATCGGGGCTGTCGGCCGCCCTGCCGGACGTGGTGCCCCGCGAGCAGGTCGTCACGATGAACTCGATCGCATCGGCGGTCGGCGCGGTCGCGGCCTTCCTCGGCGCCAACTTCATGCTGGTGCCGCGCGCGATCTTCGGCTCGGGCGACAGTGGCGCCGCGTCGATCATCTTCCTGGTCATCGTCCCGTTGCTGATCGCGCTGCTGCTGTCGCTGCGATTCCCGGCCCACGTGCTGGGTCCCGACGACACCTCGCGGGCGATCCACGGATCGGTCCTCTACGCCGTCATCACCGGATGGCTGCACGGTCTGCGGACCGTGCTGCAGCGTCCCACCGTCGCCGCCACCCTTGCCGGGTTGGCCGCGCACCGGATGGTGTTCGGCATCAACTCGTTGGTGGTGCTGTTGCTGGTGCGCAGCCGCGATACGGCCGCGGTCTCGGCGCTGGGCAGCGCGATGCTGTTCGTCGCCGCGGCCGGCACCGGGTCATTTCTGGCGAACCTGGTCACCCCGGCCGCGGTGCGCCGCTGGGGCCGCTACGCCACCGCCAACGGAGCCCTGGCGATCGCGGCGGCCTTCGAGATCGCCGGCATCGGTATGCGCCTGTGGGTGTTGGTGGCAGGCGGCTTCCTGCTGGGGGGAGCGGGCCAGGTCGTCAAGCTGTGCGCCGACACCGCGATTCAGATCGACGTGGACGACGTCCTGCGCGGCCACGTGTTCGCGGTGCAGGATTCGCTGTTCTGGGTGGCCTTCATCGCCGCGATCACCGCTGCGGCGATCGTCATCCCGAGCAACGGCCACTCTCCCGCGCTGATCGTGGCCGGTGCCGCGGTGTACCTGTGCGGGCTGGCCGTGCACAGTGTCGTCGGGCGCGCCGCGAATCGTTAAGGTACCCAAATGGCCGACCTGTCAGAGATCGTCGACGACCTACGCGCCGAAAGCGACGAGCTCGACGCGCTGGTCGGGCCGCTCGCCGACGAGCGCTGGGCCGCGCCGACGCCCGCCGCGGGCTGGACGATCGCCCACCAGATCGGGCACCTGCTGTGGACCGACCGCGGCGCCCTGGTGGCGGTCACCGACGAGGACGCCTTCGCTGACGTGGTGAAGACCGCGGTGGCGGACCCGATCGGTTTCGTCAACACCGCGGCCGATGAGCTGGCGGCCGTTCCGCCCGCCGAGTTGCTGGCCGACTGGCGGCTCACCCGAACCCGGCTGCACGATGCACTGCTGACCGTCGCCGATGGGCGCAAGCTGCCGTGGTTCGGCCCGCCGATGAGCGGTCCGTCGATGGCGACGGCCCGGCTGATGGAGACCTGGGCGCACGGCCTTGACGTTGCCGATGCTCTCGGCGTCACCCGACCGGCTACCGCCCGGCTGCGATCGATCGCCCACATCGGGGTGCGGACCCGGGATTTCGCGTTCGGCATCAACGGCCGGCAGCCGCCGAGCGATCCGTTCCGGGTGGAGTTGCGGGCCCCCGACGGCAGCACCTGGTCGTGGGGGCCGGCCGAGGCGTCGCAGCGGGTCACCGGGTCCGCCGAGGACTTCTGCTTTCTGGTCACCCAGCGCCGCCCGCTGCGCGAGCTGGATGTCACTGCCACCGGCGACGACGCGTCGCGGTGGCTGACGATCGCGCAGGCCTTCGCCGGGCCGCCGGGCGGCGGGCGCTAGTTAAGCGGGTTGCCGGGCGGACGGGCCAGGTAACCCTAACCTTATTTCCGGTAGGCTCACCGTTCGTTATGGGCCGAGACGAAGCACCGGTGATCCTGCCGCGGGAGCTGACCGAAGGACTCAGCGACGACGTCCGCGACGCTCCCCCGCCGCCCACGCCGGTGCTGGCCGAGCCCTACGCGCTGCGCCTGGTCGATCCAGACGCCGATGCGGAGATGGTCTCGCGATGGATGAACATGCCGCACCTGGCCGAGGCGTGGGAGTCGGCCTGGCCGGTAACGCGGTGGCGCGACTACCTGCGCGCGCAGCGGGCGGGCAGCTACTCCCGCCCATTCATCGGCAGCATGCACGGCGAGGACGGCGGATACGTCGAGGTTTACCGCGCGGCAAAGGATTCCATCGCGACGCGGTATGACGCCGATCCCTACGATGTAGGCCTGCACGCGGCCATCGCCGAGCTGTCGGTCGTCAACAAGGGCCTCGGCCCGTTCCTGCTGCCGCGCATCGTCGCGAGCATCTTCGAGGTCGAATTCCGTTGTCGCCGAATCATGTTCGACCCCGACCACCGCAACACTTCGGCGCGGCGGCTGTGTGAATACGCCGGCTGCGCCTTTCTCGGCGAGCACGACATGAGCAACCGGCGGATGGCGCTCTACGCGTTGCCCCGCACGCCCGCCGACATACCTGCGGCTCGCTAACCGCCGGCGAGCGGCGGTTCGGCAACCGAGATCGACGCTAGCGCGCCGGTCACTCGCACTTCTTCGCGCCAGCGTCCATCTCGCGAAAGCTCTGTCGCGAGGTCCGCTACCGGCCGTTCAGGTCGTGGTAACCGTCGTAATCGGGTTTCATTGCTGCGGCGACCAATTCCCACAGCACCTCGTCAGTGCCGCCGCCGACCCGGGCCAGCTTCATGTCCCGCCACCAGCGGCCGAGCGGTGTCTCGTCGACCAGATAACCGGAGCCGCCGAAGATGTGCATGCACTCCGACAGCACCTCTTCACCAAGCCTTGCGGCGGTGACCTTCACCGCGGCCGCGGCCCGCAGATCAAGTCGGCCCTCGGCCGCGATTCCGTTGAGCCCGTGGCGAAGTAGGTCGACGCGGGCTTGCAGATCGGCGAGGCGAAGCCGTAGCGCCTGGTGTTCGAACAGCGTCGAACCGAACTGCCGGCGCTCGACCATCCTCGCGTGGGTGATGCCGATTACGCGTTGGCATCCCCCGGCGACCTGCCCCGCGATCGACATCCGCTCGTGTGCCAATCCCCAGGAAATCGCCGCCAAACCCGTTCCGGGGCGGGCGATCAGCGCATCGGCGGACACCCAGGTGTCGATGTGCACCGCGGCGGTGTCCAGCGGTGCGGCGCCGACTTTGCGGTAGGGCACCTGCACGTCGGTTTGAGCTATCGGCACCGCGATCACCAACACGTTGCCGTGCCGGCTGGTCAGGTCGTGGTCCACGCCACGGGCCACCACCATGATGTGGTCGGCCACCGGTGACAGCGACACATACTTCTTGACGCCTCGGACCTCGAATCCGCCTCGAACAGAACGGACCTCGGTCTCCACGATCTGCAGGTCCGAACCGCCCGACTCCTCGGACGCGCCGATGCACAGCACCGCCTCGCCGCGGATGGCCTGCTCGCAGATGTCCTTGAGGTAATCCGACCGGGCGAAGCGGCGCAGGATGGCGATAGCCGAGTCGTGCAGGCTGACGCCGACGCCGATACCCGCCGAGCCGAGCCGCCCCAACGCGAACGCCAACGCGACGAGCTTGGGCACGTCGGGATGCTGACCATTGCGCCACTTGTGCGCGAACACGCCGTGCTCACCCAGATGCTCGATCAGTTTGCGCGGAAACCGTTCGCTGGCTTCGGCTTCCGCGGTCCACCTGACGACGTCGTCATTGAACACTGTGGCTAGCAGCGTGCGGTATTCGTCGATGCTCAGTTCCGCGGTCATGTGGTCACCGCGGTCAGGTTGCGTTTGACTTCCAGCCGCCGCAGCTTGCCCGACGAGGTGCGGGGCAGCGAACCCGGCCGGACGAACACCACGTTGGCGGGCACGATGCCGCACTCGGACGCCACCTTGGCGACCAGCTCGCTGCGGGCGCCGGCTTCGTCGGGGCCGCGGAATTCGGCGGTGATGACCAATCCCGGCCGGGTGGTGTCGTCGTCGGTGCCGACGGCCACCACGGCACCCTCCCGCACGCCGCGTATTTCGGCGGCGACCCGTTCGATCTCACCGGGAAACACGTTGCGGCCCGCGATCGTGATGATCTCCTTGGCGCGCCCGCAGACCACCAGACCGTCGTCGGTGAGGTAGCCCAGATCTCCGGTCGGGAACCAGGCACCAGGCTCCAGCGGGGCGTCGCCCAAGTACCCGGACATCATCGATGTTCCGCGGATCTCGATCTCGCCGACGTCGCGACCGGGCAGGTCGGCGGAGCGCTGCGGCGTCGGGCTGATCCGGATTTCCATCCCGGGGATCGGCTCGCCCAGAACCGCTTGCCGACGCAGGTCGGAATCGCCTGCGGCGGAACGGACTTCGTCGTAGAGCAGGCCGGTGCCCGGCGCGGGGATGGTGACCGCGCAAGTGGATTCGGCCAACCCGTAGGACGGCGCCAACGCGCCGGCGTCAAAGCCGAACCCGCTCAACGCATTCGCGAACCGCTCCATGCCGGCGCAGTCGACGGGCTCGCCGCCGTTGATCGTCACCCGCACCCGGCACAGGTCGACGTCGGACACCAGCCGGGCGTACTTGCCGATCATGCTGTACGCCATGTTCGGCGCGGCGGTCATCGTGGCGC
>NZ_JBAPRN010000529.1:0-2244 GCF_049281135.1 Mycobacterium sp. | reverse complement strand
TGCCAGGCCGGCCAGCCCTACCGGGGCGGCCGCCAGGGGAACGAGGGAAGCGGCCGCCACCGGCAAAAGGGCCGGCAGCAAAACGGGCAGCGTCGACTCGAGGATGTAATGCAGCAGCTGAATGGTGTTGCCGATCGTGGACCCGACGATCTCGACCATCGCCGCCGGGACGACCAGGACGAGAGCTTGAGGATTGAACGCGGCGGTGTAAACGATCGCCAAGAAGTCGTCGACGATGACTATGCCGGTGAAGGCAATATACGACCCCGGATCCAGCGGAACCGACAAGTCGTAGGCGATGGATTCCGGGGTGAGGTAACTCAGAAAGTCGCCGCTGAACGCCAGCCAGTTCCCAGGAATGGGGTACGGGGGCAACCACGACGGGTTCAGCCCCTGCAACCACGTCGCGATCGGATCGTTGAAATCCGTGAAGCCGATCTGGTTGAAGAAGTTCAGTATCTCTTGATACTCGGGGCCGATGTTCGGGTACGAGGGCTGGGGAAAAAGCCCTTGCAGATAGTTCTCCAAGTCGGTGAACCACGCGGGCGGGTTCGACGGGTCGACGGCAGCTGCCGACTTCGCGATCGTCGGCGCCGGTTCGGTGGTTGGCGTCGCCGCGACCGATGCCCCCGCGACGCCCTCATAGGTGCTCATCACGGTGGCGGCCTGGACCCACATCCGTGCATAGTCAGCTTCGTTGAGTGCGATCGGAATGGTGTTGATGCCAAGGAAATTCGTTCCCAGCAACACCGCATGGGTGGCGTGGTTGGCGGCAAGCTCACCCAAGGCCGGCATCGCGGCCAGCGCGGTGGTGTAGGCGGCCGCCGCGGTTTCGTGCTCGGCGGCCCTCGCGGTGCTGTTCGCGCTTTCCTGCTGCAGCCAGGCCAGATAAGGCGCATGCGCAGCCGCGTAACTCGCGGCGCTCGGGCCCTCCCACGTCGCGCCCTGTACCGCACCCAACACGGCGGTCAGTTCGTCGGCGGCCTCGGCGTATTCGGTGCTCAGAGCGGTCCACGCGTTCGCGGCCGCCAGCAACGACCCCGGTCCTGGGCCGCTGCTCAGCAGCGCAGAATGCACCTCCGGAGGCGCAGCCATCCAGACGGGGGCGGTCACGGCCGGCTGTCAAAAACTGATGAGAACAACGCACTCAGCGTCATGAGGGGACCCTCGCTTTCGGGGTGCACCGCCCCGGCTCGCAGGATGCGATGACGTGAGTCTCCTGGCTCTCGGATCGCTGCTCTCCTCGCCTTCCAACCTTGCGGCCGTGGCTGATGAGGGTCGCTCCCCGATGACAGTGGCGGGACCGCGCCGGATTCGCACCGGCTTCCTCTGTCGTCATCGCCTAACGGTGTGATTTTGCCATATCAGACCAAGTGTCGTGGCAAATCGCCAGCGCGTTGCATGCAGGTAGGCCAGCGTCGTACGGCGACGACAAACACGGACGAACGGTACGTGACCAGATGGGAAGCAACACGCACCGATTTCTGGTGCAACTCGGCTACCTGCTAGTGCTGACCGAGTTGCGCTGTGCAGTAATAGTTTTCGGCCTGGCCGTCGTTACGCTGGGGTATCGGCAACCCGGCTTCGGCCAGCAACTGTCCCGACCTGTGCCTGGTCGTCTGCCAACCGTGCTCGTCCAGGTAGGACGCAACATCGTGGCGTTCTCCGCCGTACCACAGGTCATCGATGTGGGCATCGAGGCCCTGCTCGTACCACTTCTGCGCCGCGGTGTGCATGACCTCCAACGACTCCGTTGCGCTCAGGAAGATCTCGACGACCAGTCGGCTGCCCCTGGCGCTGAGCTCGGTGATGTTGTCCAGCAGGCGATCCTGAGCTTCCGGCGGCAGGAACGCGAGCAGGCCTTCGGCAACCCACACGGTGGGCCGGTGTGCGTCAAAGCCCTCCTGCTGCAAGGCCGCGGGCCAGTCTTCGCGCAGATCGATTGGCACCGCGCGCAGGTCGACGGTCGGCTCGGCACCCACTGCCGCCAGCGTGGCGGTCTTGAAATCGGTCACCTGCCGCTGGTCGATTTCGAACACCACCGTGTCGGCCGGCCAGGACAGTCGGTAGCCGCGCGCATCGAGGCCGGAGGCCAGAATCACCGCTTGGCGGATACCGGATGCCATCGCGTCGGTGATGAATTGGTCGATGAGACGCGTGCGGACGGCCATCAGGTCGGTCATCGGCTGCATGCCCCACGGGTGGCCGGGTATGTCGACCTCGTCGCCGCTGAGCTCACCGTTT
>NZ_JBAPRN010000528.1:0-3010 GCF_049281135.1 Mycobacterium sp. | reverse complement strand
CGGTCTCACCCTTCGGGGTGACCTTGCCGACCAGGATGTCGCCGTCGCGAACCTCGGCGCCGATGCGGACGATGCCGCGCTCGTCGAGGTCAGCCAGCACCTCGTCGGAGACGTTCGGGATGTCCCGAGTGATCTCCTCGGCACCCAGCTTGGTGTCGCGGGCGTCGATCTCGTGCTCCTCGATGTGGATCGAGGTGAGCACGTCCTCCTCAACCAGGCGGTTGGACAGGATGATCGCGTCCTCGTAGTTGTGGCCTTCCCAGGGCATGATCGCGACCAGCAGGTTCTTGCCCAGCGCCATCTCACCGTTGTCGGTGCACGGCCCGTCGGCGATGACCTGGCCGGCCTCGACCCGCTCACCGTTGTCCACGATCGGACGCTGGTTGGCGCAGGTGCCGTGGTTGGACCGGGCGAACTTGCGCATCCGGTAGGTGTGCCGGATGCCGTCGTCGGCCATCACGGTGATGTAGTCCGCCGACACCTCCTCTATCACGCCCGCCTTGTCCGCGACGACGACGTCGCCGGCGTCGATCGCGGCACGCAACTCCATGCCGGTACCCACCAGCGGTGCCTCGCTGCGCACCAGCGGAACCGCCTGGCGCTGCATGTTGGCACCCATCAGGGCACGGTTGGCGTCGTCGTGCTCGAGGAACGGAATCATCGCGGTGGCCACCGAGACCATCTGGCGCGGCGACACGTCCATGTAGTCGACCTCGGCCGAGGAGACGTACTCGACCTCGCCGCCCTTGCGTCGAACCAGCACGCGGTCCTCGAGGAACCGGCCGCTCTCGTCGATCGGCGAGTTGGCCTGCGCGACGACGTGGCGGTCTTCCTCGTCGGCGGTCAGGTACTGGATCTCGTCGCTGACGACACCGTCGTTCACCTTGCGGTACGGCGTCTCGATGAAACCGAACGGGTTGACCCGCGCGTACACCGACAGCGACCCGATCAGACCGATGTTCGGACCTTCCGGGGTCTCGATCGGACACATCCGGCCGTAGTGGCTGGAGTGCACGTCGCGGACCTCCAGACCGGCGCGCTCACGGGACAGACCACCGGGGCCCAGCGCCGACAGGCGGCGCTTGTGGGTCAGGCCCGACAGCGGGTTGTTCTGGTCCATGAACTGCGAGAGCTGGCTGGTGCCGAAGAACTCCTTGATCGCGGCGACCACCGGCCGGATGTTGATCAGGGTCTGCGGCGTGATCGCCTCGACGTCCTGAGTCGTCATCCGCTCGCGGACCACCCGCTCCATCCGGGACATGCCGACCCGGATCTGGTTCTGGATCAGCTCACCGACGGTGCGCAGACGACGGTTGCCGAAGTGGTCGATGTCGTCGGTCTCCACCGGGACCTCGACGCCGCCGGGGACGGTCATCGAGGTCTGGCCCTCGTGCAGACGCACCAGGTACTCGACCGTCGCGACGACGTCTTCCTCGGTCAGCGTGGTCGAGGACGTCTCGGCCGGCGTGGCGCTCAGGCCCAGCTTCTTGTTGATCTTGTAACGACCAACGCGGGCCAGGTCGTAGCGCTTCTCCTTGAAGAACAGGTTCTCCAGCAAGGTCTGCGCCGACTCCTTGGTGGGCGGCTCGCCCGGACGCAGCCGGCGGTAGATCTCCAGCAGCGCCTCGTCGGGACCCGAAGTGGGGTCGCGCTCCAGGGTCTGCATCATGATCTCGGAGAACCCGAAGCGCTCCCGGATCTGCTCGTTGCTCCAGCCCAGCGCCTTGAGCAGCACGGTGACGGCCTGGCGACGCTTGCGGTCGATGCGGACACCCACGGTGTCGCGCTTGTCGATGTCGAACTCCAGCCACGCACCGCGGCTCGGGATCACCTTGACGCTGTGCAGCACCTTCTCGGTGGACTTGTCGATGGTGTCGTCGAAGTACACACCGGGCGAGCGGACCAGCTGGCTGACCACCACGCGCTCGGTCCCGTTGATGATGAAGGTGCCCTTCTCGGTCATCATCGGGAAGTCACCCATGAACACCGTCTGGCTCTTGATCTCGCCGGTGTTGTTGTTGATGAACTCCGCGGTGACGAACAGCGGGGCCGCGTACGTCATGTCCTTGTCTTTGCACTCGTCGACCGGGGCCTTGACCTCGTCGAACCGTGGATCGGAGAAGGACAGAGACATGGAGCCCGAGAAGTCCTCGATCGGGGACAGCTCGTAAAGCACCTCTTCAAGACCACCCGTCGGCTTGGCGTCACCGCGCGCGGCGGCGATTTCGCGCCAACGCGGCGCGCCGACCAACCACTCGAACGAGTCGGTCTGCACGTCCAACAAGCCCGGGACCTCGAGCGGTTCGCGCAGCTTGGCGAACGAAACCCGATCGGGCGCTCCGGGTACGGAGCTGTTGGAGGAGTTAGAACTTTGAGGGGACTTCTTGCTCTGGCGGGAGACTGCCAAGATGCATCCTTCCAGCACCTCACGCGGCTGTAGACCCGGCGGCCACCGGGAACCGTTCGCCGCTATAACTTTGTCGGTTCGGCTGGCGAACGATCTGCCCCAATCTCACGCACCAAGCTAGATCGCTGAATCAGCGATAGCTCAGGCTAGGACCACGGTGTCATGTGGCGGGTGAGGAGGGCAGGAGGCAGCCAGCGCAACGTCCAACAATAGCGCAGGACGGCGCATTCCTCAACTACCGCGCTCGGGGGTATCGGCGCTGGCTGGCGTCTCGACATTCCCGTGCATACATTCTGCCCAACAGATTGACCCCTTCGGGCGCTTCCGTCAAGAGGTGACGCGCGAAGATTGTGGAAGAACTCCTTCCGGATCAGGCCTACTGGGGTCGCGCGTCAGTACCCGCGCTGAGTCGGGATCGATGCGGTGTCGGGGTCCTCGTCGCGGTGCCGGGCGCGAGGGTCGTTTTGCACACCGTTGGCCTTGAACGAGTCCAGAATGGCTGCCTGCGCGTCCTTCGGGAGCAGGTGCAGGTTCTCCCGGACCCGAGCCTGGCGGCGGCCAACGGCCTTGCGCTCCGGCATGCCGGGGGTGGCGAGGATCTGC
>NZ_JBAPRN010000527.1:0-9813 GCF_049281135.1 Mycobacterium sp. | reverse complement strand
ACCGGGTGCTGTCCAACCCCGCAGTCCGCAAAGCCCGCGCCGATGTCGAGCGTCGGGTTCTTACTGGGGAATTGACCCCGGCGCTGGCTGCTCAGCAAATTCTGGAGCTCGCTTCGATAACGGATAGCTGAATCCCACTTCGTTCATAGAGTCGAACGGTAGATTCGACGCCATGACCCTCGAAGTAGTGGGCAATCGCCGCTCCGTGCTGCCGCGCGGAGTTCACGGCGCAGCCGATCCCCACTTTGCCTGCGCGGTGCGCAGCTTCGCAAGCATGTTCCCGCACCGCCGATTCGGCGGCGGGGCACTGGCTGTCTACTTGGACGGCGAACCCGTCGTCGACGTGTGGACCGGCTGGGCAGATCGGCGCGGACGGGTGCCGTGGACCGCGGATACCGGCACCATGGTGTTTTCGGCGACAAAGGGCATGGCCTCCACCGTGATCCATCGGCTCGTCGACCGCGGGCTGATCGAGTACGACGCACCGGTTGCGCAGTATTGGCCGGCGTTCGGCGCGAACGGGAAAGCGGGTATCACCGTCCGGCAGCTGATGCGCCATCAGGCCGGTCTGTCGGCGCTTCGTGGGTCCAGCTTGGAAGACTTGCTGGACCACGAGCTGATGGAAAAACGCCTGGCCTCGCAGGCCCCGGGATACTCGTTCGGCAGGTCGGCCTATCACGCTCTGACCTACGGCTGGCTGCTGTCGGGGCTGGCGCGGGCCGTGACTGGTAAAGGCATGCGGCAGTTGATTCGCGAAGAGCTGGCCGAGCCGCTGGGCACCGACGGCCTGCACCTGGGCCGCCCGCCGGTCGAGGCGCCGACGCGGGCGGCGCAGATCATCATGCCGCAGAGCGCTTTCCAGAACCCGGTGTTCAACGCGGTGGCGCCGATGATCGCCGCGTTACCGCTGTCCGCCGGATTCGGCTCTATGTACTTTCCGGGTGTGAAGGCTGTCGCGCAAGGCGATATTCCGTTGCTGGACGGGGAGATTCCGGCGGCCAACGGTGTCGCGACTGCCCGTGGGCTGGCCCGGATGTACGGTGCGATCGCCAACGGTGGACGAATCGAAGGCACTCAATTCCTGTCCCCGGAGGTGGCCGCCGGCCTCACCGGGCGGCGAAACCTGCGGCCCGACGGAAACCTGGTGATACCGCTGGCCTTCCACCTCGGCTATCACCGGCTGCCGTTCGACGTGATCCCCGGGTTCGGCCATGTCGGGCTGGGCGGCTCGCTCGGCTGGGCGGATCCGGAGAGCGGCCTGGCGTTCGGATTTGTGCATAGCCGGCTACTGACCCCGTTCGTAGTCGTCGACCACGCCGGGTTCGTCGCGACGAGCGCCCTGTGCCGAATCGGCGCTGCCCAAGCGCGCAAGGATGGGTTCGAGCGGGTGGCCGACTTCGGTTCGCCCTTCGCCGAGCCGGGAGCCGTTGCGGGCTAACGGGTTACAGAGCCAGCGTGACGTCTCGAGAAGCCCGCGTACCCCGTCTCCCACTGGACGAGGCCAAAGCCGCCGCGGACGAAGCCGGTGTGCCCGACTACATGGCCGAGCTCGCGATCTTTCAGGTGCTGTTGAACCACCCCGCGCTGGCTGGTCGCCTGAACGATCTGCTCGCGCTCATGCTGTGGCACGGAAAACTCGACTCGCGGCTCCGCGAGCTCGCGATCATGCGGATCGGTTGGCTGACCGCCTCCGACTACGAATGGACACAGCATTGGCGCGTCGCCCAGGGACTCGGGGTGAGTGCCGACGACCTGCTCGGCGTGCGGGATTGGCAGACCTACACAGGGTTTGGCCCCGTGGAGCGGGCGGTGCTCGCCGCAACGGATGATGTGGTGCACTACGGCGCGGTGAGCGAGCGGAGCTGGGCGGCATGCGAGCGCGAGTTGGGTGCAGACCAGGCGTTGCTCATCGAGCTCGTCGCCGCGATCAGCGGGTGGCGCATGATCGCATCGATTCTGCACAGCTTGCAGGTGCCGCTGGAAGACGGTGTCGCGAGCTGGCCGCCCGATGGCCAACCGCCCAACCGATAAACAGCACCATGTCCCGGGTCACCGCGCGTCCGATTGACACGTCAAACACCAGCTCATAGCCTTCCGGGCATGCAAACGGGGGTTGCGCGCATGCTTGGCGTGGAGTTCCCGATTTGCGCCTTCAGCCACTGCCGCGACGTGGTGGCCGCGGTATCCAACGCCGGCGGGTTCGGTGTCCTCGGAGCGGTTGCGCACAGCCCGGAACGCCTGGACGCCGAGCTCACCTGGATCGAGGAGCAGACCGGCGGCAAACCGTACGGCGTCGACCTGCTCTTACCACCCAAATATGTCGGTGCTGAGCAGGGCGGGATTGACGCCACGCAGGCCCGCGAACTGCTACCCGAACAGCACCGCGCGTTCGTCGACGACTTGCTGGTCCGCTACGGGATTTCGGTGCCCACCGACGAGGAGCGATTGCCGCCCGCCGACTTGAACATCTCGCCCAAGGGTTACCAACCACTGCTCGATGTCGCATTCGCCCACCGCATCCGGCTGATCGCCAGCGCGCTGGGTCCCCCGCCGCCGGACCTGGTCACCCACGCTCATGACCGTGACGTGTTGGTTGCTTCGCTAGCCGGAACGACCGAGCACGCGAGGCGGCACGCCGCGGCCGGCGTCGACTTGGTCGTTGCCCAAGGCACCGAGGCGGGCGGGCACACCGGCCAAGTTTCGACGATGGTGCTGGTCCCCGAGGTGGTCGACGCGGTGGCCCCGGTGCCGGTGCTGGCCGCGGGTGGTATCGCCCGCGGCCGCCAGATCGCCGCGGCGCTGGCGCTGGGCGCCGAAGGCGTGTGGTGCGGTTCGGTCTGGCTGACCACCGAGGAAGCCGAGACGATGCCCGTCGTCAAGGACAAATTCCTGGCCGCCAGCTCATCGGACACCGTGCGATCGCGATCGTTGACCGGCAAGCCCGCGCGCATGCTGCGCACCGCCTGGACCGATGAGTGGGAGCGGGCCGACAGCCCCGATCCGCTCGGCATGCCCTTGCAGAGCGCACTGATCGGCGACCCCCAAGTCCGCATCAACCGGGCCGCCGCACATCCCGATGCCAAAGCCCGCGAGCTGGTCACCTATTTCGTCGGTCAAGTCGTGGGCTCGCTGAACAAGGTGCAGCCGACTGCGTCGGTGGTGCTGGACATGGTCTCCGAGTTCATCGACGCGGTCGGGCGACTCGACGAGTTGGTGGACCGGTGAGCGGCGCGACCCGGACGCATCGGCGGCTGATCACCGACGACGGCGTCACCGCTGCCGACGTTGCCGATTTCGTCGTCGAGTTCATCGGTAGCGGGTTGCGGCGCGCAGGGGCTCGAAGGTGGCGCCGTGACCGGTAGCGGTCCCACGCCGGCCCGGACTGCGGTCGAGGCGCGGCGTGGCGAGATCATGGCGGCGGCCAAGAAAGTGTTCGCGCGCAACGGGTTTGACGTCACGACGATCGCCGACGTCGCCAAAGCGGCTGAGCTGCCGTTCGATGTCGTCTACCAGCAATTCGACTCGAAGGACGCCTTGTTTCAGGCGCTGATCGCCGCCCAGGAGTACGCCATGCGCACCCATGTCGCTATCGCTCTGGCCGGAAGTGGCGCACGCTACGGATTCGCGGAGGTGCCGTTTCGCGCCACGCTGCGGGCGATGTTCGAGTTCTTCGACACCGACCGCGCCGCGACGAGGTTGATGTTTCGCGACGCTTACACATCGAACAACCGGTCCAACGAGCGACTCGGCGGCGTCTACGAGCGCTTCATCGATGACATCGAAAATCTGGTCGTGGCTGCGCAAAGCCAAGGCGAGATGGTGGCTGCACCGCCCCGGTTGGTGGCGTACGCCCTCACGGTGCTGATCGGTCGGATCGCTTACCGGCGACTGACCACCGACGACGGCCTCACTGCGGCCGAGGCCGCGGACTTCATCGTCTCGCTGGTGATGAAGGGATTGCGACCCGACTAGACCCCCGGCAGGTTACGGAACCATAACGGCTGGTCAGGGGTCATCGGCGTGGCGAATTGACCCGGGCGGAATGTTCGGGCATCATCGACAGGGTAAGCACCTCGTTAGGTGAGGCGTCTACACGGATATAGGCCACTGACCCCGAACGTCGAGAGACGCCCAGGGTCAGGACAGCTCCTCCCGGCTTAAGGGTTGAGCCCAAGTGGCTTCCGGCCTTGCATTTTTTGCAGGCCCGGATACGCCGTGTAGTGCCGAAACTCTACGAGTGGGGTGCGGTTTCCCGCTGTTGTCGGGTTCTGTATTCCTGCTTGCGTGCCAATTGTGCGGTAATCCGCACGTGCTGCGACCGCGAGGAGGTGAGGGACGCATGAGTTCCAGTGACAGTCCGGATCGATATCCGGGCGGTTCGTCCCGAACCGGCTTGCGGCGCGTCGCTTTCAGCTGAGCCTTTCTCGGCCCCAGCGTTCTGCAGATCTGCACCACGCCGTTTCGGACGGCCATCGAATCCCGTTGTGCCCGTTTGACTTTCTGCGTAGGAGGCGATCATGACCGCTGTTCTGTACGACGAAGTAGTGGCGGCGACGTCCGCACCTCGGCTCAGGGTGGTCCCTGATCCGACGCCGACGACACCGTCGACGCCGAAGACCTCCAAGCGGTCTGACCTTCCGATGACAGGCGCCGACCCGCTGGTCGAGGGCGCTGCTCGGCTGCTCTGTGTTCCGCTGAGGCAGCTCTACGCTGTGCTGTGGCGCGCGGGCGTCCTGGAAGTGGGCGCCTGAAAGGCGTTCCGGTGGCTGCGTTGTGACGCTCCGGGCATCTGAGGCGTGGTAAAGCCTCGGTGCCTGGAACGCTTCGTTACGGCTGCGCTGTGATGAAGGCCGACAGTCCTTGTTGGTAGGCGGCAAGGCTGTGCCGGTAACCGATCTGGATCTGCCCGCCACTGTCGACGCTGATTTGCGCACCGACGTCGACGTACGGTGCGGGCGGCAGCAAGGGAACGATGTCGAGAAAATTCACTACGCGGTAACAGCTTTCGATGGCGGCGTTGAACTTCTCGGCGAAGTCGGTCACTCCGACCCGCGGTCCGGCGAACGTGATCAGCCGCGGCTCGATCGTGTTCGGTGGCATGTTCCGGGCCATGTCAGGCGCGGCGAGAACGGCGAGCGCCGCACCTAGGCTGTGGCCGGTGATCAGGATCTGATCGCAGCCGGCCGCCGCGGTGGCCAAATTGGTGGCGATGTTGTTGCGGACGAGCTGGTAGACGTCCTGGAAGCCGGAATGCACCTGCCCGAACCCGCTGATCGGACCGTAATCATCGGGTATCGCGTCGATGTCGGCGATCCACTCGGCGAGGTCGGATGTGCCGCGAAAGGAGACAAATGCGGTGCGACTGGCCGGGTTATGGCCCATCAACCCGAAGATCTTGGTGTTGTTGGTCATTGCGGTCACGGCAGGATGCGGGTTCGGCATCGCGGTGAGCATCACGGCGTCCGCCTGGATGAGGCTGGTCTGGCTGAATCCGGACGGCAGGGTCGCGGTGCTGCCGCCCATCACGGTGTAGGCCGCTTGCGCCAACGGCAGCGCGACGTCGCGTGCGTAGGTCGGGTCGAAAGCCACAGCCGCAGTCTAGGACCACTTCGGCGTCGCAAGGCGACGATCTCTGTCTTGATGCTTGTAGAGCCAGATGTACGCTAACCTGCGAACACCTTCTCACCGCTGACGACAGCGAACCCGGCTGCGGCAGAGCCGAACTCAGGGAGATGCCATTTCGATGCCCGACATGCACGCTTTTGACCGCGCGATTGCTCTCGAGGTCGTCGACGATGACGTCGTCCGGGGTACTACTCGACCCGAGTGGGCGAACATGGTCGGACCCTTCGGCGGTGTCACCGCCGCGACCTTGCTGCGCGCGATCCAAGTGCATCCCGATTGCCTTGGTGAACCGGTGGCGCTGACGGTGAATTTCGCCGCGCCCATTGCCGACGGCGAATTCGAGATTTCGCGTCGGGCGCCGCGTACTAACCGCACCAATCAACATTGGATCGTCGAACTCGGTCAGGATGGCGCGGTCAAGACCACGGCCACGGCGATATTCGGGATCCGCCGCGACACCTGGTCGGACACCCAAGCGGAACCACCTGCTGCGCCGCCACCGGAGCAGATCACACGCGGCAGTCGCGGGAACCTGCCGGTCTGGACTGAGTTGTACGACATGCGTTTTGCCGAAGGCTCGTTTGCCGGTGGGGCAGTGCAGAAGGGGTCGTCCTCGACGACCACGCTATGGGTCCGCGACGCCGCGCAGCGCCAGGTCGACTTTCCGGCTCTGACCGCGATGTCCGACATCTTCTTTCCGCGAGTGTATTTGCGCCGCGGGGTGATTCCCGCCGGCACCATTTCCATGACCACGTACTTTCACGCCGATGGTCAGCATTTGGACGCCCTCGGCGGCGAGTACATTCTGGCAACGGCGCGCGCTGACCGCTTCGACCGTGGATTCTTCGACCAGAACGCGCAGCTGTGGAGCCGTGACGGTGTGCTGTTGGCGACCACGTACCAGATCGTCTACTTCAAGGGCTGACCGAGTTCAGAGCTTCTTTTTGGCAATGAATCGATCGGTTCGGCGTCCGCTGAGCGTCATGACATCGGATGTGGCGGTCATGGCGTCAGGGTAGCTCGGCTGACGCTAATTCTCGCGAGTCAGCGGGCCGGGATCGCCTGGGTTGCGGTGAACCGTAGAATGGTCTGCACGGCGTCGATCCGGCCATCACCGGGGAGCCTTCGGAAGAACAGCCGGCAGTAGGCCCAGTAGAACCGAACGGGTAGGCCCGTCACAGCCGATAACGAGCGGCCACGTCGATGCGTGGTAAGCGGGGTGGTACCGCGGCGCTTGCGCACCAGCGCGACGTCGTCCCCGTGCCTGAGAGCGGCACATGGAGACGACGCGCAGTGAGCGAGAAAACCTATCCGAAGCCGGCTGGCGGTGCACCCGACTTGCCGGCGCGGGAACTCGAGGTCCTCGACTACTGGGCGGCCGACGATACGTTTCAGGCCAGCATTGCCCGTCGCGCCGACGCCCCCGAGTACGTGTTCTACGACGGGCCACCTTTCGCCAATGGTCTGCCGCACTACGGGCATCTCCTCACCGGGTACGTCAAGGACATCGTCCCTCGGTACCGCACCATGCGCGGATACAAAGTGGAGCGCCGCTTCGGGTGGGACACCCACGGACTGCCGGCCGAACTCGAGGTCGAGCGGCAGCTCGGCATCACCGACAAATCGCAGATCGACACGATGGGTATCGCCGCCTTCAACGACGCCTGCCGCGAATCGGTGTTGCGGTACACCGACGAATGGCGGGCCTACGTGACCCGACAGGCACGGTGGGTCGACTTCGACAACGATTACAAGACGCTCGATTTGCCCTACATGGAATCGGTGCTCTGGGCGTTCAAGCAACTATGGGACAAGGGGCTGGCCTACGAGGGCTACCGCGTGCTGCCGTATTGCTGGCGCGACGAGACTCCGCTGTCCAACCACGAGCTGCGGATGGACGATGACGTCTACCAGAGCAGGCAAGACCCGGCTCTTACCGTCGGATTCGCGGTCCCAGAAGGGGATTTGGCGGGTGCTCACCTCTTGGTGTGGACCACCACGCCCTGGACGCTGCCGTCGAACCAGGCGGTGGCCGTCAACCCCGATGTCACCTACGTGCAGGTACGCGTCGGCGAGCACCGCGTCGTGCTGGCCGAGGCCCGATTGGCTGCCTACGCGCGAGAGCTCGGCGACGAGCCCGATGTACTGGGTAGCTACCGTGGCAGCGATCTGGTCGGCACCACGTATCGACCGCCGTTCCCGTACTTCATGGACTCGCCCAACGCTTTTCAGATACTCAGCGCCGACTTCGTGACGACCGATGACGGCACCGGGATCGTGCACTTGGCACCGGCCTACGGTGAGGACGACAAGGAGACCGCCGACAAAGCCGGCATCGTGCCGGTGACCCCGGTCGACGCCAAAGGCCGATTCGACGCGACCGTTCCGGATTACCAGGGGCAGCACGTCTTTGACGCGAACCCGCAGATCATCCGGGACTTGAAGAATCACACCGGTCCGGCCGCCGCGAACGGTGCGGTGCTGATTCGGCAAGAGACCTACGACCACCCCTATCCGCACTGCTGGCGGTGCCGCAATCCGCTGATCTACCGTGCGGTTTCGTCGTGGTTCATCAAGGTCACCGAGTTCCGTGACCGCATGGTTGAGCTCAACCAACAGATCACCTGGCACCCCGAACACGTCAAAGACGGTCAGTTCGGCAAATGGCTGCAGGGTGCGCGGGACTGGTCGATCTCACGAAATCGCTACTGGGGCACGCCCATTCCCGTGTGGGTCTCCGACGATCCGGCCTGTCCGCGGATCGACGTCTACGGCAGCCTGGACGAGCTGGAGCGTGACTTCGGCACTAGGCCCGACAACCTGCACCGGCCCTACATCGATGAGCTGACCCGGCCCAATCCTGACGACCCGAGCGGGCGTTCGACGATGCGGCGCATCCCGGACGTGTTCGACGTGTGGTTCGACTCGGGCTCCATGCCTTACGCCCAGGTGCACTATCCGTTCGAGAACCGCGACTGGTTCGACACGCACTACCCCGGCGACTTCATCGTCGAGTACATCGGGCAGACCCGCGGCTGGTTCTACACGCTGCACGTGCTGGCCACCGCACTATTCGACCGGCCGGCATTCAAAACCTGCGTGGCGCACGGGATCGTGCTGGGCAGCGACGGCCAGAAGATGAGCAAGTCGCTGCGCAACTATCCCGACGTCAGCGAGGTGTTCGACCGCGACGGCTCCGATGCCATGCGCTGGTTCCTGATGGCCTCGCCGATCCTGCGCGGCGGCAACTTGATCGTCACAGAACAGGGCATTCGCGACGGCGTACGCCAGGTGCTGTTGCCGTTCTGGAACGCCTACAGCTTCCTGGCCCTCTACGCCCCGAAAGTCGGTACCTGGCGGGCCGATTCGGCACACGTCCTGGACCGCTACATCCTGGCCAAGCTGGCGGGGCTGCGCGACGACCTGACCGCGGCGATGGATGGCTGCGACATCTCGGGGGCATGCGAACAGATACGCCAGTTCACCGAGGCGCTGACGAACTGGTATGTGCGACGGTCACGTTCGCGGTTCTGGGAGGAAGATCCCGACGCGATCGACACGTTGCACACCGCGCTCGAAGTGACCGCCAGGCTAGCGGCGCCGCTGCTACCGATGACCACCGAGATCATCTGGCGGGGGATCACCGGTGAGCGCTCTGTGCATCTGTCCGACTGGCCGGCCGCCGGCCTGCTGCCCGTTGACCCCGAGTTGGTCGCCGCGATGGACCAGGTGCGCGAGGTGTGCTCGGTGGCGTCGTCACTGCGCAAGGCGAAGAAGCTGCGGGTACGGCTGCCGCTGCCGAAGCTGACTGTGGCGGTGGAGAATCCGCAGCGTTTGGCGCCGTTCACCGACCTGATCGCCGACGAGCTGAACGTCAAGGTGGTCGAGCTGACCGACGACATCGCAGGCTACGGCCGTTTCGAGCTCACCGTCAACGCCCGAGTCGCGGGTCCACGGTTGGGCAAGGACGTGCAGGCCACGATAAAGGCGGTCAAGGCCGGCGAGGGCGTTGTCAACGCCGACGGCACATTGACCGCCGGTCCCGCGGTACTGCTGCCCGAGGAGTACAGCTCGCGGCTGGTGGCCGCCGACCCCGAGTACACCGCGCCGTTGCCCGGCGGGGCCGGGCTGGTGGTACTGGACGCTACCGTCACGCCCGAGCTCGAGGCCGAGGGCTGGGCCAAGGAC
>NZ_JBAPRN010000526.1:0-2003 GCF_049281135.1 Mycobacterium sp. | reverse complement strand
CCTGGGCCGATGCCAGGTCGGCGATGACCACACACCCGTCCTCGTTGAGCACCTGCGCAATGTCGGCCGGCGACGAATCCGGACCGACTGTCCGTACGGCAATAGGCATAATGCATACTATACTACTGATTCGAGGGTCATTGTATGACTGTTGGTAGGTTCACCTGTTCTCATTGCCCGAGCCGTGGAGGTACAACGACAGATGCTTCCGTTTCAATTCGGCGTGCTCGCCGCGGTCGCGCCAACCATGTCGGCGTGGCCGGACCAGGCGCGCGAGGAGCATCGGTCAGAGTGAGCGTTATAGACACCGCCTACGCAGGCCATGGAGTCGCCTACTTAGTCGGTCCATTCGACCACTTGGATGACCCAGACCGACTTCGCCTGCGGCTCAGGGCGATCGCGCAGGGTGGTCCGCCTCATCGCATCGGGCTACTCCCGGATCCGAACCGCCGCCGCTGGCGGTTTGACTCGACATGTAGTTCGGTGGCGGTTCGCGAGGGACCAGATATGGACTGCGACGACCCGGTCCGGACTCTTGAAAGACTGACTGCTGCAGGTCCGCAAGTACCCGAGGTCTCACTGCGTGTCCATGTCGCCGATCCCTGGCTCTTCATCGAGTACGACCACGGCCTTGGCGGTTGGCGCCTCCTCGCTGAAATCATGGCGTCGGTGGGCGCGGCCGAACCAGGGTTCGCTCATCCGCCGCCGCTCGTCAATTGCAGCAACCCGGGATTGCGTGCAACGATTCACGCCGTACGAACCGAACCCTGGCAGCTGTTGAAGGCGCTCAACGAACCGGTACGGAAGCTTCGGCGCCCGAGCAGCACGATGACGCCGTTTGCGGGCAGGGTGTCGGTCGCGTACGCACGCAGTGGCGCGGATTTCCTAACACGGGCGAGAGAAATTCGCGACCGGTACTGGCCCGGGGTGTCAATCTCCGCAATCATAACTTCCTCGTTTCTTCGTTCCCTCGAATCCCATGGCATTACACCGGAGGAACAAGTGAGCTTCATGGTGGATCTGAATCGACACTTGCCGTCAGGTGTCGGCACATTGTCGAATTTTATTGGCACTGCGCTGGTTAGCATCAGCTCGCCATACGATCCAGCCGAGATCGCGGCCTCGATAAAGGACTACACCAACGGGTTCCGGGCTCTTGTCGGCTACGGCATGGGTTACGCTGCGCGCCTCGCCTCCCGACCCGCTACCAAGACTGTCTGGAGCTCGGGCAGCTCACGCGCCCTTGTCGTGGTCAGCGACGGTTCCGATTTACCTGCAGCTCAACGGATTTCATGGTCGACGTCGACGAGCCCACACGTCTTCGTGACACAACTTCCAATCGGTTTGGCGAATCAGATCTCACTGGCGATAAACCGGGTGCAATCGGAACTCCACCTCACCGCTTCGTACTACGACAGCGTGTTCGACACGGCGAAAGTACAGGCGTCGCTTGACTCGATTGTCGCAGCACCACCATACCCACTCGTCGAAAAGCAAGCCTCGCCGGCGCGCTGAAATGGCTGGCTCGTCCCGTTACGGCGTGGAGACGGCGCTGGTGCACGCATGGTGCCGAGATGCCCGGCACGCTGCATCCAGCCGTCACCGGAGATAAACTGCTGCTTAGGAATTGGTTACGACAGCGGCACCGGCACCGCTGGGGTGGCCGGTTGCGGCGCGGATGTGTTGGCCCAATCGGCGGCAGCCTTGCGCCGACACCCACACATCAGCGATGGCTTGTCCTGAGAGTGTGAAGACCGGCACTCCAGTGTGCCGCGAGATTGCCTCTAGGAGTTCGGGATTCAGGTAGTACTCATAGCGCATTTCACTTCGTTTGTAGCACTGCAGGTTTGGAGCCGGTCAGTTCGGCGCCAGGTGATCTAGCGAGGTGCTCGCGAGGACGTCCACCGACTAGGTGCGGGTGGCTCAGCCTCGGACACGTCCCATCCACGCCACCTCAGATCGGCGGCCGCTGCCTGATCTCCGCGTTCGAGCCCGCTTAGACC
>NZ_JBAPRN010000525.1:0-2273 GCF_049281135.1 Mycobacterium sp. | reverse complement strand
GGCGATGACCGCGCTCTACGCCTTCGTGCACGCGGCAATGCAGCGGCCCGACGCCTACACGGCTGCCGACAAGATGACCAAGCCAGTCTGGTTGTTGATCTTGGGCGCCTCGGTGCCGCTGACCATGATGCTCAGTGCGCTCGGGGCGACCATAGGCGCCTGCGCTGCCGGTGTCTACCTAGTCGATGTGCGGCCCAAACTTCTTGAGATTCAGGGTAAGTCGCGATAGCGGTATGCGAGTTCTGACACTCGCGGTGACCGCGATCGGGGTGCTGTCGGGCGTCGCTCCAGCATCCGCCGAACCCGGCCCCAGCGCGCTGGCTTACCGGCCGCCCTTCATCGACCACGCCGAGTGGACGCAGTGGAATCAGTTGCCCAGTCTGCGGGTCTATCCGACGCGGTCGGGGCGAGATGCGGCGCGCGAGCTCGGATCGTCGACCCCGGCGGCCGACGAGGCGTGGGCCGAGGTGCTGGCGCTGACCCCGAACGCCGGCACGCCTGGCATGCGTCAGCAATTCCAATGCCATTGGGAACTGGCTGAGGTTGTGCAACCGGGCAAGGTCAGCTGGAATCTGGAGCCGTGGCGCCCAGTCGTCGATGACGCGGCGATGGCCGGCTCAGGCTGCAATCCCGGCGGCGGGCCAGAGCCGTTCTGATGGTTGTCCGATGGACCCGCGAGCAGGTGGCCGCTCTCGTCGACCACACCCTGCTCAAGCCCGAGGCCACCGCCGCTGAGGTGGCCGCGGTCGCCGACGAAGCCGCGGCGCTGGGCGTCTGCGCGGTCTGCGTCTCGCCGTCGATGGTGGCCAACGCGACCCATGCGGGGGTGTTGGTGGCGGCGGTCGCGGGTTTCCCGTCGGGCAAGCACCTACCTGAGCTGAAGGCGCGGGAAGCCGCACAGGCCATCGCAGCCGGCGCCGGTGAGATCGACATGGTCATCGACGTCGGGTCGGCAGTCGCCGGCGACATCGACGCCGTGCGGTCGGACATCGCGGCGGTACGCGCCGCAGTGCCCGGCGCCGTGCTCAAGGTGATCGTCGAGTCGGCCGCCCTGTTGACGCTTGCCGACGAACGCACCCTGACCGCGGTCTGCCGTGCCGCCGAGGACGCCGGCGCGGATTTCGTGAAGACCTCCACGGGTTTTCATCCCGCCGGCGGGGCGTCTGTCGCGGCCGTGGAGTTGATGGCCGACGCCGTGGGCGGACGATTGGGAGTCAAAGCCAGCGGCGGCATTCGCACGGCCGACGCCGCTGTGGCGATGCTGGACGCGGGCGCCCCCCGGCTGGGGCTGTCGGGCACCCGCGCTGTGCTGGACGGCCTCGGCTGATTGCCCGGCTCCTCCGCATCGCGCTGTGCGCTCTGCATCGTCGCCGGGCGGGCTAGAGGTTGGCCAGGCAGGGATCGGTGCTGCCGCCGGCCGGGATGGTCGCGTTGCTGCTGGAGAACGTGGCCTCCACCCCGCTGTCGGTGACCTTGATGCTGTCGGCCTTCAGACCCAGCGGGTAATTCTTGGTGGCCTTGGCCATCAGGTCGTCCAGGTATTTCTGCGCGGTGTCAGTGGACACCTTGGCGCCGAGCGCGCTCACGTCGACCACCTGAAGCGACAGCCCGTTGTTGACGATCTGCGGCTTGACGGTCGCACTGTTCAGCAGGCCCTTCATCTGGATGGTGCCGTCGCCGGGGTTGGTGGTGACGCCACTGCTGACGAAAGCGCCGAGCACCGGAACGGCGTTCTGGATCGACTGCTTGATGCCATCCGATGACCAGGTGACCGTCCCGTTGATCGACCCGACCGTGCCCTGAGAGTTGTTGCTGTTGTTCAACTTGATGTCGCGGATGTCGAAGCTGACCTTCATGCCTTTGGCCTGGCGCACCTGGTTGCCGGACGTCTGCACGGAGATGTCGCTGTAGTCCTTGGTGAGGTACTGCCACAACACCGGTGGAGCGGGGGAGAACGACACGTTCGAGCTGTCCTGCACCTCGCACTGCACCGCGTGCGCCACCTTGGTGCTGGCGACGTGGCGGGCGTACAGCTCACCGCCAATCGGGATCGCGATGACCACCAGCGCCAAGATCAACAGGATCAACAGCAGCGACATCCGATTCGCGAAGAACTTGCGTCGGCCCGACTCCTTCGATTCCGCGGGCGGCGGAGGCGGCGGCGTGGGTATCGATATCCGCGTCGTCAGGCTTTCGTGCGGCTGGGCCGGGGGACCCGGCAGCTGCGGCCGCGGGTTGGGCGGCAGTCCGGCCTGCTGCGGGTGGCGTGGCGG
>NZ_JBAPRN010000524.1:0-4157 GCF_049281135.1 Mycobacterium sp. | reverse complement strand
GTCGAGGTCTCGTTGTGCGCCCAGGCGATCACGTCAACGGAGGGATCGCCGTGCGGCTCCGGTGCACTGCCCGGATCGGCCTTGACGATGATCGGGTCGCCGACGAACGGGTTCTTGGCCACACATGAGGCGAATTTGGAGCTGAATTCGCCGTAGGTCAGGTGCAGAGACCGCTTGTCGATCAGCCCAAATGCCGCGGCATCCCAGAACGCCGTCGCCCCGCCGTTGCCCAGCACCACCTCGTAGCCGTCGGGTACCGAGAAGAGCTCGCGCAGTCCGGTGCGCACCCGGCCGACGAGATCCTTGACCGGCGCCTGCCGGTGCGACGTGCCAAAAAGCGCGGCGGCGCTGGTGGAAAGAGCCTGCAGTTGTTCGGGTCGGACCTTCGACGGACCGGATCCAAAGCGTCCGTCGCCGGGTTTGATGTTGTCGGGGATTGTGAGCTGGTCGGCCATGCTCACCAGGTTAGTGACCCGTCTGGGGGCGACATTCAGGCGGTAGGGGCCCTCGATGCCGATGTGGAATAGGTCACAGTGCACATATGTTCACGGATGGGCCACACTGCCCGTTTGGGGTCTAGTAAGTTCCCGATACCTTCGGTACTGTGTTGGACATAGCACGTCCAAATGTAAACCTCATTGGGGAGGCCAGGCATGGCTCAGACGGGAACCGCCCAGAAGCGGGCACGGACCAAGTTGGTGCGCCGCTGGCGCAACAACATGGAGGTTCAGGACGACGCCAAGTACGTGGAGATGCTGAACACGCTGTCCGAGGGATCAGTGCGGCGCAACTTCAACCCGTACACCGACATCGACTGGAAGTCGCCGGAGTTCGCGGTCATCGACAACGACCCGCGCTGGATTCTCCCGAAGACCGACCCGCTGGGCCGGCACTCCTGGTACCAGTCACAGTCTCAGGAGCGTCAGATCGAGATCGGCATGTGGCGTCAGGCCAACGTGGCCAAGGTCGGTCTGCACTTCGAGTCGATCCTCATTCGCGGCCTGATGGAGTACGCGTTCTGGGTGCCCAACGGGTCGCCGGAATACCGGTACTGCTTGCACGAAGCGGTCGAAGAGTGCAACCACACCATGATGTTCCAGGAGATGGTGAATCACATCGGGGCCGACGTACCCGGCATGCCGCGGATGCTGAAGTGGATCCAGCCCTACATTCCGTTGGCGGCAGGCCCCCTGCCGATCCCGTTCTGGTTCGGCATCCTGGCCGGCGAAGAGCCCATCGACCACACCCAGAAGAACGTGCTGCGTGAGGGCAAGGAACTGCACCCGATCATGGAGCGGGTGATGGCGATCCACGTGGCCGAGGAGGCTCGCCACATCTCGTTTGCGCACGAGTATCTGCGCAAGCGGGTTCCGAACCTGCCGCGCCGCAAGCGTTTCTGGCTCTCGCTCTACGTGCCGCTGACCATGCGGATCCTGTGTTCGGCGATTGTGGTTCCGCCCAAGGCTTTCTGGCGAGAGTTCGACATTCCGCGTTCGGTCCGCAAAGACGTGTTCTTCTCCTCCCCGGAGTCGCGTCAGATGCTGCGGGACATGTTCGGCGACGTCCGGATGCTGTGCCGCGACACAGGTTTGATGAACCCGTTGGCCAAGTTGATCTGGCGGATCTGCAAGATCGACGGTAAGCCGTCCCGCTACCGCAGCGAGCCGCAGCGCCAGCACCTCACGGTCGCAGCCTAGAGGTCTGCATGCCGCACGTTATTACCCAGTCGTGCTGTAGCGACGGGTCATGTGTCTACGCCTGTCCGGTGAACTGTATTCACCCGTCACCGGATGAGCCGGGCTTCGCCACCGCCGAGATGCTCTACATCGATCCGGTGGCGTGTGTGGACTGCGGCGCCTGCGTGAGTGCCTGCCCGGTGGGCGCCATTGCACCCGACGCCCGCCTGACGGCTGAGCAGCAACCGTTCATCGCGCTCAACGCGGCGTTCTATCCTGATCGTCCGGCCGACAAGAAGCTGCCGCCGACATCCAAACTGGCGCCGGTCATTCCGGCACCGGAAGTTCGCGGCAATCATGGCGGCCCGCTGACCGTGGCCATCGTGGGCTCTGGGCCGGCCGCGATGTACGCCGCCGACGAGCTGCTCACCCAACATGGCGTTCGGGTCAACGTCTTCGAAAAGCTGCCCACCCCTTATGGATTGATACGTGCCGGGGTAGCGCCGGACCATCAGACCACCAAGCGGGTCACTCAGCTTTTCGACCGGATCGCCCGTCGCCGCGAATTCCGGTTCTACCTCAACGTCGAGGTCGGCAAGCACCTGAGTCACGACGACTTGCTGGCGCATCACCACGCGGTCATCTACGCATCAGGGGCGCCCAACGATCGTCGGCTGGACATCGACGGGATGGACCTGCCCGGCACCGGCACCGCCACCGAGCTGGTGGCCTGGATCAACGGCCATCCCGATTTCACTGATCTGCCAGTCGATCTCAGCCACGAGCGGGTCATCGTCGTCGGCAATGGCAACGTCGCATTCGACGTGGCCCGCGTGCTCACCGCCGACCCGGACGACCTGGCCCACACCGACATCTCCGATCACGCGTTGACCGCGCTGCGCGCGTCACGGGTGCGGGAGGTCGTCATCGCGGCCCGCCGGGGACCCGAGCATTCGGCCTTCACCCTGCCCGAGTTGATCGGCCTGACGACAACCGCCGAGGTCGTTCTTTCCGATGTCGACCGCGAAGCGGTGCTGCGCGACCTGGCCAGCGTCTCCGACCCCTTGACGAGGCAGAAGCTGGAGATCCTGAGCGCGCTCGGCGACGCGTCGATCAACAGTCCGACTGCCCGGCCGCGGATCCGGCTGGCCTATAACCTGACGCCGCAGCGTATTTCGGGGGAACAGCGAGCCACTGGCATGGAGTTCGTCACCGGCACCGACGAGGTGCAGACGATCGAGGCCGGGTTGGTATTGACCTCGATCGGCTACCACGGCAAGGCGATCAAGGACCTGCCGTTCGACGACAAGGCGGGCGTGGTTCCTAACAACGGTGGCCGCGTCACGCATTCGGACTCAGACCAGCCTGTCGACGGCGCCTACGTGGCCGGCTGGATCAAGCGCGGGCCGACGGGATTCATCGGCACCAATAAGTCTTGTGCGCTGGAAACAGTTCAGCGACTGGTCGACGATTACAACGCCGGCACGTTACGCGACCCGATCGGCAAGCCGTCGGCGCTGGACAAGCTCGTCCGGCAGCGCCAATCCGACGTCGTCGATGCCGCCGGCTGGCGGGCGATCGACGCCGCCGAGGTGGCCCGCGGCGAAAGCGGCGATCGGCCCCGCAACAAGTTCACCTCGGTCACCGAGATGCTCAACGTCGCGGCCGCCGCGCCCACGCCTCCGCTGCACCGCCGGCTGGCCGATCGGCTGCGCGACCTGGCCGGCCTCTAGCCGCTGCCCACCGCCGCCGCGATCTCGTCCATGGTGACCTCGCGGACGGGCTGACCCAGTGACCACTGGTGGCCGAACGGGTCGCGGACCATGCCGTAGCGGTCGCCCCAGAACTGGTCGTCGAGCGGCATGACCACGGTGGCGCCGGCATCGAGAGCCCGTTGGAACTTGGCGTCGACGTCGGTCACCGTCAGGTGGATGGTTACCGGGGTGCCGCCCAGCGACGTCGGGGTCATCGACTTTCCGCCAGACATCTCCGGGAAGTCGTCGTTGAGCATCACCAGGAAGCCGTTGATGCGTAGTGCGGCGTGGATCAGCTTGCCGTCGGGGCGGGGCACCCGCCCGATTTCCTCGGCGCCAAAAGCCTTGACGTAGAAGTCGATCGCCGCGGCGGCGTCGTCGACAACGAGATGCGGGGACAGTGCGGGTTCGACGGCGATTGCCATCAGGGCCTCCTTGGTGTCGGTGCGTGGCCCGGGCGGGCCTACGGGTATGACTCGAGCTGCGATGCAATCTCATCACCGCCCACCGACAAGGAAGGCGCTTGCGGCTGTCAGACCGTGACGACCTCGTTCCAGCCCTCGACGGATTCCGGGCTGCGCGGTCCCGGGCCGACGTAAATCGCCGCCGGGCGAACCAGCTTGCCCAGCCTCTTCTGCTCGAGGATGTGCGCGCACCACCCGGCGGTACGGCCGCAGGTGAACATCGCCGGCATCATCCGCGCCGGCACCTGCGCGAAGTCCAGGAT
>NZ_JBAPRN010000523.1:0-4907 GCF_049281135.1 Mycobacterium sp. | reverse complement strand
CCCCGCGATCAACGTCAACGACTCGGTCACCAAGTCGAAGTTCGACAACAAGTACGGCTGCCGCCACTCGCTGATCGACGGCATCAACCGCGGCACCGATGTGCTGATCGGCGGCAAGAAGGTGCTGATCTGCGGCTATGGCGACGTCGGCAAGGGCTCGGTGGACTCGCTGGCCGGCCAGGGTGCGCGGGTGACAGTCACCGAGATCGACCCGATCAACGCGCTGCAGGCGCTGATGGAGGGCTATGACGTCAAGCGGGTGGAGGACGTGATCGGCGAGGCTGACATCGTCATCACCACCACCGGCAACAAGGACATCATCACCCTCGAGCACATGAAGGCGATGAAGGACAAGGCGATCCTGGGCAACATCGGCCACTTCGACAACGAGATCCAGATCGCGCGGCTGGAGAAGTCGGGTGCCACCAAGGTCAACATCCGCCCGCAGGTCGACCTGTGGACTTTCGGGGACACCGGCAAGTCGATCATCGTGCTGTCCGAGGGCCGGCTGCTGAACCTCGGTAACGCCACCGGACACCCGTCGTTCGTGATGAGCAACAGCTTCTCCAACCAGGTCATCGCGCAGATCGAGCTGTGGACCAAGAACGACGAGTACGACAACGAGGTCTACCGCCTGCCCAAGCACCTCGACGAGAAGGTGGCCCGCATCCACGTGGAAGCCCTCGGCGGCGAGCTCACCAAGCTGACCAAGGAGCAGGCCGAGTACATCGGCGTCGACGTCGACGGCCCGTACAAGCCGGACCACTACCGCTACTGAGTTACCGCTTCGGCTGCCGAGCGTGAACGCAACTTCACGTTCGGCATCGAGCGTGACTGCAGCTTCACGATCAGCATGGCGCGACTAGGCTCGCGCCGTGCTGATTGCTATTGAGGGGGTTGACGGCGCCGGCAAGCGAACGCTCACCGAAGGCCTGCGCGCAGCGTGGAAGGCTGCCGGGAAATCGGTGGCCACACTGGCGTTCCCGCGATACGGGCAATCGGTGACCGCCGACGTGGCCGCCGAGGCATTGCACGGTCAACACGGCGACCTGGCCACTTCGGTGTACGCGATGGCGATGCTGTTCGCGCTGGACCGCGCCGGGGGAGCCGACGAGATTCGCGACCTGTGTCGTCACCACGACGCGGTGATTCTGGACCGCTATGTGGCCTCCAACGCCGCGTACAGCGCCGCGCGTTTGCACCAGCTGGCCGACGGCGAAGTGGTCGGCTGGGTGCACGACATCGAATACGGCCGACTGCAGCTTCCGGTGCCGGACTGGCAGGTGCTGTTGGGTGTCTCGTCCGAGTTGGCCGATCAGCGTGCCCGCCACCGGGCCACCCTCGATGCCAGCCGGGAGCGTGACGCCTACGAACGCGACGCCGGCCTGCAGCAGCGCACCGGCGCGGTGTATGCCGGGCTGGCCGCGGCGGGCTGGGCCGGGCGCTGGTTGGTGGTCGACGCCGAGGTCGATCCGGGCCGGCTGGCGGCCCAGTTAACGGCCTAACGTCTACCCGGCGTGGAACGGCTGTGGTAATAGGTGCGAGAAACACGCGCGTGGTAGCCCCGTTTTGTTCCGATCTGGTGACACCATGGACACCATGAGGCAAAGGATTCTCGTGGTTGACGACGACGCGTCGCTGGCCGAGATGCTGACCATTGTGCTGCGGGGGGAAGGGTTCGACACCGCCGTCATTGGTGATGGCACCCAGGCGCTGACCGCGGTGCGCGAATTGCGGCCCGACCTGGTGTTGCTGGACTTGATGCTGCCGGGCATGAACGGCATCGACGTGTGCCGGGTACTGCGTGCCGACTCGGGCGTCCCGATCGTGATGCTCACGGCCAAGACCGACACCGTCGACGTGGTGCTCGGCCTGGAGTCCGGTGCCGACGACTACATCATGAAGCCGTTCAAGCCCAAGGAGCTCGTCGCCCGGGTGCGGGCGCGGCTGCGGCGCAACGAAGACGAGCCGGCCGAGATGCTCTCGATCGCCGACGTGGACATCGACGTGCCAGCCCACAAGGTCACCCGCAACGGCGAGCAGATCTCGCTAACGCCGCTGGAGTTCGACCTGCTGGTGGCGTTGGCGCGCAAACCGCGCCAGGTGTTTACTCGTGATGTGCTGCTCGAACAGGTCTGGGGATACCGGCACCCGGCGGATACCCGCCTGGTGAACGTGCACGTTCAGCGTCTACGGGCCAAGGTCGAAAAAGACCCCGAGAACCCGACCGTTGTGCTGACCGTTCGAGGAGTGGGTTACAAGGCCGGACCGCCGTGAGCCGTGCCGGCGACGACGCAGAGCGTAGCGATGCAGAGGAGCGGCACAGAGCTCACGAGCGTCGCGATGTTGAGGAGCGGCGCCGGTGATCTTTGGCTCGAAGCCACGTTTTCGCGGTCGTTCGGGTCGTTCGGGCCCGGTGATGCGGGGCATGGGTACGTTGAGCCGCGCCCTCGGCGTGGCCTGGCGCCGCTCGTTGCAACTTCGGGTGCTCGCTCTGACGCTTGGCATGTCCCTGGCGGTGATCCTCGCGCTCGGCTTCACGCTGACCAGCCAGGTCACCAACCGCGTGCTTGACGTCAAAGTCCGCGCCGCGACCGAGCAGATCGACCGGGCCCGCGCCACGGTCAGCGGAATCGTCAGCGGGGAAGAGGCGCGCTCACTGGACAGCAGCCTGCAGCTGGCCCGCAACACCTTGACGTCGAAGACCGACCCGACCTCCGGAGCCGGCCTGGCCGGCGCGTTCGACGCCGTTCTGGTGGTACCCGGCGATGGTCCGCGGCCCGCCGCCTCGGCCGGGCCGGTCGACCAGTTGCCCGACACACTGCGCGAATTCGTGAAGGCCGGGCAGGTGGCCTACCAGTATGCGACGGTGCACACCGAGGGCTTCTCCGGCCCGGCGTTGGTGATCGGCACGCCGACGATGTCACGGGTGAACAATCTCGAGCTGTACCTGGTCTTCCCGCTCGGCAACGAGCAGAGCACGATCGCACTGGTCCGCGGCACGATGGCCACCGGCGGCCTGGTGTTGATGGTGCTGCTGGCCGGTATCGCGTGGATGGTTACCCGGCAGGTGGTGGTACCGGTGCGGGCGGCGGCGCGGACCGCCGAGCGATTCGCCGACGGGCACCTGTCCGAGCGGATGCCGATCAATGGCGAAGACGACATGGCCCGGCTGGCGGTGTCGTTCAACGACATGGCCGAAAGCCTGTCCCGGCAGATCGCCCAACTCGAGGAATTCGGCAACCTGCAGCGCCGGTTCACCTCCGACGTCAGCCACGAACTGCGCACCCCGCTGACCACCGTGCGGATGGCCGCCGACCTGATCTACGACCACAGCGAGGACCTCGACCCGGCGCTGCGACGATCCACCGAGCTGATGGTCAACGAGCTGGATCGGTTCGAGTCGCTGCTCAGCGACCTGCTGGAAATCTCCCGCCACGACGCCGGTGTGGCCGAATTGTCCGTGGAGGCAGTCGATCTGCGGACCACCGTCAACAGCGCGCTGAGCAATGTCGGTCACCTGGCTGAGGACGCAGGCGTCCAGATGATCGTCGACATGCCGGACGAAGACGTGATCGCCGAAGTCGATCCACGCCGGGTCGAGCGGATTCTGCGCAACCTGATCGCCAATGCGATCGACCACGCCGAGCACAAGCCGGTGCGGATCCGGATGGCCTACGACGAGGACACCGTTGCGGTCACCGTCCGCGACTACGGCGTCGGGCTGCGGCCGGGCGAGGAGAAGCTGGTGTTCAGCCGGTTCTGGCGGTCGGACCCGTCGCGGGTGCGGCGCAGCGGCGGAACCGGGCTCGGGCTGGCGATCAGCGTCGAGGATGCGCGACTGCACCAGGGCCGGCTGGAGGCCTGGGGCGAGCCCGGCAACGGCGCCTGCTTCCGGCTCACCCTGCCGCTGATACGGGGACACAAGGTCACCACCAGCCCACTGCCGATGAAACCTATTGCCCCCGACCGCAAAGACGGCAAGGTCCGGCAGCGCGAACACGCGGAGCGCGGAGCGTGATGCGGCGACTGGGTCCGCTGCTCGCCGCGGTCGTCGTGCTGGCGGGCTGCGCGGGTGTGCCGAGCGCATCGGCGCCACAGGCCATCGGCACCGTCGAACGTCCGGCGCCGGCGAACCTGCCCAAGCCGACGCCCGGCATGGATCCCGATCGGCTGCTGCGCGAATTCCTCAAAGCCACCGCTGATCCGGCCAACCGGCACCTGGCGGCTCGACAGTTCTTGACCCGGTCGGCGTCGGATGCGTGGGACGACGCCGGTAGCGCGCTGTTGATCGACCACGTGGTGTTCGTCGAAACCCATAGCACCGAACGGGTTTCGGTCGCGATGCGCGCCGACAAGCTCGGTTCGCTGTCCGACATGGGCGTGTTCGAGACCGCCGAGGGGCAGCTGCCCGATCCCGGTCCGATCGAGCTGGTCAAGACGCCGGGCGGCTGGCGCATCGACAAGCTGCCCAACGGGGTCTTCCTGGACTGGCAGCAGTTCCAGGCCACCTACAAGCGCAACACGCTGTATTTCTCCGACCCGACCGGCAAGACGGTCGTGCCGGATCCGCGCTATGTCGCGGTGTCCGACCGCGATCAGCTGGCCACTGAGCTGGTCTCCAAGCTGATCGCGGGCCCGCGCCCGGAGATGGTCAAGAGCGTGCACAACATGCTGACACCTCCGGTGCGGCTGCGCGGACCGGTGACCCGCGCCGACGGCGGCAAGAGCGGTGTTGGCCGAGGCTACGGCGGAGCCCGCATCGATCTGGAGTTGCTGACGGTCGCCGATCCGCGCAGCCGGCAATTGGTTGCTGCACAGATCATTTGGACGCTGGCCCGAGCAGACATCAAGGGCCCCTACGTGATCAGGGCCGACGGTGCCTCGCTCGACGAACGCTTCGCCGA
>NZ_JBAPRN010000522.1:0-5256 GCF_049281135.1 Mycobacterium sp. | reverse complement strand
GTTGACGATCGTGGTGTCGACGCTGGTGACGAACACGCTGAAACAGATCACCGCCAAAGCGGCTACCGGATGATCACGCAACAGAGGAAAGCGACGGTGTCGAGTCATAGACAAGATAGTAAAGCACATAGATTGATACCTCAAGTTATTAGACATGAAAGGCGTCCGGGGCTGGTAAACTGGGGTTATGCAAACGCGGAACTACAACCAGAACTGTCCGATTGCCCGGGCGCTGGACGTTCTGGGTGAGCGGTGGACGCTGCTGATCTTGCGGGAGCTGGTCGGTGGGGCCCGCCGCTACGGCGATCTGCGCGTTGAGCTGCCTGGCATTGCCACCAATCTGCTCGCCGAGCGACTCAAGGCCCTGCATGAGGTCGGCTTGGTCGAACGCACCGATCTGCCTGCCCCGATCGGACGCACGGTGTACACGCTCAGCGACGAGGGATGGGAGAGGGTGTTGCCCATCCTGCAAGCGGTCGCATGGTTCGGCCTGGATCGGTTGGACCCGGTCGATGATGCTCCGGTGTCGCCGCTCAACGGGTTCCTGGCTGGCATTGTGTTGGCTTTCAATCCTTCTAACGCAGCCGACCTCGAAGCTAGTTACCGCGTCGAGATCGATGGCCGCCGTTTTGAATTCGCAATCACTGGCGGCCGCTTGGCCGCTGCCCGCGGGGAGCCTGCTGTGACGGTTTCTGCCAGCGCCGCGGATCTGGTCACCACGCGACTGGGAGAAACGTGCGCCGCGCGGATGGCTGCGGTGGGCCGCATCTCTTTCACCGGTGACCAGCAAGACATCGAGACCATGCGTCAGGTATTTGCGCTATCGGACAATCCTGAATGATCGGGCGTCACGATTGAGGGCCTGCGCAGCAGCAGAATATCGTTGCTAACTTAGCGTTCGTTGTTAAACACAGCTCTGCGTCTGTCAATCTTCGCTGCATCTCGACACCTACAACAACTACTACAACAGATGCTACTACTACTACCGCGCCATGTTGGCGAAGCGCGACAGGTGCAGCTGGTGCGCGACGGTCACCGTCTTGGTCGGACCGTTACGGTGTTTGGCCAGAATCAAGTCCGCCTCACCGCCGCGCGGATCGTCACGCTCGAATGCGTCGGGCCGGTTCAACAGAATGACCATGTCCGCATCCTGTTCTAGCGATCCCGACTCACGAAGGTCTGACAGCATCGGCTTCTTGTCGGTGCGCTGCTCGGGGCCACGGTTCAGCTGGCTGATCGCCACCACCGGGACTTCCAGCTCCTTGGCTAAAAGCTTGAGCTGCCTTGAGAATTCGGACACCTCGATCTGCCGCGACTCGACCTTCTTGCCTGAGGTCATCAGCTGCAGGTAGTCGACGACGACCAGGCGCAGATCGGCCCGCTGCTTCAGCCGCCGCGCCTTGGCGCGGATCTCCATCATCGTCAGGTTCGGCGAATCGTCGATATACAGTGGCGCCTCGCTGATTTCGCTCATCCGCCGGGCCAGCCGCGTCCAGTCGTCGTCGCTCATCCGGCCCGAGCGCATGTCGCCCAGCTTGATCTTGGCCTCAGCGGACAGCAGCCGCATCACGATCTCGGACTTGCTCATTTCCAGCGAGAAGATCACGCTGGCCATCCGGTGCTTGATCGAGCACGACCGCATGAAATCCAGTCCCAGCGTCGAGTTGTGGGTCGGGACCATGCCTCGGCCGGCCAAATACAGGTGCGCCGCGTTGTCCACCTGCACGCAGCGCACCGGAACACTGCTGACCGGGTGCACGGCGTCCACTTGCAGCACCGGAGCTATCAAGGCGGTGGCGCCCGTGCGCATCCCATTGCGCCCCATGGACCCCGCAGCGGAGATGGTGTCCAGGCCGCCCAGCAATTGTCCGGTGGTGCGAACGCCAAAAGCTGTTGGCCACTGATGCTCGGCATCGGCGACGATCACTGTGCCGTCAGAGAACTCCACCTCGAAGCACGGCCGGCCCAACATGATCTCCGTCGCGGCAACTACCCTCGTCGGCTTTCCATCGGCGCCAAGTAGCTCGTCACCGACCGCAACCTCACCCATCGTCGTCCAGCCGTCCGGCGTGGGCAGCGGTGTGTCCAGAGCCAGCGCCTTCCCGACTCCAGGCCTGGCCGCGACGATGACCATCTGACCGGCATGCAGACCGTTGGTCACCTCGTCGAGTTCGGTGAACCCTGTCGGCACGCCGCGAGCAATGCCGCCGTTGGAAGCGATGGCGTCGATCTCATCCATCGTCGGCTGCAGCAGGTCTTCCAACGGAACGAAGTCTTCGGACAGCCGTCGCTCGGTGACCTCATACATCTCGGCCTGCGCCCGGTCGACGACCTCGGCGACATCGGCGCCCTCGGCACCGGCGTAGCCGTACTGCACCACCCGGGTGCCCGCTTCCACCAGCCGGCGCAGCAGCGCCTTCTCGGCGACGATCTCCGCGTAGTAGCCCGCGTTGGCGGCAGTCGGCACCGTGGAGATCAAGGTGTGCACATACGGCGCCCCACCTATCCGGCGCAGCAGCCCGCGGCGGTCCAGCTCGGCGGCCACCGTCACCGCGTCGGCCGGCTCCCCGCGCCCATACAGATCCAGGATGGCGTCGTAGATGTTCTGGTGCGCGGGCCGATAGAAGTCACCGGGCCGCAGTTTTTCCAGCACATCGGCGATCGCGTCCTTGCTGAGCAACATGCCGCCCAGTACTGACTGCTCGGCCGCGAGGTCTTGCGGGGGCTGACGCCCGTAGTCCTCGCTTGGCGCATCCGTGCCCGGGCGTCCCAGATCGTCAACGACCGCCATACACTCCCGCTCCTCCCACCCAGCGTTCGAACGCACATTCGACACCGGTGGCTAGACGTTAGGTCACGCCACCGACACCGCCCGACTCAACCCGACCACCCGACTCACCCCCGAAGTTCGGAGGTCCCCCCACCCGGGCGCATCGACGGCCTCCGCCCTCGTGACCGACGTGACCCACGATCGGCGGGACTCCCACCGTGGGTTGTGTAATCGGTCTTCGAACGCCAGCATCACCTTGCGACGGGTCGACGTTAAAGGTTGCTGGCGAGGACGCCAAACGAGGTTGTTCATAGACCTGTGCATCGTGTGTGCATATCCGTCTGCGCCCGTGTTGAGGGGGTGTGGAGAACTTGTGGAGCAATATGCGCCGTTGCGACATCACTGCAGATAAGCGCACCACACACCCGCATGCTTTGTGTGGATGGGAATCTCTTCGGCGTGTCGTGGCGGGTTGCCACTTCGGGCGTGTTGTGTTTCACCCAATGATTACCGGCGTTAACGGACGGTAACGTTCGCTATGGGTAGCTGAGGGATATGAGTTCGCTATGCAAATAGCAATACCCCCGGGGGCAGCTGTTTCGCTGCCACCGGGGGGTATCTAGGTATCGACCGTTAGGCGTCTGCGACGACGTCGAGTGCGACTTTCACGTCGACGTCGGGGTGCACGTGCAGCGTGATCGGGTGGCTGCCGATCGCCTTGATGTGGCCCTTGGGTAATCGGACGACGCGCTTGTCGAGGTTGGGTCCGCCGGCCTTGCGGATCGCCGTGACGACGGCGCCGGCGGTCACCGAGCCGAACAGCTTGCCCGAGTCGCCGGCGGCCTTCACGGGCAGCGCGACGGCGCCCAGGCCCTCGATCGCGGCTTTGATTTCGTTGGCGTGCTCGAGGTCGCGCACCTGCTTGGTCTCGCGGGCACGACGGATGTCGTCCGCCTGCTTCTGGGCGCCGCGCGACGCGACGATCGCCAGGCCACGTGGAAGCAGGAAGTTGCGGCCGTAGCCGTCTTTGACCTCGACGGTGTCGCCGACGCCGCCGAGGTGGTCGACGTCGGCGGTCAAGATGAGCTTCATTGTTTCGCTGATTCCGTTCTACGTGTCGCGGTTACCGCGTCGAGGAGGTGAAGGGCAGCAACGCCACCTCGCGGGCGTTCTTGACCGCGATCGCAACGTCGCGCTGGTGCTGGACGCAGTTGCCGGTGACGCGGCGGGCACGGATCTTGCCGCGCTCGCTGATGTACGTACGCAGCAACTGGGTGTCCTTGTAATCGATGTCCTGGCCCTTTTTGGAGCAGAACACGCACTTGCGCGCCTTGATCGGCTTTTCCGGCGCCGGGCGCCGCTTGGTGGACTTCGCCATCTTGAATCTCTTTCGTTCTGTCGTTGAAAAGTTGTTAGAAGGGGGGCTCGTCGTCGCCGCCGGCGAACGAACCCGATGCGGGGGCACTGCCCCACGGGTCTTCGCTGGCCGCGCTGCCGCCACCACTCTGGGCCGGCTGGCGGGAGCCCCCGCCGCCGCCACCACCGAAACCACCGCCGCCACCGCCGCTGCGGCTGGCCTTGTTCACCTTGGCCGTGGCGTACTTCAGGCTCGGGCCGATCTCGTCGACCTCGAGCTCGACCACGGTGCGCTTCTCGCCCTCACGGGTCTCGAACGAACGCTGCTTGAGCCGTCCGCTCACGATCACGCGCGAGCCGCGGGTCAGGCTCTCGGCGACGTTCTCGGCAGCCTCCCGCCAGATGTTGCAACGGAGGAACAGCGCTTCGCCGTCCTTCCACTCGTTGGTCTGGCGGTCGAACATGCGGGGCGTCGACGCGACGGTGAAGTTCGCGACGGCCGCGCCCGACGGCGTGAACCGCAGTTCGGGGTCCGCGGTCAGGTTTCCGATGACTGTGATGACGGTGTCACCAGCCACAATGTCCTCCTGGCTCCGCCGTGAATCGGCGGTTGGTGGTCACGAGCATGCTGTCGCAGAGAGCCTACGCAACGACCACGACGCGTCGCGGTCATTCGCCCACAGGCTCCTGTCGACTAGTGCTTGTCGGTGCGCATCACCTTGGTGCGTAGCACCGACTCGTTCAGGCTGAGCTGACGGTCGAGCTCGGACACCGTGGCGGGAGCGGCTTTCAGATCGATCACCGCATAGATGCCCTCGGCATGCTTGAGGATCTCGTATGCCAGCCGGCGCTTGCCCCAGATGTCGACCTTCTCCACAGTGCCGCCGTCCTTGCGGACAACGTTGAGGAAAGTCTCCAGCGACGGAGCTACGGTGCGCTCGTCGAGGGTGGGGTCGAGGATGACCATTAATTCGTATGGACGCATGGGAACCTCATCACCTCCTATGGTCGTGTGCGGCCACGGCTCATTTCTCCGTGGCAGGAGGGTCGCCTGCGTCGGCAACCGTCACAGGCTACCGGACGGGGGCTGAGCTCGCGAAATCGTGCGCAGGCGCAGCGCTGTTTGCGGC
>NZ_JBAPRN010000521.1:0-4107 GCF_049281135.1 Mycobacterium sp. | reverse complement strand
GGTGACACTGACACCACTTGTTCGACGATGGTCAACCGGTCGCCGTCGAGAATGGGCAGCGGAAATTCCGCATCGTTGGCCGCGTTCACGATTGTGGTGCCGGGCAGCGGAACCCGGAGTGCGATCGCCGCAACCGGCGGCGCTCCATCCGGTGCCCACGGCAGCGGTGTCAGCCAGCCCATCAGCAGGGCAGGCGGTGCCACCAATCCGCCCCAGGTGCGCGTGGCGAAGTCGACATCCCAGTACGACGGGTTGCCGTCCTGCACCGTGGCAGCGAACATTTGGATCCGGGCGGCGCTGACCACAGTTCCCGCAATTCGCGGTGCGGATGTCACCCCGACCATCCGCAGCGCGTCCTCGTATGTGCCGAACGCGAGCTTGTAGCTGATAGGTGTCGACGTCACGCCGAGACCGGCACCGAATCCCACTGCAGTTCGCGGGAAGTGAAGTACCAGCCGCCGCGCTCGTAGATCAGCTGATCGCGATAGCTTCCGGTCGCGCGCAATGTGGTGCCGTCGCCCGTCACGGTGAACAGCAGGGCCACGCATCGCTGAGTCGCATTGACACCGTCGACGGTGATCTCGTGGTCGACGGTGACCAGGCGCCCCTTGTCGCCCTCGAAAGCCTCACGCAGATCAGTGAATTCCGTTCCGTCGCGGGTAAAACTAGCGCCGGAGTGGCGGAACGTCGCAATCCATCCGTTGCGGTCGCCTTCGGTAAATGATCGGTTGTGCCGTGCCGTCAGGTTCAGGATGGCATCGCGGGCCACTGAACCGTCGAGCACGTATTGCTGCTGATAGGTCATGGCCATCTGTATTTCTCCCTGTCTCAACGGCTGACGATGTAGCCGTGACTTTCACGGTCCCAGGCGGCGGATCCGACGCCTCTGGTGCGAAGAACATCTTTGCGGACCCGTCCGATAATGGTCTTCGGCAGCTCGCTGACAATCTCGACGTATCGCGGCACCGAGAAGTACGGCATCCGGGCGCCGCAAAAATCCAGCAGCTCTGCGTAATCCAGGTCGCGGTCCGGTTGCACGGTGACGAACAGCAGGATGTCATCCTCGCCCAGGTCGCTGGGCACGCCGATCACCGCGGCCTCGAGCACCGCCGGATGCGCCGTGACCACGGTCTCGACCTCGACCGACGAGACGTTCTCTCCACGCCGGCGCAACGAATCCTTGACCCGGTCGACGTAGGTGAGGTTCTGGTCGCTGTCCAGCACGCCGAGGTCTCCGGTTCGAAACCACGCCGGGTGCGGGTCGACAGCCAGGCCCGAGGAGTTCATATAGCCCTCGCTCATCACGTGCGGGTAGCGGGGGCGGCACGCGATCTCGCCCACGGTGCCGTTCGGGAGCGGCTCACCGTCCGGGTCGACGATTCGTACCTCGAAGTTGGGATTCGGCCGGCCTGACGTCCCGGGCACCCCTGCCTCGGCAACGCTTTTGACCGCGATCGGGAAGGCTTCGGTCAGGCCGTACATGGCGACGATTCGGCATCCGTAACGCTTTTCGATGTCGCGATACACCCCGGCGGCGATCGGCGCGGCGGAGATGAAGCGCAGTGGCAGTTGTCCATCACGCGGATCCGGCGGCTGATTCCACAGCATCGAGACCATCGCGCCAGCACCGACGAAACCCACGGCGCCGCAGGCGCGCACCTCGTCCCACACCGAGGCCGGATGAAAGCTGGGCGCCAATACCGTGGTCCCGCCGACCAACATCGGCGCCAGCACAGCCGGCGCGGCGCTGAGGTGAAACAACGGCATCGCCGTCCACAGCACCTCGCCGGGTCTGAAGTCCCAGGCTGATGCCGCCGTCGCGGCCGTGGTGAACAAGTAGTGCCACGTAGTAGCGACGGCCTTTGAAGCCCCGGTCGTTCCCGACGTGAAGAAGAATGACCCGATGTCCGCGACGTCGCCGACGTGTTCGTCGACGGTGTCCGAGTGTCCGCCGAGCCAGTCGTGTTGCACGACAATGCTCGCGAGCCCCGGCAGTTGATCGGCCAACTCGGCGACGCGCGACGTGCGCTCAGCGTCAGTGACAACCACCTTCGCCCGCGACACACGAAGCGCATGCAGCAGGAAGTCGCCCTTGTTGGCCGCGTTCACGGCGGCGGCCACCGCGCCGATGCGTCCGGCGCCCAACCAGAAGTAGATCCACTCCGGGCAGGTTCCGGCGAACAGGGCGACGCAATCGCCCGCTCTGACGCCCAAGTCCAGCAACGCATTAGCGGCAGCACAGGACCGCTGGCGCATCTGCTCGAAGGTAACGTCGACGCCGCCGATCGACATCATCACCCGGTCGGGGTATTGCTCGGCACGACGATCGAGCACCGCAGCGACGCTGAATCGCTCGACCCCGAAGTCAGCTGGGCCGATGGGCTTTCCGTCGCATGCGGGTGCCGCCCCAACCGGCACGCGGGACATCAGGCTCCTGCAGCCGCCGGGTCCGGATCACCGTTGGCGGTGTAGCCGAAGTCGTCCCGCGCAGCCTCTTCACCCGGGTAGAAGCGATGCGCCCAGCGACGCAGGGCGGCGTAATCGTGCGCCTCTTCCGGTGCGAGATTGGGCTTCTCCAGATACTTCATGTTCTCCCAGGTGAAGAAGTCCTGCTTGATCACCTCCTGCTGCAGCGCCAGGAACTTGGCGGCGCGGCCGCTGGGCGCGTCGCCGGTGTCGCCGGGCTCGCGAACGGACGCCTGGGTATAGAAGTAGTCGGTGTAGTCCTCGTCGACCGGAGTCTGCCCAGTCACCTCGATGGTCGCCACCAGGTCGCTGGGGAAGCGGACTATGCCGAGGCCCAGCGAGTAGTTGTCGTAGATGATCTTGGCGTCGACCGGGCCGTTCGGGGTCAGCCAGGTCTGCGCCCGGCCGCCGCCGAAGTGGGCGCTGACCGTGGCGTGCAGGTGGTAGCCGGCAACCTCGAACGAGGTGGTGTTTGCCGGGTTGGCGGCCTTGTGCACGTATTGCACGTGATACGGGTCGGCCGCGTTTTCGATGATCATCTGCGCATGGACCTTGACCCGGTTCAGCATTCGGCTGTGCGGATGCAATGGGTAGTACTCGCCGGTTTCCAGTTCGGGCAGCACCGGCGGCTGCCAGTACGGCGCTCGGCCGTGCCGCTCGTGCCACACCAGGATGAAGCCGTACCACTCCGTGCTGTGGTACGTGCGGATGCGGACGTTGTTCTTGCAGCCGATCTTGCTGTACGGGATCAGCGCATTCGTGCCGTCGCCGCGCCACCGCCAGCCGTGCCAAGGGCAGACGATGTTCTCCCCCTCGACCGTGCCACCGACGCCCATGTTGGCGCCGAGGTGCTGGCAATACGCATCGAGCACGTTCACCTCGCCGGACTCGGTGCGGAACAGCACCATTTCCTCGCCGAAGTAATGCACCCGCTTGACCTCGCCGGCGGCCAGATCCGAGGCAAAGCAGATGATGAACCATCCGGTCGGGAATCGGTACGGCGACAGGCTGATGCCGCTGGGCCCGAATTCGCGCTCGGACGGATCGATGGAGGTGTCCGAAACCGTGTCCGTCACTACCTTCTCCGTTCCTGCGCAGCCACCTTGCGCACGGCCGCGCTTACGCTCGCCGCGCTTGGCGGACTCAAGTCTATTTTTACTATTTTAAGCATTGAACGTCAACGCACGCTGCGGCCGACGGTAGGGTGAGTCAACATACCGACACCCTTCGCGGCGTGAGCGTCGATAAGAATCGAGGTTGCGGATGACGGCTCCGACAGTCGATCTGTCCGATTTTGCATTGTGGCGCAACGGCTTTCCCGATGACGTGTTCACCGAGCTACGTCGCAGCCGACCGCTGTTCCGCCATGGTCTGACGCCTGGGGTCGCAAAGACCGTCAAGCAGGATTTCTGGATGACGACCAAACACCGGCACGCCGTGCGGCTGCACCGCGACCACGACTCGTTCACGGCAGTAAACGGTCCGCTTATCCAGCCGGCCAACCTGTTCGCATCGAATCCGACGATCATCACCCTGGACCCGCCGGAGCAGAGCAAGCACCGAAAACTCATCTCGAGCGCCTTCACGCCACGGGCCATCGCCAAGCTCGAAGACGGCATTCGGGCCCGTGCGGCGCGGATG
>NZ_JBAPRN010000520.1:0-29615 GCF_049281135.1 Mycobacterium sp. | reverse complement strand
GAACCGACATCGAAGAGTCCAGGGGTGAACGGGACGCCCGCTACGTGCGCAGGAGCATCCAGTTGCAGCGCGCGTTGGCGGTAGGCGGCCGAGTCGCCTTGATGGCGAGCAGGAACAAGGTCGCCTGGGTCGCCGGTACCGCGATGCTGGCCGCCGCGAAGATCATCGAGAACATGGAACTCGGGCATAACATCACCCACGGCCAGTGGGATTGGATGAATGATCCCGAGATTCACTCGACCGAATGGGAGTGGGACACCACCGCTCCGAGCGTGCAGTGGAAGAAGTCGCACAACTTCGTGCATCACAAATACACCAATATCGTCGGGATGGACGACGACGTGGGCTACGGGCTGCTCCGCGTCACCCGCGACCAACGCTGGGACAAGTGGAATATCGGCAACCCGGTCTACAACCTGCTGCTCGGAACACTTTTCGAGTGGGGAGTTGCGTTGCACGGGGTCGAATTGTCGAAGGTCCGCAGGGGCGAGAAATCCAAGGACGAGGTCCTCAGGGACTTGCGCGTGATCGGCAGGAAGGTCGGCAAGCAGGTCGGCAAAGACTACGTGGTCTTTCCGGCTCTGGCGGGCCGGAACTGGAAGCACACCCTGGGCGCCAACGTGACGGCCAACCTGATCCGGAACTACTGGTCGTACATGGTCATCTTCTGTGGACACTTCCCCGACGGCGCCGAGAAATTCACTGCCGAGGAATTCGAGGCGGAGACGCATCCTGAGTGGTACCTGCGGCAGATGCTCGGGTCGGCGAACTTCAAGGCCGGGCCCATGATGGCTTTCATGAGCGGAAACCTGTGCTACCAGATTGAGCACCACCTGTTTCCCGACCTGCCCAGCAATCGGTACGCCGAAATGTCCGAGCGCAGCACAGCGCTCTGCGACAAGTACGCCCTTCCTTACACGACCGGATCCCTTGGGCACCAATATATGCAGACATTCTGGACCATCCTGAAGCTCTCGCTCCCCAACAAGTTGCTCCAAGCCAGCGCCGACGATTCACCAGAAACCCACTCGGAGCTGAAGTTCCGCATTCGTGGTGGTGTTCGGGATAGCTTTGGTATCGATCCCGACACGGGCAGGCGTCGCGGACTGCGGACAGCGTTACGCGAGCTGCGGGACGGGGACGTCGCGAAAGCGTAAGCACCCAGGACATGGCCGAGTCGCGCAGCGCCGCATCCCTGATCTGACGGAACTCTTGAGCACGGGCCGAGGCGCAGCGACGCAGTCTTTTATATGAAGTCGCCAGTAGGCTCCGCGTCGCTGTGCCTGCCCTCCTAGGCTTTGGGAATGCAGATGCGGTGGCCGTTAGTTGGCCGCTCGGAGGAGATGCGGGCGATCCAGGCCGCCATCTCGGCTTCGGATGTATCAGGGATTGTTGTTTACGGTGCGGCGGGTGTGGGGAAGAGCCGTATCGCCCGTGAGGCTTTGTCGGCTGCGGAGTCCCACGGGTGCGAAGGCCGGTTGGCGGTCGGCACATCCTCGGCGCGCGCAATTCCATTGGGTGTTTTGTCGGCATGGGCGCCGTCGGGTGTCACCGATACCGTTCAGTTGCTGCGCGGGGTGATCGACCTGCTGACGGCCGCATCCCCGGACGCCGAGGTGGTGGTGGGTGTCGATGACGTGCATCTGCTCGACGATTTGTCGTTGTTCGTTGTGTACCAGATCGTGCAGCGCGGCGCGGCAAAAGTGGTTCTGACCGTTCGCGACGGCGAACCGATTCCCGCCGCGGTACAGGAGATATGGAAGGGCGGCCGGTTCGACCGACTGGACCTGCAACCCATGTCCGTTGACGAAACCAACACGCTGCTGTCGGCGACCCTCGGCGGATCGGTGGACCCGGAAGCGGCTCAGCGGCTATGGAACTTAACCCGCGGCAACGTTTTGTACCTTCGCACCATCGTTGACCAGGAGGTCGCTGACGGCCGGCTCGTGAAACAGCGCGGGTTCTGGCGGTGGACGGGTGACCCGATGATGCCTCCCAGCTTGGTCGAGCTGATCGAATCCCGCATCGGAGCGCTGCCGACGTCGGTTAGTGATGTGGTCGACGCGCTAGCCGTTGGGGAGCCGATTGAACTGGCGGCCCTGAGGCGGATCACTGATCCGGCCGCGGTCGAGGAGGCCGAGACCCGGGGCCTGATCACGCTCGAGCCCGCGGTTAGCGGTGTGGAGGTGCGGGTGGCGCACCCGCTCTACGGCGAGGTGCGCCGCAGGCGCGCGGCGGCCACCAAACTGCGCCGACTACGCGGACTGGTTGCTGCCGAACTCGCCGCCGCCGATGACCACGACGACATACAAGTCGTGGTGCGCCGCGCCACGTTGAGTCTCGACTCCGACCTCACACCCGACGCCGGCTTGCTCGTCAGTGCAGCACAGGGCGCCGTCTGGCTGGCGGATCTGCCGCTCGCCGCTCGACTCGCGGAAGCGGCAGGCCGCGCCGGTGGCGGGCCGGAACCGAATTTTGTTCGAGCGCATGCACTTTCGTGGCTGGGGCGTGGCGAGGAGGCCGACACGGTGCTCGCCGCGGCCGACAGCGGCGCGTTGGCCGACGAAGGCCACGCCAGATTGGCTTTCCTACGGGCCAGCAACATGCTCTGGGCGCTCGGCGACCCGGCGCGCGCGAAGGAAATCATCGACGAGGCGTCACGCACCACGCCACCGCACGCGCGCAGCTATATCGATGCGTTCCTGACGGTGTACTGGTTTGCGATGGACCGGCCGGAGGAGGCGCGGCAAGCGTCGGAAAGCCTTGCACTGGACGACCTACCGGCAGTCGTTGGCGCGGAGATAGCGTGGGTGCTCGCCACCATAGCCGCGGACGCTGGTCGCACCGCCGAAGCAGTGACCGTCGCAGATACGGGATACACCAACGCGACTCGCTCATTCGATGCCCCACACATGAGGTTCAACATCGCTGATGCGCACATCAGCGCGCTGCTGTTGTCTGGGCGGATCGGTGACGCTGTTGAGGTGGCCGAACGGGTGCGCCGGCAGGCTGCCGATCTTCCGGGCGCCGCTCAGTTGCTCGGCTCCGCCGTGGCTGGTCGGGCTGCGCTTGGGGCCGGCCGCCTGGATACCGCATGTGCAATGTTGGAACAGGGGGCGGAGGGATTGTCCGCCTCGCACGCCATCGGCTGGGGGTACCGCTATCACATCCCGCGCACGACCGCGCTGGCGATGCGTGGTTCAACTGACGAGGCGGCCGCCATGCTCGCCGTGCTGGACAAGCAGCTGCGCCCGTTCCGCTCACTCGACTATGAATGCAGCTTGGCCCGGGCGTGGGTCGTCGCGAGCCAGGGCGCCGTCAGCGAGGCGATCACCGTCGTGCTGGCGGCGGCTGAAAGGGCTGCGGCCGCTGGGCAATTCGCGGCCGAAGTGGTCTGCCTGCAGACCGCCACCCAGTTCGGTGATCGCAACAGCGCACTTAGGTTGCGTGAGCTCGAGTCGATTGTCGAAGGGCCACGTGTGGGCCTGGCTGCCCGGTTCGCCATCGCCCTGCGTGACGGCGACGCTGCTGAATTATCCTCGTTGTCAGATGAATTCGAACGAATGGGTGACCTTGTCGCGGCCTTAGATGCGACCTCCTACGCCGCTGTCGCCTATCGCAGCCAAGACCTGCGGGGCTCGGCGTTGAGGTGCTCGGCGCGCGGCGTTGCACTGGCCGAACAATGCGGCGGCGCTAGCACTCCGGCGCACCGTCAGGCCGCGAGCCCCTTACCGCTGACCGACCGCGAAGCAGAGATCGTGATGATGGTCGGTGCGGGATTATCCAACCGCGCAATCGCCGAGCGACTGACCGTTTCCGTACGCACCGTCGAGAGCCATATCTACCGAGCGATGGCCAGGACGGGAACCACCAGCCGCGACGAACTTGCCGCGCTGATACCCCGTCCGGGGGCGTGAACATAGTGACATCGCTCTGACGCCTGTGCTGGGCGCCTCAGGATTCAGGGAATCAGGCTCGTAAAAATCTCACCCAGATCCGGGATAGTGCTGGTGCTCAGCATTGTGCCGATGTCGGCTAGTCCGCCGGGATCGAGCACTGTGCCGAGGTCGGCTATCGGGTTGAGGTCGAGGACCGATGTCACGACGCTGGGGTCCAGCGCCGTGCTCAGATCCTGGACCACGGTGGTGGGATCGAGCGCCCCTGCCGCGTCGCTGAACAGCGGGGTAACGTCCGCCAGAGCGGTGCTGACTCCGGCTGGCACGGCAGGATCGATTACCCCCGAGAGCGCCGCGTCGTAGACACCTTGCAAGCCGGTTCCCAATGGCTCGGCAGCGGCGGCACCGGTACCGAGGCCAAGGAGCGGTGCGATCTCACTCCAGGCATATGCCAAAAGCAGACTTACTGGAAATACGACAAACAGCCCAAAGGACTCAAGAGCGGGACCGATAACGGGAAGTTGTTCAAGAGCACCCGTTAGCAGCAACGAGGCGCTTTCGCCCGAGGGATCAATCAGGGCATTCCAGAACATTTCCCAGAACGCGGGATCGAGAAGTTCCAGGTCGGCGGCGCCCGGCAGCGCGTCGGTGACTGAGGCCAAAGCCGACCCGCCGGCTCCGGTCAATGCGCTGAACCCCGCATCGACGGGGTTGACGAGATCGATGCTGTCCTCGACAGCGGCAAGGCCAACCGCATGCTGCTCGATGTGGGGTGCGCTCACCGGGGTGACATAGATCAGGCCGGCACCGAGAATGGCAACTCCGACAGTGGCATAGGGACGCAGTGCTAGCTGCATGATCATCTCCTTTCGGGGACGGCCAACGATCCCTCGCCGATGGCCATCTCCGAGAGGAATCCTCGCTCGCGCGGTGCGCGACGAGCGCGGTAGTGCGCCACTGCAGTCCTGACCGGTGTCGGCACGGACTACTGAAGCGGGAATGCAGTGGCCCACTACTGCGCCACCCCATCGCATCGCCAGTGACGATCAATCGGTCACAACGCCAAGGGAAGAGGCGCGAAGTGTCCGAATTAGCTGAGTCTGAGCGTCTCCTCCGAGGGGTCGGGCAGCCCGACGATTCAACGACGCCGGTCCTGCAACTCAGGGGCGTCGGCAAGACGTACCGCAGGGGCGACGAGCAGGTGCATGTGCTTGTTGACTTCGATTTCACTTTGGACGCCGGCGAATTCGTGGTCGTGACCGGACCATCGGGAGCCGGCAAATCGACCCTCCTGCATGTTGCGGGCGGGCTGGACGCACCGGACAACGGCACGGTAGCCGTCGCCGGCCAGGACATCTGGGCGCAGAGCACCGGCAGGCGCGCCGCGTTCCGCCGGCGCAACCTCGGATTCGTCTTCCAGTTCTTCAACTTGGTGCCGATGCTGACCGCGATAGAGAACGTGTCGTTGCCGCTGGTGCTGGACGGTGTGCCGACCCGGTCAGCCGACGCCCGCGCCGAGGAGCTATTGCAACGGGTCGGGCTCGGCGACCGCGCGCGGCACCGGCCGGCCGAACTGTCGGGCGGACAAATGCAAAGGGTGGCGGTGGCGCGCGCGCTGGTGGGCCGGCCATCCATCATCCTCGCTGACGAGCCGACTGGAAACCTCGATAGCCATTCTTCGACCGAGGTTCTGGATCTCCTGCGCTCGCTGTCAGACGAAGAAGGCGCGGCGGTCGTCCTGGTGACACACGACCAGGCGGCGGCACGCTACGGCACCCGCGAGCTGCATCTGGTCGACGGGCGCGCGTACGGCGCCGATGCCGCCGCGCCCGTCGCGGAGCGATGATGGAATCGTTGCGCGCCGGATGGATGTCATTTCGGCGCATCCACCTCGCTGCGTTGATCGCCGACTGGCGACGGACACTGCTCAGCGCCATCGGCGTCGCGCTTGGAGTGACGGTGGTCCTCGGAGTCCTGATACTCAAATCCGAGCTCGCGAGTCCGTTCGACTCATTCGGCCCGTCGCTCACCCATGCCGCCGGCAGAGGGGTGGTCGAGGTGACCCCGAACGTCAGCGGTCGGTTGCCGATCGGGACAGTCAACCGACTGCGGGCCGAGGTGGCCGGCGCGGAGGCGGTCATCCCGGTCGTTGCCGGCTTGACGCCGGTGGACATTTCAGGTGGCGGCACCCAGGGGTTCTTTCTGCTCGGCGGGTCCTGCCAGATTGAGCTGCTGGTCGGCTCGTTCAACTGCGAGCAGCGCGCCCGCGACGTCAAACCCGCAGACGGTCCCGGTGTGCCGCTGGAGGTGCCCACGGCGATTGCCCAGCGGCATGGCTTACAGCTCGGGGAGGAGCTGCGCATCCCCGGCCTGCCGCCAGGATCGGCGCATTTGGGTTGGACGTTCCCGGAGTTCGACCGCGTCGAGGGCATCAACGGCGGCTACGTGTTGCTGGCCCCCTCCATCGACATCGCCGCGAGCATGCTCGGCTCACCCGGCTACGCGACGGCCGCGTTCGTGCTGCCGAGACGGGGGGCTGACATCACGGCCGATATCGACCGCGTCACCGCCGGCATTGCCACGGCGGGGCCGCCCCGGCCCCATCAACCGGCCATGTTCGAGAACGCAACACAGAGTTTCAACCTGACTGTTCTGGCCGGCGTCCTGATCGGCTTCCTCGTCGCCGTGAACACCATCCTGTTGGCCATCGAGGACCGGCGAGCGGTGATGGGGACCGTCGGCGCGATCGGCGCAAGGCCTGTCGGGTTGTTCGGCGGGATGCTCGGCGAGGGCGCCGTGGTGGGTGTTCTCGGCGGACTGTTGGGGGTGCCGACCGGATTCCTGCTCGGGATGTATCTGGTGGACCGGTTCGGGCACTCCATGCTGGAGGGCTCGGGCGGCACGATCGCAGCGCACTTCACCCCGAGCTTGATTGTGATCGGAGCGGCCGCGGGGATCGTCTGCGGAATTCTCGCGATGACCGGGCCGGCCGTCAGGTTGGTCCGCGAGGGACCGTTAGCGTCGATGGCGAGCGTCGGTGGGATACAGCGTGCCAGGACGATCCCGATGTGGCCGCTGTTCGCCGGAGTGGGCGCGCTGGTCGCCTCCGTCGTCATACTGAAGATCTTCGAGCGCGGGTCACTGCCGCTGAACGTGGGTATCTACGGCATGACCGTGGGGTTGTGTGGGGTTGTGTTGGTGACGGCATGGCTGGCCCCGCGCGGCGCGGCGCTGGCGATCAGGCTGCTGACGATCGCGCGTCCGGCCGTTGGGCGTTTGCTGGGAGCAGACGTGCGGCGCTACTCCGTGCTGTTCGCACTCTCAGCCGCGCTACTTGCCCAGGGCGCCAGCTCGGCCATCAGCTCACACGGCATGCAACTGCTCAGCACCACCCAGATCGCGGACGAGCAGGCCGACCATCTGCCGGGCTCCTTGTTGATCGCCGCGCAGTCGGTGCTCGATCAACGGGATAGCCAGATCGCCGATGCCACGTTCGAGCTGGTGACCCGCGCCGCCGACGGGCGCAGCGTGACGTCGCGCTGGCGATCGACGATCGGGTCGGGAACGCTGTCGCGGTTGGTCGTCGGTGTCACACCGGGAGATTGGTACAGCACGGCGCTGTATCAGCCGACCGATTCACGTGATGAGTTCTGGCCGGGCCTGCGGGACGGCGAGATCGGCCTGAGCGAGATTGCGGCCAGCCGGCTCGGCGTCGCGGAGGGCGGCACGGTCGAACTGCCGACCGTTGCAGGGCCGAGGCAGTACCGGGTCGCTGGAATCTTTCATCCACGGATGGTGAACGACGCGGCAGTGGGCGACATGGTGCTGGTTTCGGACAGGTTGGCGCGTGCGGATTGGGCCGCCGTGCGCGACCAGATCGCGGTGGCCTACCCGTCCGCCGCCGCCGCGACCGCTCACCGCAGCGATTTCGTGAACCTCGGCGCCGGATTGCGCGTGTACGACAACCGGCAGTGGCGTTCGGAGGCCACCAACGGGATCACCCGATTCCTGAAGCCGTTCACGATCTCGGGATACGTCGTGATGGCAGCCGCCGGCATGAGCCTGCTGAACGTGTTCGTCCTCGGCCTTGTGCAGCGCAAGCGTGAGCGGGCCGCATTGCGGGCGATCGGGATGACCTCCGGGCAGGAACAGGCGGTGATCATCGCTAACGCGGGCCTGCTCGGCTTGCTGGTCGGGGGCGTTGCGGTGCTTGGGGGAGTGGGTCTCACGTATCTCTGGTCGCTGGGCTCACCGGTGTACTACGGCATCAAGATCGAATGGGGCTTACCGCCTGTGCCGCTCGGAACCGGTGTGGCAGCGGTGTTCGTACTCGTCCTGGCCGCCGCCCTGTACCCGCTGCTGCATGCGAGGCGGCTAGAGGCCGTCGAGGTGCTGCGAACCAGTTGACAGTTAGCGGCGGACCTCATGGTGCAGTCTTGGAATGTCGTCGTCCGCGTGCCGGAAGCGGTGTAGGTGTTCCCGAATCGCGGGGCTCGACATGGCCTCGAAGTCGTTGGGCGGCAATGTCATCTGAAAGACCAGCCCGCGGCCATCGGCCCCTTCGACCAGGACGCCGACTCCGGCGAAGGGAATGTTCATCAACGGCGCGCAGTAGACCGTGAAGGCGCCTTCGAACTGGATCCGATAAACGCCGAATCCGGTCCAGTTCGTGATAAGCGGGTTCCACTGGACCGGATTGAAGCTCGTCGCCACACAGCGAGCGCCCCGCCATGTACCGGCAGCGTCCAGAAACTTCTGGTTGATGCGCATGTCGCAGTGTTCGGCGGCGAAGCTATCCACCTTATGGCGGATGCGTTCGGCAATCGCGCGTGCCGGTTCGCCGCGTCGAACGTCGACGTTTAACGCCGTGACGATATTGCCGACCAGCATCGGATCCAGGCCACACTGACTCCGCACATTCACGGCGATCGCGAGGGTGCGACGATCCACGGCGGGATCCGCGTTCATGAGTGCCTCGGAAACATGCGCGCACACAACGTCGTTCGCAGACAATCGCATCCGGCTTCCGTAATATTCGCGCATGCGGGCGATTTCGCCTTCGCCGTAATAGAGATTCAGAGTCCGCTGCTTTCGCGCATCCTTTGCGATGTAGAGCGCGCTTCGTGCAATCTCTGCGAGCCCGAGGCAACGCACCCCGGCCTCGACAGCCCCATCGGCAGGGAGATGTGCGTCGAGGTAGGCGGCGCGGTCCTCGACGATCAACGGGTCAGCCATTGGCTTGTCGGCCGCAGCGGCAGCCCACGCGTTCATGAAATGCATAGCCGTCTGCATGTCACCGATCGCGTGGTGCCACGAGAAACCGATGGCGGTCGCGTTGTCCGCAAGATGCGTGACACGTACCTTGCACAGTGGGCCTAATCCCCACCGCGCCGCGGCGCCGTTCACCGGATCGATGAGCCAGCCTCCGCGGTCCTCCGACACCGATTGGATAGCCTCACGGAGTGTGCGGTCGGCCGACACAGATGTGAAGGGCGCGCCCTGCCCCTTGCATCGGATTCGCATCCAGCCGCCGACCAGTGCCATTCGCCCCGCGAACATCGGAAAGCTGTTGAGCGCGTGCGCGAATGCGCCGGCGAGCGCCTTCCTGTCGAGACGTCGCTCAAAGAAGAAGACCAGGTGCACCGCCACGTTCGAGAGAGCAACGTCACTGACGTTGCAGCGGATTTCGAACCGCTGTGGACGCAATGGAGTGATCAGCTGGGTCGACATAGCGGGACTACTTTCGGCGGCTGACGACTACCCGGCCGCCAAGCTTCGGGGCATAGGCGACTCCCCGGAAATGCGACTTCTCGTCGGCGGCAGCATCGGTGTGGATCCGGAAACTCTGCAGCACCGTCCGCAGCACGACATCCATTTCGGCGATCGCGAAATCAGACCCGATGCATCGGCGTGCTCCGCTTCCGAACGCCAGCCATGCTGGTACCGGCTGATCGGTGTCCAGAAAGCGGGTCGGATCGAAACGTTCGGGGTGAGGAAAGACTTCCGGATTCTCGTGCAGATCGGCAAGACTCACAAACACGTTGCGACTGTGAGGAATTCGCCACGCGCCCAGATCGAAGTACGGCGCACTGACCCATCTGCCCGGATAATCGATGATGGTGCGAGCCCGCAGCAATTCCAAGATCGTCGCACGACGGAAGTCGCTGCCTCCAGCGTCGACCTCTCTGACCAGTTCGGCCAGCACGTCGGGGTGTCGTCGCAACCGTTCAAACGCCCAAGTAAGTGCGGATGCTGTGGTTTCGTGGCCGGCACCGATAAGGGTCACGAGTTCGTCGCAGATGTCCGCCCGCGACATTCCGGTTCCATCGGCATGCCTGCTGCGCAGCAAGATTGCCAGGATGTCCGTTCGCTCGCCGAGTCCCGGATCGGCCTTGGCCCTGTCGATCAGCATCAATACGATGCGGTCAAAGTCCTCCCGGATCTTGTCCAGCTTGTTCCACGGGCTGCAGCGACGGGTCCGGAACTTCGGCGCGGGCATCAACTTCGCCAGTATCGATCCGCGTTTTGTGAAACGGTTGACGATCTCACGCAGCTCCTCTAGCTCGGCGCCGTCAGCGCCGAAGATGGTCCGCAAGATCACGTTCAAGGTGATCCTGTGCATCGGTTCGAGAATCCGGAATTCTTTATTCTCAAGCCAATTCGCACTCTCACGCAGTGTCTCGTCGGCAATAATCACCTCGTGATTCTTGAGACTCCGACCATGGAGAGCCGGTGCGAGGAGTCGACGCCGATCGTGGTGCCGACCGCCTTCAAGGGCAAATATCGACCCCGGGCCAAAAAAGTTGCTCAGGTTCAGTTGATAATTGGTCAGCCGTTCGGAGTCCGCGGTACACACCGACCTCACCAGAGCAGGGTCGGAAATCGCCACGCATTGGCCAAAGAATGGGACGTTGAACTCGAAGATGCGTCCGTGCCGCTTGATCCAATATCGCATCGCTCCGCGGCGAAACAGGGTTAATCCGACGCCCTGAACGAGCTTGGGTAAGCGAACCCGCGGCGGGTTCAATCTGGTCGGCGTCGATGTTTCGTACGCGTTGGCCATGGCTGGACAGGTCATGCAGTCCCCTAAATTGCGATGTTCCTTGGAATCTCGTGCCCGGTGAGCGCTCGAATCACCGAGCCACGTGTCAGGGGAATCGTCGCTGGCGTGCCGCAAGTGGACGGCAGTACTGCGCCACTGCAATCTCGCCCGGCCTCGGTGCGGTAGTGCTCAGATGCCCTCGGTCATCGCGTTGGCCCAGTCGATGTGTCCTTCGAAGCCAAGCGATTCCGCCATCGCGCGATAGCGGCTCACCAACTCACGGTGCGCAACGTCGTCGCCGCGGGCCCGCGCCAGCAGCGCGCGTAGCCGCAGCAGCGTGATCTCGATGATTGCCGAACCGTCATCGGGCAGGTTCGCCAGCCAGTCGATCGCCTCTTGGGCTTCGGCCAGATCGCTCTCGGCGCCACGCTTTGCCAGCGTTTCCACCAGAATGCTGGTGCCCCAGATGCCAAACCCCAGCCGTCCTTCCTGGCGCAGTTGGTCCACGGCGTTGCGCATCGCGGGAATGACGCCATCGCGGTCGCCCCGCCTGGCCCTCTCCCAAGCGATCAACACGTCGGTGAGCGGGACCAGGGAGGGCATACGTCGGCGCTGCCACTCGCGAGCCTGCACCGTCAGCTCAAGTCCGCGGTCACGGTCGGCGGCGGCGTCCTGATACAGCAGCGCCACACCCAGCGAGTACTCGGCGAAGATCAGAGCGATGTCGCTGCTCGCCTTCTGGGCGGTCTGCACCGCCTCCTCAATGGCGCGCAGCGCGGAGTCGTCGGCTCGGAACAGCCCATAGGGTATTCCCAGCCCGTAGGTCCAGGCGACGACAAGGCCGAGGGTTGCCGGGTCGCTGTTTCGGGCCATCGCGGCGGCGTCGTCGAGATCCCGTCGCCATCCCGGATGCCCCAACCACCAATGAGCAACGCCGCGAAACGCCACCCCGACCGCCAACGGCGATCCCAGACCGAAGCCAGCGCCCTTGGCGGGGTCACCCGCGGCCAGGTCGACGACAGTCTGCGACCACCGCAACATCTCGTCGAAGTCACCGCTGGCGAACCAGGTGGAGAATGCTACGAACGCCAAACCCATGGTCAAGTTCGGATCGCCGATCGACTCGAGCAGCGCCATCTGTTCCGATGCCAGCCGCGATCCTTCATGTGCACGACCTGCATAGAGGTGCTCGGTTCCCAGCCCGCTCATGCCGATGGCCAGCGAGACCTTGTCCCCGGCTGCGATGCACAACTCGCGCAACTCCTCGAAGCGGCCTTGGGATTCTTGGACAGTTGCGGCTTGCCAGTCGGTTGCGCGCAACATGGCCCGGGGGCCGATGCGCATGGACACTTTGTCGGGGTGCTCGTCGGGTAGTTGGTCGGCGATCTGGCGGGCGCGCTCCCAACTGACGCGCGCCGCGCCGATGTCGCGGTTGGCTGACGACGCGCTGGCCCGCATGTGCCAGGCATACGCGACGTCCAGATCGCCGGCGGCCTGCAGATGTTCGGCGATCAGCGCCGCGTTCTCCTCCACCGATCCGGGCGCACCCTCTTGGATCGCGGTGGCCAGGCGCCGGTGTAGCTTGGCCCGGTCCGATTTCAGCTGCGACTCGTAGGCCACCGCGCGGATAAGTGGGTGATGAAAGGCGTACTCGGTGCTTGGGGCGAACCGCACCTGATCGATCAGCTCGATACTGAGCAGCTCGTCGAACACGGGATCAATGTCCAGCACAGCGAGCAGCTCTGCCCCGAAGCGGTCGCCGATCACCGACGCCGCGTTCAACGTCCGCCTGGCCGGCGCGCTGAGCCGATCGACGCGCGCGGCGATGGCAGCCTGCACAGTGGCCGGCACGGTGATTTCGGTGGCGTTAGTGCCACAGACATAGCTGCCGCGCTCACCGGTCAGCACACTGCGCTGCACCAACTCACGCACCATCTCCTCGGCGAAAAATGGGTTCCCAGCCGCCCGGTCGGCGACGATGCCCGCCAGCGCAGCCACCGAGGGGTCCGACCCCAGCAGTTCAGCCAGCAGCGCCACGGTGTCCGAATCACCCAGTGGGGCAAGCGCTATCGTCTGCGCGCCCGCCACCTGCGTCAGCGCTCCCTTGTATTCGGGGCGCGAGGTGATCAGCACCATCGACGGGGTGCGCGGAATGACGGTGAGGAAGTCGGCCAGCATCGACTCGCTGACCCCGTCGATCCAGTGCACATCCTCGATGACGTACAGCGCCGGTTCGGTGCGCGCCAGCGACGCGGCGTTGATCATCGCGGTCAACCGGCGCCGCCGCGCGTCCGGGTCGATCTGAGGCAGCGGCACCTCGGGGTCGGCGATGCCGAGCAGATCATCGAACAGCAGCAGATCCTGCGGGTCGGCATCCGGCACACGAGCCCGCACCCGCATCCGGGCGGCTTCGCGGTCGAGGTCGGCCACGCCGGTGCCAGCGCGCAGCAGTTGAGCCACAACGTGGAAGGGAATGTCACCGGCATGCGACTCGCAGAAGGCCCAAAACACCTCGACCCCACGCTCGGCCGCCAGCGCCGTGGCCTCCCGCGCCGCCCGAGACTTGCCGATGCCTGGCGGTCCCACGACATTCACCACACCACCACGGCCACCGATCGCGCGGTCCACCACGGCCTCAACAGCGGCCATCTCCCAACGCCGACCGACCAGGCTCGCCTCGGCGCGCCCGACCAGACCATTGCGCGCGCCGATCGCCATCAACCGACGCGCACGCACCGGTTCGTCGGAGCCCTTGACGCGCACCCACTCCGGCTCCGCGAGCATCACGATGTGCTCGACCAGTCGCGCCGTCGACTCCGACAGCATCACTCCGCCCGGGGGCGCCACCGATTCCATCCGCTGGGCAAACCCGACCGACTCGCCGGTCGCGGCGTATCCCAGCGACCCTGAACCGGCCTTACCGGCAATCACCCGACCTGAATTCAGGCCCACCCGCACGCGAAGATCGACACCGTCGCGGCGCCGTACTTCGGCCGCCAACCGGGCCGCCTCCTCCTGGATCGCCAACGCAGCCAGACATCCCCGAAAAGCATGATCCTCCAACGCGATCGGGGCACCGAAGATCCCCATCACACCGTCGCCGGTGGACTCCACCGTCCCGCCGCCATAGCGCTGCACCACCGCCGCCGAGCGCCCCACCAACTCGGTCATGACCTCCCGGTACCGCTCCATTTCCAGCGCGGCCGCGAGGTCCATCGAGTGCACCACATCGGCGAAGAGCACCGTCACCTGCTTGTACTTCGCGGTATCGCGCGAAGACGTAGTCGGGGCGCCGCACTCGTCGCAGAACTTGGCCCTCTCGCGCAAGCCGGTGCCGCATGACCCGCACACCAAGCCCGCCGTCATCCGAGCACCACCGATCCGGGAGTCTCGACTATTACAACTGCGAACAATAAGGTGTTCAACAGCAAAGAGCAGCGCGATTCACCCCGCTCTTAGGCGGCTCTAGGGCTTCCGGACCCATCAACGTCAGGGGTCTAAGCTCGCCTCGACGCGGGAGGATGGTGTGCCAGTGAGCGAGCGTGACGACATGATCGCGGTCGTATCAAGACACCTGGCGCTCTGGTCGGTGAAGGACGAGGATCTCAGACTCAGCGAGATCAACGATGTCTACGGCGAAGAGATTGAGGTCATCGAGCCGACGGGGCTACCGTTGGGCCTCGGGCGGCTCGGACTCCACAAGCACATCGGGATGTTGCAGAAGTTGCTGGGGGACTTCACCTTCGAACTTGACGGCGACATCGACACCCATCACGGTTGGGCCACCTATGCGTGGATCCAGAGCCCGCCGTATAACGGACGGACTGTCACGGGCCGCGAAGTCATCCACGTCGTTGATGGGCGGATCGTCTTTCTCTTCATGGTGATTCACGACCTTGAATTCTCTGTGCCACCTAGTGGAGTTCCGGGTCTCGATTAGGGCAGTACAACAATCTTGCCCGTCACGTGCCCTGCGCCGCTGGTCTTGAGTGCCGAAGCAATCTCGGCGAGGGAAAAGGTTCGCGAGATCGACACCGTGAGCCGTCGTTGCTCGACGAGTCCGACGATTTCACCAAGACCATCGCCGAGATCGCCGCCCCCACCGTCAACATGAACCTGGATGCCGGTGTCGGCGGCGTCGAAGGCGACCAGCGTGAGCACCCGTTCCGGTGTCCCGGTCAGCTCGATCGACACGGGAATCTCGCCGCGACCCGAGGCGTCGAGGACCGCATCGACGCCCTGCGGAGCGACGGAGCGGACCCGTTCGAGCAGTCCATCACCATAGGTAACGGGTATCGCGCCGATCGACCGTAGATGGTCATGATTGCGCTCGCTGGCGGTTCCGATGACCGTGACACCGCGTGCGGCAGCGAGTTGGACGGCGAAGGTGCCTACCCCGCCGGCTGCCCCGTGGATGAGAAGCGTCTCGCCGGCTTTGAGGTGAAGCTTCTTCAGCACCGCGTATGCCGTCCCGCCGGCTCCCGCGAGCGATCCTGCTATCTCCCAAGGAATATCGTGGGTTTTGCGGATCAGGCTCGCTGGCTCGGCGAGTGCGTATTCCGCGAATGATGGCGTGACCGCGCTGCCCAGAACTTCATCACCCACAGCGAATTCGCTGACTCCGGGACCCACCTGGTCGACCACGCCGGACACGTCCGAGCCCACTCCCGCGGGAAGGGTCAGCGGTATCACGTCACGCATAAAACCCTCGACCGTCTTCGCGTCGATGGGATTGACTCCCGCAGCCCGTACGACAACTCGAACCTGCCCTGGTCCGGCTGTCGGCGCCGGCGCGTCGATCACCTGTAGCACGTCGTCGGGGCCACCGTATTCGGCGAACTGCGCAATCCTTGTCATGTGGTTCACTCCAGTCTTGTCGGCTTCAAGCCTGTGCAACACGTGACATGTCATGCTATTCCCGCGGACGCCGACCGCCGGCACAACCAGCGGCCAGCGTGGTGAACTGATCTGTGCCAGATTCCGATCCGACCGCCGCGCCGACGTACACGGTGGACGACTGGCTGGCCGCAGCCGGACCAAAGAATGAGGCCGCCAGTATTTCCGGCCGACTTGTTCGGCTCGTTACCGCGCTCAGCACCGCCCCACCGGGCGAACTCAACACCAACGACCCTGTTGCGACACATATCGCTGACCGGCAGGCGGCCGTCCTCGTACTTCTCAAAGACACCAGTGACGGTCCCGAAGTGGTTCTGCTGCAACGCAGTTCTGCACTCCGGCACCATCCAGGTGAGATCGCATTCCCTGGTGGCTCCCGGGAGCCCACCGACCGCAATCCCGCTGGCACAGCCCTGCGGGAAGCGGCCGAAGAAATTGGCCTCGACCCAAGCAGCGTCGACCCGCTGGTCACCCTTCCCCGCCTTCATATCGGCGTCTCGGGCTTCGATGTCACCGGGGTCGTCGCCCGCTGGCGTCAACCCGGCCCCGTCTATCCGGTCAACCCCGCAGAAACACACCGGGTACTCACCGTGGCACTGCGCGATCTGGACAATCCAGATCGTTGGCACCAGTACCAGTGCAACGACTGGTCCGGGCCCGCCACGTTCCTCGACGGCGGCGCCCGGCTCTGGGGTTACACCGCCGAAATCCTGCTCTACATGTCCAAAAACCGGTAGGCGCGGCCGCCTTCACAACATCTGCGATTTCAGCGCCGCGGCTTCATCGGAGGCTGCGTTGCCGTCACCGCCCGCGACAACGATGACCGGCACTGATTGCGAAAGTGACTGGTACATGCACACGGTCACTCCGCTCAACGGCCCACGGTCGGCCATGATGGTGTACCCGTTGGGTGAAACGCCGTGCCAGCCATCGTTCGAGAAACTTGCCTGTGCGCGTTGTGCGCAGGCATCTTGGTTGTAATCGGCAACGTCGGAGAGTTCGCTCATCGCCGGACCGGCGTGCGCCGTCGGTGCGCCGAACTTTGCACCGCGGGCGGGCTCACGACATGGGGAGTTTCTCCCAATTTTGTTTGCGCCGCCTCCGGGGGCCACATCCACGCATCCGCGACTCTGACCGATACAACGTGAGTAGGGTCGAACGCGTGGTGCGCGAGAAGGCCCAGGCATCGACCTCGATTCTGGCAATGGTCGCGGCGGCCCGCGTCGCCGTGGGAGCGACGATGATCCTGGCGCCGAGCCGGATCTTCTCGCCCGGATCCGGGACCGAAACACTCCTCATGCGGACCATTGGGATCCGGGATGTGGTTCTCGGCTCGGGCGCCTGCGCGGCCTGGGTGCGCGGCGAAGAAGGTGAATTGCAACGGTGGGCGACGGTTGGACTCACGAGCGATGGGGCCGACTTTGTTACCGGGCTGCGCAGCAAGCCGCTGGTTGGTGCCAAAAGCGCGCTGATCGCCACGCTTTCCCCGGTGCCCTTTGTGGCGGCCGGGATCCTGGGTCTCGCCCGCAGGCACCGCGTTGCCACCCGGACCTGAATAAGCCCGTACTCTTCGACGGTGAACGCGATCGACCCAGACAAGCTCAACACGTGCCTCATGGTGCTGGCCGACATCGAATCTTTGCCGCCGGAGCATCCCGATGCCGTGGCGGTGCGTCGGGCCACCGCGGGCATCTTCAAGGCCGTGAAGAAAGCTCGCCGCCACGCCAAGCGCGACGCGGTGGCAGCGGCAGATCACGCCGTCACTGCGGCCACCGCCACCGGTGCGCCCGGCCGCATCGACGACGAAACCGCGGGCCTGCCATTGGTGTCGACTGCGGTGGGCGCCAGCGCAGGCACCTTGCTCCGGTCACGTGCCTGCTACATGTGCAAGAACCGCTACACGGTGGTCGACGCCTTCTATCACCAACTGTGCCCGGAGTGTGCCGCGCTCAACCGCGCCAAGCGCGACGCCCGCACCGACCTCACCGGTAGGAGCGCCCTACTCACCGGTGGCCGCGCCAAAATCGGCATGTATATCGCGCTACGACTGCTCCGCGATGGCGCCCACACGACGATCACCACCCGCTTTCCGAACGATGCCGTGCGCCGCTTCGCCGCGATGCCCGACAGCACCGACTGGCTGCACCGGCTACGCATCGTCGGCATCGACCTTCGCGACCCCGCTCAGGTCGTCGCGCTTGCGGACTCCGTGGCCGCACAGGGTTCGCTGGACATTCTGATCAACAACGCCGCCCAGACGGTGCGCCGAGCCCCCGGCTCATACGCTGCGCTCGTCGAGGCGGAGCGGACCCCGGCGCCGGAACTTGTTGACGTGGTCACGTTCGACCGCGTCAGCGACGCTCATCCCGCGGCACTCGCCGGAAGCCTCGCCGAGCACCAAAGTCCGCACGCCGTAACCGAACTGGCCCTCGCGGCCCGAAGCGCGTCTCCGGACCGGATCGCCGCGGGCACCGCCATAGACGCAGGTGGCCTGCTGCCCGATACCGCACCCATCAACAGTTGGACCCAACGCGTGCACGAGGTCGACGCGATGGAACTGCTCGAGGTTCAGCTGTGCAATCAGACCGCGCCATTCATTCTGGTGAGTCGGCTGCGCCCGGCGATGGCCGCTTCACCCTCTCGTCGCAAATACGTGGTGAATGTGTCCGCGATGGAGGGGCAGTTCAGCCGCGCATACAAGGGGCCGGGGCATCCGCACACCAACATGGCGAAGGCCGCACTGAACATGCTCACCCGCACCAGCGCCGCAGAGATGCTGCAGCAGGACGGCATCCTGATGACCGCTGTCGATACTGGCTGGATCACCGACGAGCGTCCGCATCCGACCAAGCTTCGGCTCGCCGACGAGGGTTTCCATGCCCCGCTCGACCTGGTCGACGGCGCCGCTCGCGTGTACGACCCAATCGTCCGCGGGGAATCCGGCGAAGATCTGTACGGCTGCTTCGTCAAGGATTACGCGCCGAGCAATTGGTAGCTGGTACGCGGGGCTGAGCTTTTCGGCGATCGCGCTTCGCCATGGTTGGCTGCCGTGCTGTAATTCTGCTCACCGTTGCTCGGTGCACTAGCAGCCGGCTGGGCACCTCAAGGGAGAGGCCCCTGATGCTTCGTCTGCACCGCACCCTCGGTGTGGCCCTGGTAGGCGTCGGCCTGATCGGGGCGCCACAGATGGTCCCGCCGTCACCCGGCGTGCAGATGCGCGCGGTGCGGCTCACCAGCGGCGACACCGCGGACTCCCCGCTCGGGGATGGCACGGCGCTCATCATTGGCGGCAGTGGCCTGGAGACGCCTGGTCAGACCTACGCGGATGCCGTCGTCGCGGAGTACCTGGCGCCGCGCGACTTCACCGGCACCACGCAAGTCCTGACCACACCCGAGGCGCTCTATCCCTTTCTCGGTCCCTTCACCGAGACGTTCGACCAGTCCGAGGCCCAGGGGCAACAGATCCTGGACGCCGCCATCCTGAACCAAATCGCCACCGGCGATGTAGACGCCGCTAACCCCGTCGTGGTCTCCGGTTGGTCGCAGAGCGCGGTGATCGCGTCGCGGGTGCAGCCGGAGCTTGCGAGCCAGGGTGTGCCCAGTGACGACGTGCATTTTGTGTTGGTCGGTGATGAAAGTGCCCCCAACGGGGGCATACTGGAACGCTTCGACTTGCCCGACGGCACGCAGCCGAGCATCCCGAGCTTGGGCCTTACCTTCAGCGGGCCGGAAGCGTCTGATCTCTACCCGACTGACGTTTACACACACGAATACGACGGCTTTGCTGACTTCCCGCAGTATCCGGCCAACTTCCTTTCCGATATCAACGCCGTGCTGGGCATCGTTTTCGAGCACGTCACGTATCCGGGCCTCACGGCCGAGCAGATCGGGGACGCGATTCAGCTACCGACATCGTCGGCAGACACCTTGACCAACTACTACGAGATTCCCGTCACCACGCTGCCGCTGCTGGAGCCACTGCAACTGATTCCGTTCATCGGCAACCCGCTGGCCGATCTGCTGAACCCGGACTTGTCGGTGCTGGTGAACCTGGGCTACGGCAATGTTGACGACAACTATTTGGGTGGCTTCAGTCAGGGCGATGCTGACGTGGCCACACCGTTGGGATTCCTGCCGGATTCCAGTGTCCTCGAACAGGTCCCGCAAGCTTTAGTCAACGGGCTGCAGCAGGGGATCACCGATGCCGTCAAGGATTTGACCGATCCGAACAACTATGTGTATTCGTTGCCATCCTGGGCCGACCAACTCGCCACGGCACTGGAGAATGTCGTCCCGGGCACCCAATTGTCGGTTCTCTCCATCGTTCCCACGACCTTGCAGGATCTTTTCGACACCTTTCCGCCCCACACCGGCTTCCCGCCTTTCGACGTAGCCGAGGCGTTGTTCATCACCCTTCCCGAGATCGACTACAACGTCTTCACCACTGAACTTGCGGCCGGAAACCCCGTCGACGCGATTGGTATCCCGCTCGCTGCCGACCTGGGAATATTGCCACTCGCGCTGATAGGGGCGGCGCTTTGACCTGACGGCGTCGGCATGATCTGACGCCGAATATTCAGGCCGCCAGCACCTTTCGCGGCTTCCCGCTTGGAGGCGCTGCCGCGTGCAGCTATCCGACGGTGTGAACGATGAGGATGTCGACTTTGGCTTTGCGGGCAACCGTGTCGGGCACCGAGCCCAACAGACGGCCGGCGACCGTGCCCACTCCCAAGTTGCCGACGACGAGCAGGTCCGCCTTGACCTCTTCGGCGAGATGCAGCAACGCGTGGACCGGCGCGCCGACAATCGCCTGCTCTTCGATGTCATGGGCGCCGGCGGCCTTCGCTCGTTCGCGGGCGTCCTGAAGGATCGCGTACACGGACGCGCTCCCGTGCATCCGGTAACTCTCGCCCCCGAGGCTGTCGGCGGCCCTGCCGTCGATCAAACGGTCGGGGGAGGGCGCGCGCGACCAACCGCCCTTTTCCGAAGTGTCGAGATGCGCGCTCGCGATGACCAGCTTCGCCTGCTCTTGCGCCGCGATCGCCGCTGCGCGGTCGACTGCCCGCAATGACGACTCCGAGCCGTCCGTGCCGACCACGATCGTCCGGTAGCTCATATCGCCTCCATCAGTCGGTTAACGACAACAAGACATTATCGGCCCGACCTCGTCTTCGAAGCCCATTGGGCCCATCCCGGCTGTAGGGAGAGCCCTTATTGACCCACGCACATGCTTCAATCAGGCTTTTTACCGAATCCAGTGCACTCGCAGCGGACAGCGCCGACTTTTGGGCGGATCTAATGGCGCTGTTCTAGTGGCCCGCCTCGATGGCTGCCACTCGTGCGGTGGCGTCGGGTCCGCAGAAGCGCTGGAGATTCACTCCACCGGAGGCAAGCAGACCGTCGATGCGGCGCTTGAGGTCACCTGAGGACAGGTGGGCGTAGAGGTTCGCCCCCGGGCATGAGGTCTGGGCGAAGTCGCGGTGACCCGCCAAGGTAGTGCTCGCGATGCCGAAGTTCTGAGCGGCCCAGGCGAATGCGAGAGCGGTTCCGTGAAGTTGCGCCTCCGACACGGCCTCCTGGTCGAAGTCTCCCTCGCAGAGGACAAGGAAATGACCGGTCGTGTCGTAGTCCGTCGCGGTGTCACCGGCAATCTCGGTGCTGCGCAGTTCGTAGAGGTTGCCATTGCGGTCGACGCCGACGTGATACGCGATGTCGATCCATCCGTGCTGGTCTTGGTGATAGCGCTGGTCTTTGCGTAAGCGTTCAGGGGCATTTCGGTTGTCGCCGAGGACCACTGCCTCGTGGTGCAGAGTCATCCGGGTGATGGTGTGGCGTTTGCCGCCGGCGCGAGCGGGCCGTGCGCCCCAGGCGTCGCGGCACAGCAGCATCGCCGACGTGGCGCTGGTCAGGCGTGGGGTTGTCATCGATGTCGCAACGCTGGAACACGCGCCAACTGTCGATGCCAGCGCAACGCCGCCCGCTAGCCGAAGCAACTGGCGGCGATTGACGGAACCACGGGCGAGATCCATAGGCTCACGGTACAAACCCGATTCGCAGCTGTGGTCCGTTACGCACCCGACCGGTCAAAGCCCGGTGACGATGCGCTGCTCAACGTAGCGCCCGGTCACGACGTTGGCGGAGGCATAATTTTCGAGACGTCGTGCTTCACGCTTGATCCGTCGGTTGAGTGCCCGGTCGTCGCGTCGCGTCAGGGTGTTGCTGCGCTGAGACAAGAGAGCCAATTGTTGCCAGCTGAGCCCATCAAGATCGCCAACGGAGTCGTGGGTGGCGACCACAACTGCGCCATAAAGAAGTGGCACTGTTTTTGCGGTGAACCGCGTCGTTGCCAGCAGCATTTCCGTCGCGCTGCGGTTGAGCTTGCGGCGGCAGCGACGCGTCGTTGGAGTGAACCAGAAGTCGAACTGCCGATCGTCGCTGGTCAAACTCTCTAGGCCGTAGTCGTGCACAAGCCCGACGATATCGGCGTTGCTGTAGGCGCGCGTTTCATAGACGAGACCTTCAGGGCTGAAGTAGAGGATCGTGTTCATGTGGGTGGTCCCTTTCGGTTCCAGGGGCGGAGCTGCTTCGCTGGGTATAACGGTTAATCACATCCGTGTAATTCCCACATCACAGTTTGAATAAACACGCCTAGTGGGGCGACACCCACGACGACGTCACGATTGCCGCTCTTCGCCGCCCCTGAACGGGTTACGGGTTGAGCAGCGTCCCGAGCTCAGCCAGCAGCGTGCTCCCGGTCGACTGGACCAACTCGGACATGTTCGCCCACTCCGCTGTTGCCGCACTGCCAAGCTCGGTGGGGAAGTCATTGTTGGCGGTCAACACCGCGGTCGCCAGATCATCGCGGGCATTGAGGAAACCGGCGATGATCCCGGTGTTCGGGTCGAGAACTGTGTCGTTGAACAGGGATCCGAGCTGCTGGGGTAGCAGCAGCGACAGCACGGTCTGGCCCAGCGCCAATTCGGTGGGCAAGGTGATGTCGCTGTCCGCCAAGGGCAGATTGTTGAAAATCGCCTCCAGGCTGCCCACCGGATTGGTGAGCAAGTCGTGGTCGACGGTGGTCCAGTCAGGCGATAAGGCCGGGGTGAGCCTCAGCTCGAGGGGAGTCGAGGGGTCGCTGCCGAATACCGCGTCGAAGTTGTCGGCGCCCATCACGCCCTGCAGCCCATGAAGTATCAATTCCTGGAGTACCCAATCAGGTTGGGCGTTCTCGCGGGACAGGTCCAAGGCGTAGTCGTAGGACAAGACGCGCTGTGACATGTCGGCGGCATATTCTGCGGGGCTGACGGTGGGTGTGTCCGAGGGCAGATAGCTGGCGACATCGGCCACCGGCACCACCTCAGTGGTCACCGGTAGGCCCGTGGGGTCCGTGCCGTCGGGGAGGTTTTCGAATCGGGCGAAGATCTCGCCGCTGCTAACCCCATTACTGTCAAGCCAATTCGCCACCCCCGGGTTGGTCGCACTGACCACGTAGTAGGTGTATCCGTCGGGATCGGCGAAGGCCGTGGTGTTGTTCAAGGTGGTCTGCGCCAGGGTGTACGGCAGTGCCGCGCCGAAGACATTCATCAGCTCGATCCCGCTGTAGCCGGACGGTACGTCCGGTACCTGCACGATCAGCGCTTGGTCGGGATTCAGGTCGAAGTTACCGCCCGAGACGTCCGCGCTGGGCAGTCCTGTTGCAAACACGCTTGTTTCGGGGGCCAGCGAGCTCATCGTATTGGGTGGCAGCTCGATGCCGGCAACTTGGGCCAAGTTCATGTTTTCTTGGTTGAAGGGTCCGACGATGTTGCTGAAGGCGGTGAACAACGTGGTCAACAGCGAGTCAACGGAGGTGACTTGAGTTGTGGAGGTTCCTGCCAGGGTGCCGATTTCGGCCGCTGACCCGCCATCGCTGGGAAAGATTCCCGTGCTCGGTATGGCGAAGAACGCGGGGCAGTCCGAGACACAGTGAATGCTGATGTTGCCCGGGCCCTGGGCCCAGTCGCCCAGCACGTCTCGAATCAGTAGCGAGGCATCGCCATTGGTGGTCGCATCCGTGTCGTTGATGAAATTGACTGCGCCGCTTGGCTCTGTGGGGCCGATGTCGACGGTGAACGTGCCATCCGGATTGACCACCAGGCCGTGATCGAGTTCCAGACTCTCCTTGCTCACGGCCGTTGAACCGGTGATCGCTTCGGTCGCGATGGCGAGAGCTTCGGTTCCTTTGCCGAGGGTGCCAGTGAGCTCGTAGGTCGCACCGGGAGCCAACCCAGCGGTCGCGTGGTAGTAGATGTCCGGGGTGAAGAACTGGAAGTATTGACGGGAATCAGCGGCATCACCGGCCACGGCTTCGGGTGACTGGAAGAAGACCCCGTTGAAAAGCTCAGTGACCCTGGACAGCCCGGCAGATAGCAATTCGTAGTTCGTGTTCTGCAGACCGGTCAACAGCATGGCGTCGCTGTCGGGCGTCGCAAATGGCAGTGCCGCGTCGTAGGTCGCCGCCTGCTGCATAGCGTCGAGAAGCTGGTCGAGCGCAGGCTGGTACGAACTATCGGCGCTGGCGTGCGGAACCGTCATCGCGACCGACAATGCGCCCGCCAGCGCCGTCGTCGCCACTCCTGCGCGCCACGTCCGGCGCTTCACCGGGGTGAACACCGTCTTGTCGTGCATCGCGGTAGCCACGCCGCTCCCTTCGCTGGGATGGAGTCCACGAATTATTCGCCATGGCGACGCGAAATACGGTGCTTTCAGGCTTACTGCTCAGTGCTGCCACGCTGGCGGCTGCGATACGCCCGCATACCGGCTTGGGATTTGCAGCTTGTGCGGCAGAACGTCGCCGAGGCGTTGCGGCTTTGATCGACGAAACTGTGATGGCAGTTGCGGCACGCCTTGAATCGGTTCCATTGTCCGGACTGCGCCAGTTCGACCACCGACGCCAACACCGAGCCGATCACGCCGGCAAGTCCCGGCTGCGCCGAAGTCAGCCCCGCGCCTTCACGAGTGATGTTGGCCTGCAACGGATAACGTTGGGCTGCCCGCTGCAGGGCCTGTTCGGCGACCCGCAGCTCTTCGGCGCTCGCCGCACCGGCGTCGGCGTGGCTGACCATCACCGTGACCAAAGCGTCGCGGATCTCGCGGGCTTCGACGACATCGGCGGCCGTTACGACGAGCACCGCGGAGTCCACCTGCTGTTGCCGGCTCAACCAGTCGCGCAGTCCCGCGCGATCGGCGAAGTGTTCCGGCAGCCTACCGAGGTGACCGTGGGTGTTGGCGAAGCCCAGCACCAGGTCCTCGGTGCTCACCACGGTGGCTCCCTCCTCGCCGTCCGGCCGGGTGCGCCAACTGTAATACTGCGACCCTGATTCGTGCTGTGCTCGCGGGGGCCTGACGGCTCGTCGTGACGGCAAGAAAGGTGAAGGGCGCACTCCCTCGGTTCCGGCTATGCTTCAGCCCGCAGGACCGCTGAACAGGAGGGATCGTGGTGGCCGACAACGTGAACGTCGACCCGGTCGCACTGCATAACGGCAGCAACGAGATGCTCGATTCGGTCGGCGAGGCCGCCCTGAGCTTCGCCAACCACGAGGATGGACTGGCCGATGCGGCCTCCGGCTGGATTGGATCCTCGCGCCAGGCGCTGGGCGAGCTGGCGGCTCGGTGGGAAGCGCGGCACAGCCGCCACAAACTGCAGGTGGGCGGGTTGGGGTCGCATCTGGCCGACGCGATGACCCGCTACGTCAGCAACGAAGACGAGTCGGCCCAGGCGGTCCAGTCGCTAGGGGAGTGAGGGTAACGCGTGGGGGCGCTGACTCCGGCCGACGTCAAGCACTGGGACGCCGATGCGATCCACGGCGTGTTTCAGACCGCCACCAATCGTGCGGCGACCTTGCAGCGGCTGGGGGACAGCCTGCAACAGGTCCACAACACCCTCAGCGACTGGCAAGGGGAAGCCGGCGATGCCTTTCGCGCCGACGTGGGCAAGACGCGCCGTGACATCGAAGCAGACGGTCAGGAATCCAGGCAGGTAGCGGCGGCGGTATCGCGCGCCGAAGCGGATGTGCGATCGGTCAAATCCGAACTTGATGGAATCGAGCGAGCCGCAGAGGGTTACGGCTGGACGATCACCTCTGACTGGCGAATCGATCCGAGCGACACCATGATTGGGCTCGATCGACTGACTCTTGCAGCAGAGCAACAGCTTTTGCAGGGACAGCTCGACACCTGCAAACTGCACGCCCACAACGCCGACCACGAACTCGCCACCGCGGTTCGCGGCAGCGTGGGCGACGTCCCGCTGGGCGCCACCGGGTATCAACCGGGCGCCGCTCCACCGGCTCCGGGCGCACCGAAGGCCCCGGCCGCAGGTCAGCCAAAGTCGTGGCAGGACATGCTGTTACCGGCTGGTCCGGCCTCGGCGGAGCCCGGCGGTGAACCGCCGCAAGGCCCGCCCGTTCCGGCCGGTGCCGGGGGCGGCAAGCCACCGTCGCTGGAAGACATGATGCTTGGGCGGGGCGAGCCCGCTGAACCCGGCGGCAAGCCGCCACCAGACAGCCTGCCTGATCTGCTGAGCCAACTTGGGAAACCCGGTGTTCGTGGCGCGCCGGCGCCTCGGCTCAATCCCGCCGACGTCGAGACCTTCAAGGCGTTGGCGCGCCGATCCATGATCAGCGAGGGTGTGCCGCCGGACCAGATCGAGTCACGACTGAATGACGCCGTGGCCCGCACTCAGCAGTGGTTGGACAACGGGATGCCCAACTACATCCCGCCCGCCCCGCCGCGGCCGCCACCACCTGGATTCGGCGACGGATTCGCCGACCATTGGTTTGGCTTCGAGCAGGGTATTCACGACCTGACGGGGCAAAACGGACTCAGTGCACTGGGCGATTCCTGGGGCGGGATGGCGAAAGGTCTCGCGGGAAGGGCCGAGGACTTCCTCCTACAAGGACCGGTCGCACCAATCAACGACCTCACCCACGAATTCAAAAGTTTCGTTGACAACCCGGCTTATTACGCAGGCGGGAAAACCGCCGACGCTGCTGTCACGCTGCCCGGGATGATGTTCGGTCCCGAAGGAGCGGGCGTGGGCGAATTGTCTGAGCTGGACGCCGCCGCGGGTGTTGCGCACGACCTGCCTGGCGTCCACCCGCCGTCGACTCCACTCGAGCAAGCTCTGCCCGGTCTTCACTCGCCGCTAAGTACGCCGGACGCACCACCGCACGGTGGTCCGCATCCGTCGGCACCTGTCGAGGCTCCGATACCTTCAGGTCACATGCCCTCGGAGGCTCCCGCGCCCGGCGGTCATCCGCCGATAGGCCCGGCGCCCGGCGATCACCCGCTACTCGGCCCGCACGAACCCCCGGTGACGGCCAGCCATCCACCGCTAGGTACAGGTGATGGTCACGTTGAGGTTCCTGCTGACCATTCAGTCCCAGACGCGCATCACAGCGGTGACCCATATGCCATGGACAGCGACGGTCACTACTTGCCAGGAAGTTTGCCGTCGTACGAGCAGTTGCAAGGCATCACGTCAACCGACCCGAATAGTGCCTATTACTGGTCCGGTAGAAACGCCGAGGGGCTTGGTGTAGGTCCTGACGATTCAGGGATAGCAGAGCTCATTGCACACGGCTCGGGAGGCACAACGCTAGAGATGACTCTCGCGGATAGGGGAGTTGATCCGCTGCCGGTCTGGAATCGCCACGATCCAGTGTCGGTGCAATTCTGGGAGGACGCTTCGGCCGCATATGCGGAGAACGCGCGAGGCGAAGTCACAGCCATTGTTGGCTCAAGCCTGCGGCCGGGAAACGTATGGCAGACTGTCGAGATACCTCGCCTTATGGAAAATCCGGATGTAACGCGCATCGTCCAGATCGACCCTGATACCGGACAGTCGACCACTATTTTCGAGAGAGGTAAGTGAGGTTATCGGCGATCATGACGGCGGATGGCAATTTTGATCTGAGTGATGCGGTTGCGCTCTACCTACAGCGCTACCCCGGAAAAAATGATGAGGCGTTCAACTCGTTCTACGGAGCAGCGAGCGCGCATGCGCATGAGCAGGTGCGTCTAATTCTCAAGGAAGCAATGCAGGTTGAGCCTGACTGGAATCGTCTTTCGTTAAATGAGGCGGGCGACTACGTAGAATCCGAGATGCACAAACGGTATCCCGAACTTTCACCCAAGGCGCTTGAAGCGATCGGTAACTACTACACCTACTTGATGCGCTGACAAATTGACATGCGTCTGCCGTTGCCTGGCAAAAACCATGAGGCGGCGCACGCGGGAATTCCCGCAATGTATCCGACCGGACAATTGGTCGGGTGTCTGCTGGACTATCGATCGTGCTGGTCGTTCACCGCTTTCGCGGCCCGGCCGGCGATGACCGCGGTGAACACGGCGACCAGGACGAAAACGGCCGCGCCGCCGATTCCGACGAAGTGGACACTGCCTACCGTCGGTGCGCACAGGACGGCCACCAACAGTGCGATGCCAGTCAGTAAGTGCAGCGGCATCAGGCGCAGCGCGGCACGGTGACCGGCCACCCACGCCTGATCACTGCGCATCGTCGACCGAATGCGGATCCCCACCCACCGATTGCGCCTGAGCCGGCCGCTCGCGGCCGCCCAATCGACCGCGATGAGCACGAAGGCCAGGAAAGCGAAGTTGACAGCCATGAAAGCTGCCACGGCCGTACGTTGAGGTTCCATCCCTACTCCCGCTGGTTGGCCGAGTGATCAGCCGTCGCGACCAAGCTACCGAGCTTGAGGGTTGACCGGTCTGTTCTAAGAGTGCGGGTTGTGGGTACAGGATCGGCATGCAGCGCCCCGACACGATCATCGAGATCCATCGCGAACGCGTCCAGGATCAGACCGTCGAGATGTTCGGCGGTGACAAGTACACCGAGTCCGTCGATGGCCCCGGCTACTCCGCAACGGCCACCCTGGATCTGACGCTGGACCGGGTCTGGTTCGTCTTCGATGCACAACAGCGGCTGTGGCAGGAGCAAGCGGACAGTGAATTCCACGATCCGCTAAGGCATTTCGCGATCGACCTGGTGATCTTCGATTCGAGGATCGCTATCGATTCGGTGACCTGCATCCCGCTGGTGTCATTGCCACCCGCGACGATCACGATCCCTGACGGTCCGCGCGCCGACGAGTCGTGCGAGATCGCCTACAACGAGATCCCGCTGTTCGGGCGGTTGACGATTCACGACCAGCTCGAACCCCGGCTGACCGAACCGGGCAAGCAGACGATAGCGCTGGACTTCACCACCCAGGATGCCCCTGTGCTGCTTGCCAATTCGCCAGCCGACGACCACGGCTTTCGCTTGTTCGGCGCGCATATCGACCGCCGCCCCGACGGCGGTATCGCGTTCACGGGCCAAGACCCGCGCGTCAGCTGGGAACTCGACTACGCCGAGGCGTACTGGATCACGCACTGCATCGCGGGGGAGTTGCTGGTCAATCTCGAAAAGCTGCAGCACCCCAGCCTCTCCGACGACGAAGCCCGAATCAAAGTGCTCGACTCGCTGGCCGGCCAGATCTCCGACGCTATCCGTCCCAAACTCGCCGAGATGGGCGCCGACGGCGTGATGGACCTGCTGCCGTCCGCGATGGAGGTCGAGCCCGAATCGCGCGACGACAGCACGGTGAAGGCGCTCGATGCCGTCGTGCAACGCTTCGACGTCGGCGGAGTCACCCACGAATCGATGGTGGTTCAGCTGCAAACGCTGCGTGAACTGCCGCCCGGCGAGGAGCTGCCCGCTTCGATCCTGGCCGAAAATC
>NZ_JBAPRN010000519.1:0-2508 GCF_049281135.1 Mycobacterium sp. | reverse complement strand
GTCGCGGCTGGGTTGACGGTTACTTCGTCGACCCCGCCGCGACCAACCCGACTACCGGCGCGCTCTCATCGCCAAGCGCCACAAAACTCGATGAAAGGCGCAATTTGGCCGTTTTGCATCACGTTTGGCCGTAGGCTCAGCGCGCGAATCCCGCCCTTTGGCCACTGCGACTAGCGCGCCGGGAACCCGCCGATTACCGCCGGAGGTATGAAAATGGTCAACCCGAATAGCCCGACTCCCCAAGGGCCGCGTCGTCCCGTGGCGGTGCTTGGCACGTTGTTGCCGCATCTGCATCCTGAGCGCCATTATGTGTATCGCGATGTCACCGGGCTGGCGTTGTTGGCAGCGTTGATCGCAGCCGCGTTCGGGTCGCTGCCGGTGGCGTTGGTGCTGACGGCGGTGGCGTTGCCGGCGGCGGTGCTGGTCTACATTCACGATCACCGGTTGTGGCACGACGAGCCGATCACGGTGATCGTTGTGGCGTTTGGGCTTTCACTGCTACTCGGTGTTGCGGTCGGTCTGCTGGAAACTCATTTCATCCCTTTGGCGGCTGCGGGTTCGATCCACTATCAGTTACCGCCGGTCCCGCGCATCCTCGAATTGGGTCTGCTGGTTCCGGTGGCGGCGTTTGTAGCGGTACTGATTGGCCCGCTCGTGATCAGCGGCCGCCCGTCGTTCCGGCATCCGCTAGATGTCGTGGTGGCTGGTTCGCTCAGTGGTGCAGCCCTGTCGTTGGGGCTGAGTGTGGTGGTCCAGCATGGAGCATTTACCCACGTGCAGGTGACGGCAGGTGACCCGGCGCACGTGGCGTTTATCGCGTTGACGTTGGGATTTCTGCAGCCGATTGTGCTGGCGACGGCGGCTACGGTAGGCGTGCTGGGGTTGCGTCGGTTGGGTGTGAGCCCGGTGCTCGGGGTGATCGAGGGGTTGGTACTGGTGGTGGCCTACGAGTTGGCGACCACCGTGTTGCATCCGTATGGGACGCGCGGGATTGTGCTGACCGCGCTGGCGGCGTTCGTGTTGGCGGCGGCGGGATTGGTTGCGGCTCGTAATGCGTTGCATGCGGCGCTGCTTGCCGACACGGGCGCGGATGCGCAGGGTGCGGAAGCCCCTGACGTGGAACATCGGTTGCATGCCGGCTTGGTCACCGCGATCGTTACGGTGGTCGTGGTGATCGCCGCGGTCGTCAGTGTGGCGGTGGCACTGAGCGGCCCCTCCACGCGCCCCGCGCCGCCGGGAGAGGGCGGCATCGGACGGATCGCGCCGCACTCTGCTGCGGCGGCCCGGTCCATCCGCCCAGGGGTAGGCAAATTGGATCAGAGCCCTTGGGGCAGAGTAGCTTTGGCGTCGACCACGACATCGCTGGCGGCTGGCGCGGCCGCCACCATCAACTTGACGCACGGAATCAACATGACGGTGGCTCCCGGCTGGACAGTCACCGATCAAGGCCAGCAGTCCGCCGATCTCCTCAATCGCGACCAAAGCGCGGCCCTGTTCGTTGTCGTCGGTGGCGTGGACACTTCCGACATCGGGCAGGAGTCGACCTCACTGATCAACCAGAATATTCAGAGCTCCGGATTGACCAACGTCAAGCAGCGTTCGGCACCGCCGCAGCCGTTGCAGGGCAATAACTTTCAACAGATGCTCGAGGTCGATTACACCGCCAACGTCCAAACCGCTCAGGGCACAGATCAGATCTACGGCGGTTGGGTGACGCTGTACAACTCCGTAACCGGCGGGTCGGGCTTCTTCAACATCTATGCCGGGAGTCGTGACGCGTTTACAGCGGCGCTGCCGGACGCGGCGACCATGATGGTCTCGATGGAGTAACGGCCCGGCCGGTCGGCCGTCAGGACTTGACGTTCGACGCCATCGCTCGTGGATGGCCTGAGCCGTCAGAACCGCAACAGCGCGGCCAGCACGACGGCGGTGACCGTTGTGGTCAATTCGATTGCGGCGCCGAGCACGTCGCCGTTGACACCGCCGAATCGACGCACACAGTGCCGGACCAACAGCGTGGCGCAGGCGAGCGAGACCACGACCGCGGCCGGCCCTTGCCACGGGTGCCGACCCGCCGCGGACGACGCGGCGAGCAGCACGACGACCCAGGCCGCGACCACCGGGGCCGGTTGGGTGCCGACGACCAGAGTGCCCAACCTGCTTCCGGCGGCGGCCGGCACCGTCCGGCGGCAGGCCAGCACCGCTGCTACCCGGCCCGCGCACACGGCTGCCACGATCCCAACGGCGCACAGCGCCGAAAACGCCAGTCCCTGAAGAACGATCACCAACACGACGGTCGCCACGCCGAACGGTCCGGTCGACCCGTCGCGCATCACCTGCAGCGCGCGTTCGGGCGGCCCGTAGCAGCCCAGGCCGTCGGCGGTATCGGCCAGACCGTCGATGTGCAAGCCGCGGGTGACCGTCAGCAGTGCGGCCACCGCGAGCAGGCCGGCCAACGCGTTACCCGGGCCGAACGCCAATCCGGCGGCCCACGTCACCGCTGCACCC
>NZ_JBAPRN010000518.1:0-3592 GCF_049281135.1 Mycobacterium sp. | reverse complement strand
GCTCGGCGGCGCGGGCCGTGCCGGGGCCGGCGAGGGTATCGACGGCTTGGCCTTCGGGAACGTCGGCTCGGTGGGTCCCGCACCCGATGACGAGACCGCCTTTCCGTGGATCAGCGAGCTGCATCCGCTGACCAGAGCAGCACTCAGCAGCAGCCCGGCCAGCAGTCGGCCGGCTGTCCCGGTTGTCTTGAACCCATGCAGAAACATCGCAAATCAAGGTTACGCAGGAGCGGGTCGAAGTGGCGACAGTGACGCGCCCCCCCGCTCCTGTTTCAAGGGTCACAGCGGGCTGTGCTCAGCCTCCGCGCAGCGCGAGATCTGCGCAGCCGTCACGCCGGAGGAAAGCCACCCGTCGCCACCGGGCCCCAGCTGTGCGGCGTCACACGGATCAGGCACTTGCGCTGGTCGAGCATCGCGCCACGGTACTCGTCCCAGTCGGGGTGCTCGCCGGCGATCGCGCGGTAATAGTCGACGAGCAATTCGACCGCCTCCGGCACGTCGACGACTTCGGCGTCCCCGTCGATCTGCACGTAGGCGCCGTTGAACTCGTCGGACAGCACGACCACGCTTGCCTTAGGGGTGCGCCGGATGTTGGCGCTCTTCGCGCGTTGGGGATAGCTCGCGATCACCACGCGGCCCTGTTCGTCGACGCCGCCGGTCACGGGCGAGCTCTGCAGCGAGCCGTCCGCCCGAAAAGTGGTCAGCACCATGCTGTGTCGCGGCCGGACGAAATCGAGTAAATCGGAGAGGCCGACTGCCTCGGCTGTCGCAATTTTGGGAGCCATAGACCCAAGGTAATCCCGGCGTCGGCACGCGCGCAGTGGCACGCGCGCGGCGGGCAGAAAGTTCATCCTCCGAGCGAGTCGGCCCGCGCCCAGGGCTGCTACATCTGCGCCCAGACGATCTTGGTCTGCAGGTAACCCTCGATGCCGGCCTTGCCCGACTCGTAGCCCCAGCCGGACTGCTTGTAGCCACCGAACGGCATCGAATGGTCGTACGGGAAAGCGCAGTTGAGCCCGACGGTCCCGGCCTTGAGCCGCTTGGCCAGTCGGTGGGAGCGGCCAAGGTCTTTGGTCCACACCGTGGCGGCCAGTCCGTAGGTGCTGTTGTTGGCCAGCGCGACGGCCTCGTCCTCGTCGTCGAACGGCAGGATCGTCACGACCGGGCCGAAGATCTCCTCCTGGAACAGCCGGCTCGAATCGGGGTCGAGATTGGTGACGACCGTCGGGTGCACGAAGTAGCCCTTGCGGTCGAGCCGGTGCCCGCCGGTGACGATCTCGGCGCCATCGGATCTGCCCTGGTCGAGGTAGGCCAGCACACGGGTGAGCTGTTTTTGGCTGATCAGCGGGCCGCTCATGACGCCCTCTTCAGTCGGGGCGCCCATCTTCATGGCATTGGCAACCATCGCCATGCCTTCCACGACCTGGTCGTAGACACCGCGCTGCACCAAAATGCGGGAGCCGCACACGCAGGCCTGCCCGGAGTGCACGAACGTGCCGAACGCCGACATCGGGATCGCCTTCTTCAGCTTCGCGTCGTCGAAGATCAGCACCGGTGACTTGCCGCCGAGCTCGAGCGTGACCTTGTTGAGGTTGCTGTCGGCGGCGGCGTGCACGATCGCCCGGCCGACCTCGGTCGAACCGGTGAAGGCGACCTTCTCCACATCGGGGTGCGCGGTGATCGCCGCGCCGACGGTGTGGCCGTAACCGTTCACCAGGTTCGCCACCCCGTCGGGCACTCCGGCCTCGGCCAGGATCTGCATCAGCACGTGCGCTGAAAGTGGTGTCTCCTCAGCGGGTTTGACGACACTGTTGCAGCCGGCCGCCAGCGATGGTGCGAGCTTGGCGCAGAAATTGAAGACCGGACCGTTCCACGGGAAGATCAGGCCGACCACGCCGTAGGGCTCGCGCACCGTGTAGGTGTGCATGTGCGAGTCGACCCCGGTCAGACCACCGGTGTTGACATCACGCGCGATGCCGTCGATCTTGGTACACCAGCCCGCGTAGTAGCGGAACCACTCTGCACCGATCTTCACCTGCATCTCCGCTTGCGCGGGATACATTCCGCCGTTGAGCATTTCGAGCTGGGCGAGAAGCTCGGCGTTCTTGTCGATCAGTTCGGCGACGCGCCACAGGATCCTGGCGCGCTCGTAGTCGGGCTGCTGCGACCAGATCCCGGACTCGGCGCTGGCTTTCGCGCGCGCCACGGCCGCGTTGACGGCGTCGGGGCCGCAGTCGGTGAACTCGGCGATCTGCTCTTCGGTGGACGGATCGAAGACCGGTATGACGTCTCCGGTCCCGGGCCGGTCGCGGATTTCGTCCAGTACAGCCTGCACCGTTGTCATGGGTCGTTCCTTCCCGCGTCGATGCGAGGTCGTGGTGCGGCGTGGATCCAGACAGATCCATCTACAAATATAGAGTGCCGTCCGAGGCGTAGGTTATGCGCCTCACCACGGGATGTCCAGGCTTTTTGGCTGAAGCTAATTGCTCTGGGGCTCTTAAGTACTCGCGGTCAGCGCCTGCGCCGCGGCGCCGAACATCGTTTGCTTGATGGCCCCCAGCGTGCCCGGGTCCTTGCCGTTGAGCGGGCGCAGGAGGTCGACGGCCTCGCCGGTCACGGCGCCCTCACCAGCGACGGCATCGACAATGCCCAGGGCCAGCGCGTCATCGCCTCCGAAGCGGCGTCCGGTCGTCATCGAAGCGACCGCTGCCTGTGGAGTGAGCTTGGCCTGGATGATCGCGGCCATTCCGGGAGTGAAGGGGATGCGGATGTCCACCTCCGGGAAGCAGAAGAAGCCTCGATCGGAGCGCATCACCCGGAAGTCGTGCGCGAGCGCCAGCATCGCCCCCGCGCCGAACGCGTGACCGACCACGGCCGCCGCCGTGGGTACCGGCAGGGTGAGGAACCGGGCCAGCATGCCCTGCACGCGTCCGACATACCACGTCGTCTGATCCCCGTGCGCGGTCAACCAATCCAGGTCCAGGCCGTTGGTGTAGAACTTGGCGCCGGCGGTGGTCACCAGACCCTGGGCGCCCGAACCGACCAGTTCATCGAGGTGCGCGTCAACGGCGTCGAGAAACTCTGGGGAGAAACGGTTTTCGTCATCGCCGAGATTCAGAACGGCGATCTTGTCTTCGTAGCTCAGGCTGATTCCCACGATTTCTCACCTTTCTTCAGGGGTGGTGGTCCGACGTCGAGGACCGCGCGCACCGACGCTCGCAGGTGCTCACGGGCCGTTGGATTGGCCAGACGGTCGCGGCGCAACACGATGGCGGTCGGCAGGTCGACGATGCAGGTGGTGATCGTGTCGACCGCGCCGGGATCTTTGCGGTCCCAGAGGTTGACCGCGAGGCGGATCATCAAGCCGATCAGCAATCGGTGGAGGTCGTGGACCTCGGCGGCGATGTCATCGGGCAGATCCGACTCCAGCAGTTCCTCGCGGGAAATCGCCCACAGCAGTTTCGAGGACTCTGGATGCTGCTCGGCGAAGACCGCGGGGGCATCAGCGGCAGCGACTACGGCGTCTTTCGGGCCGGCCGACAAGGCCGTGTCGACTAGGACGTTTTGTACAGCCTGGAATCGGCGTCCGGCG
>NZ_JBAPRN010000517.1:0-4315 GCF_049281135.1 Mycobacterium sp. | reverse complement strand
GATCAACGGCCAGGACTACCAGTGGTCGACGCCGGACGCGTTTGTCGCCAAGATCAAAGAGATCGTCGGGGATGTGCCCGGAATCGACTCGGCTGCGACCCCATCGGCGTCGTGACTGCCACGGCATCGGCCAAACCTGATGGGCCGGTAGAGGACTCGACTCTGCCGTCGGCTGCGCAGTCGGCCGTGTCGACGGCCAGCGCGTGGTGGATACTGTTCGCGGGCGTGATCGGGTTGATCGCCTCGGCGACACTGACGGTCGAGAAGATCGAACTTCTGCTCAACCCGGCGTATGTGCCGTCATGCAACCTCAACCCGGTCGTGTCGTGCGGTTCGGTGATGACGACGCCGCAAGCGTCGGCGCTGGGTTTCCCCAACTCGTTGATCGGTATCGGCGCATTCGCCGTCGTGACGGTCACCGGCGTATTGGCGGTAGCGAAAGTGCCACTGCCACGGTGGTATTGGATCGGGATGACGCTCGGGACTGTGGCGGGCGCGGCGTTCGTGCACTGGCTGGTGTACCAGAGCCTCTACCGCATCGGGGCATTGTGCCCGTACTGCATGGTGGTGTGGGTGGCGACCATCTCGTTGTTGGTGGTCGTCGCCTCGATCGCGTTCGGGCCGAGCGGTGAAGACCGCGGTGGGGCCGTTGCGCGCGAGCTCTACCATTGGCGCTGGTCGATCGCGACAATCTGGTTCACCGCCGTCTTTCTGCTGATTGTGGTCCGGTTCTGGGCCTACTGGTCAACGTTGATCTGAACAATCGAAGTTAGGGATACAAGTGATTTCCAAAGTGCTGGTTGCCAATCGCGGCGAGATCGCGATCCGGGCATTCCGGGCCGCCTACGAACTTGGTGTCGGCACCGTCGCTGTCTATCCCTATGAAGACCGAAACTCGTTGCACCGCCTGAAAGCTGACGAGTCCTACCAGATCGGCGACATCGGACATCCGGTACGCGCATATCTGTCGGTCGGTGAGATCGTCGCCACCGCCCGCCGCGCGGGTGCTGACGCGGTGTACCCCGGGTACGGGTTCCTCTCGGAGAACCCCGAATTGGCCGCCGAGTGCGCGAAGAAGGGCATCACGTTCGTCGGGCCCAGGGCCGAGGTGCTTCAGCTGACCGGTAACAAGTCCCGTGCGGTCGCAGCGGCGCGCGAAGCCGGCCTGCCTGTCCTCGCGTCTTCGGCGCCGTCGGCGTCGGTCGACGAGCTGGTGGCCGCCGCGGCCGGCATGGAATTCCCGTTGTTCGTCAAGGCGGTCGCCGGCGGCGGTGGCCGCGGGATGCGGCGAGTCAGCGAGGCTGACGCACTGCCCGAAGCCATCGAGGCGGCCAGCCGGGAAGCCGAATCGGCGTTTGGAGACCCGACGGTCTACCTCGAACAGGCGGTGATCAATCCGCGCCATATCGAGGTTCAGATCCTGGCCGACAACTACGGCAACGTGATCCACCTCTACGAGCGGGACTGCAGTGTGCAGCGGCGCCACCAGAAGGTCGTCGAGTTGGCGCCTGCTCCCAATCTGCCTGAGGAACTACGCGCGAAAATCTGCTCCGATGCAGTCGATTTCGCCCGTCACATCGGCTACAGCTGCGCGGGCACGGTGGAATTCCTGCTCGACGAGCGCGGGCATCACGTCTTCATCGAGATGAATCCGCGAATCCAGGTCGAGCACACGGTCACCGAGGAGATCACTGATGTCGACCTGGTGTCCAGCCAGCTGCGCATCGCATCCGGTGAATCTCTGGAACATCTGGGCCTGCGCCAAGAGAACATCCGTCCGCACGGCGCGGCGCTGCAGTGCCGAATCACCACTGAAGATCCGGCTAACGGATTCCGGCCCGACACCGGACGCATCAGCGCCTACCGAAGCCCGGGCGGGGCGGGGATACGGCTGGACGGCGGCACGAATCTGGGCGCCGAGATCAGTGCCCACTTCGATTCCATGCTGGTCAAGCTGACTTGCCGGGGGCGTGATTTCCCGACCGCGGTCAGCCGGGCCCGGCGTGCGATCGCTGAGTTCCGGATCCGCGGCGTCTCGACGAATATCCCGTTCTTGCAGGCGGTCCTGGACGACCCGGATTTCCAGGCGGGTCACGTCACCACCTCATTTATCGAGGAGCGCCCGCAGTTGCTGACGGCACGATCGTCGGCTGACCGTGGCACCAAGATCCTCAACTATCTGGCCGACGTCACGGTCAACAAGCCCCACGGCTCGCGACGGTCGGCGGTGTATCCGCAGGACAAGCTGCCCGATGTCGATCTGACCACAGCGCCACCACCCGGTTCCAAGCAGCTGTTGATTGAGTTGGGGCCGGAGGGTTTTGCGCGTTGGTTGCGCGATTCCTCGGGGGTGCGCGTCACCGACACGACTTTCCGTGATGCCCATCAGTCGCTGTTGGCCACGCGGGTGCGTACCAGCGGTCTGAACATGGTTGCCCCGTATATGGCCCGGACCATGCCGCAGCTGTTATCCGTAGAATGCTGGGGCGGCGCGACCTACGATGTGGCGCTGCGGTTTCTGAAAGAGGACCCCTGGGAAAGGCTCGCCGAGCTGCGCCAAGCGATGCCGAACCTCTGCCTGCAGATGCTGCTGCGAGGCCGCAACACCGTTGGCTACACACCGTATCCGGAGCTCGTCACGTCGGCGTTCATCGACGAGGCCACCGCCACCGGGATCGACATCTTCCGGATTTTCGACGCGTTGAACAACCTCGATTCGATGCGCCCGGCGATCGACGCGGTGCGCGAAACGGGTTCCGCCCTGGCTGAAGTCGCGATGTGCTACACCGGCGACCTGTCGGATCCGGCCGAGAACCTCTACACGTTGGATTACTACCTGGACTTAGCCGAGCGGATCGTGGATGCCGGTGCGCATGTGCTGGCCATCAAGGACATGGCCGGGCTGCTGCGGCCTCAGGCCGCAACGCAATTGGTCGGAGCACTGCGGAGTCGCTTCGATCTGCCGGTGCATGTGCACACCCACGACACGCCAGGCGGCCAGCTGGCCAGCTACATCGCCGCCTGGCACGCGGGTGCGGATGCGGTCGACGGCGCGGCGGCGCCGATGGCGGGCACCACCAGCCAGCCCGCGCTGAGCTCGATTGTCGCGGCCGCCGCGCATACCGACTACGACACCGGGTTGTCGCTGTCGGCGGTGTGCGCCCTGGAACCGTATTGGGAGGCGCTGCGCAAGGTGTACGCGCCGTTCGAATCCGGGTTGCCGGGACCAACCGGGCGGGTGTATCACCACGAGATCCCCGGTGGTCAACTGTCGAACCTGCGTCAGCAGGCGATCGCGCTGGGTCTGGGGGACCGGTTCGAGGAGGTCGAAGAGGCCTACGCCGGTGCCGACCGGGTGCTGGGCAGGCTGATCAAGGTCACGCCGTCGTCGAAGGTGGTCGGCGATCTGGCGCTGGCGTTGGTCGGAGCCGGTCTGAGTGCCGATGAATTTGCCTCAGATCCAGGGCATTTCGATATCCCCGAGTCGGTGCTGGGGTTCCTGCGCGGGGATCTTGGTGACCCGGCGGGCGGGTGGCCCGAGCCGCTGCGGAGCAAAGCGTTGGCCGGTCGAGGCGAGCCGAAGCCCGTTGAGGAATTGACTCCGGAGGACGAGAACACGCTGGGGCTGCTGGGGCAGAAGCGCCAAGCCACCCTCAACCGCCTGCTATTCCCCGGGCCGACAAAGGAATTCGAGTCCCATCGGGAGACCTACGGTGACACATCGCGGCTGTCGGCCAACCAGTTCTTCTACGGTCTTCGGCAAGGCGAGGAACACCGGGTGCAACTGGAGCCCGGTGTGGAGCTGTTGATCGGCCTCGAGGCGATTTCGGAGCCTGACGAACGCGCGATGCGAACGGTGATGTGCATCATCAACGGTCAACTCCGGCCGGTGGAAGTGCGTGATCGCAGCATTGCCAGTGCGGTTCCGGCGGCTGAGAAGGCGGACCGGGGCAATCCGAACCACGTCGCCGCGCCCTTCGCCGGGGTGGTCAGTGTCGGCGTATCGGTCGGCGACAAGGTCAAGGCGGGCCAGACTATCGCGACCATCGAGGCGATGAAGATGGAAGCCCCGATCACCGCGCCCACCGATGCCACCATCGAGCGGGTGGCGGTGTCGGCCACAGCCCAGGTCGAGGGTGGGGACCTGCTGGTGGTGCTCGCCTGACCGCGCCGGCGACGATGCATGGCGGAGCAATGCGGAGGAGCGGCGCTTATGACGCGGATCATCGGCGGAGTCGCCGGAGGGCGGCGCATCGCCGTCCCGCCGCGGGGAACTCGGCCGACGACCGATCGGGTCCGCGAGTCACTGTTCAGC
>NZ_JBAPRN010000516.1:0-1944 GCF_049281135.1 Mycobacterium sp. | reverse complement strand
ACCTCGGCCAGGTCGACCGATGCGTCATCCAGGCACCGCAGCACTGCGCGTTCCGCCGCGGCGGCCATCTCGACGGCCAGTGCGGGTGACCCGCGGAAGCGAAGGACGTTGCGGCCTTCGTCGAAATCTATTGTGGCCCGGAAGCTTGCGCCATCGTCTGGCTTCCCCACCCAGCTGACCGGACCGAGCCCATCGTCTCGGTCCGACCACTTGCATAACAGCGCCGCGCCCGCCGACGAGAAAGGGAAGCGTTCACTGGCGCCGCGCCCGGGATCGGCGTCGCTTGCTACGACAAGTGCCCGTGAAATCGTCTGCGACCGAAGAAAGCCATCGGCGATCTGCAAAGCGGTGAGAATTCCACAGGCACCGTTGGCGATGTCGAAAGAAAACGTGCCGTGCGCACCGCTGTGCGGATCTTCCGGGTTTGCGCCGATGTCTTCCTGGATGATTGCCGCAAGCGCCGGCTCGCCCAGATTTCGGTCTCGAAAGATACCGGCGTTGATGAGAAGGTCGAGGTCGCGCGGCGAGGTCTGAGCGTCTACCAAGCAGCCTTTGGCGGCCCCAACCGCGAGTTGCAACGCACTGTGGCGAGTGCGCCACGTGCAATGAGTTACGTGCAATTGGTCAATGATTGTGCCCATAGCGCTTCACCAGATCCTCGTCGACAGACAGCAGAACTACACCGATCTCCAGACCGGATGCCAGCGCGACCAAGGCGATCGTCTCGCCGGGCTGAATATGACCCGCCTCCAACTCTTCCACCAAGGCGACGGTGTGGGTGGTCGACGCGGTGTTGCCGTACCGATCGACGGTGATCACGGCAGGGTGACGCGGACCTTCGCCGAAGGAGGTTCGCACAGCCTCCATGCCTTTGCGTATCGCGCGCGCGGAGGTCTGGTGAGTGATGACGTGGTCGATGTCATGCATCGAGATGCCGACTTCGTTCAGAACTTCGCTGAGCAGCATCGGCGTGTTGAGGATCGCGGCTTGCTGGATACCCCGGGAATCGGTGAACATCCGCGCACCGGGGTCGCGTCCGTTGGGATAGGCCAGGCACAGTCGGCTGTACCCCGCGATCGTGGTGAACCCGGCAAGAGTGATACCCGCGGATTCGGGAGTGGCACGCTCCAGCAATAGCGCAGCGCCCGCGTCTCCCAGCGTCAAAGACGCCAGCTCCTTGCTGATGATGCTCCGGACGTGGCGGGCAGCGTTCCAGCCCAGTTGCGAGATGTATTCACCGCTCACGACCAGCCCTCGACGGACACTGCCTTGCCGAATCCAGTTGTTGAGGACCATTACGCCACTGAGCATTCCAGCGCAAGCATTCGAAAGGTCGAATGTCATCGCATTCTCAGCTCCGATAGCGTGCGCTATGGCACTGCCCATCGAAGGCTCCAACCATTGAGTCATTCCGTCGCGGAGCTTGGTTATGCTGCAATTGATCACGACGTCGATCAAAGCGGGATCGCACTCCGCTGTATCAAGGCAATTCAATGCCGCCGAGGTGGCCAGGCTAAACGAATCCTCTTCGCCGACCGACACACGTCGCTCGTGGATGCCGGTCAGCCGCTCCAGATCGATATGCGTGCGATGGGCGGTAGCCGACATCAGGTCCTCAGTCTTCAAACGGGTAGCCGGTAGGTGCCGTCCGGCCCCGGTGAGGCGCGTTCGAAATTGCCCGGCGTCGGTATCGCTTTTGTCCATTAACAGCCAATGTTTAGGCACAGCGCTCGCCTCCTGTGGCTATCGTGACCTGTTGTGGCGCAACGAACTAGGGGCTTACGGCCCATGTCCGCAGTGTCGAGAACCTTCTCTGCGCAATCATGATTGACGCGCGACGATGACTGGCATCCGAGCTGAGTGAGCCACGGCGGCGCTGACCGACCCCAAGACCATGCCGGCGAATCCACCCCGTCCGTGGCTGCCGACCACCACCAATTGGGC
>NZ_JBAPRN010000515.1:0-3419 GCF_049281135.1 Mycobacterium sp. | reverse complement strand
AGCGATGATCATGCAGGGATTGCTGCACCGCTCGATACCGATGGTGGTACGCCGACTGGCGACGCTGGCGCCCGCACTGTTGATCCTTGCGCTGGGTTTTAATCCGACCCGCACATTAGTCCTGTCGCAGGTCGTCTTGTCCTTCGGCATTCCGTTCGCGCTGCTTCCGCTGGTGCGACTGACCGGTAGTCGCGCACTCATGGGAGTCGACGCCAATCACCGCGTCACCACCGCCATCGGCTGGCTCATCGGCGTGCTGATCAGTCTGCTCAACGTGGTGCTGATCTGCCTCACGCTCAGCGCCAAAGGCTAGGCCTGGCGTCGGAATCCCCTCTTTCCAACCGGTGTTTTCCCCGGCCGGTCAGTTCGATGAGCTCGTCCAGCAGGGCGTCCATCTGATCGATCGACGGCATCGCCCCACCGCGCTCGCGGTAGGCATTGCGAACGCTGGCCAGCACCCGCAATTCACGCTCAATCGTGTCCCGGTCCCGGGTGCCGCCCCCGTACGCGCCGCTCATCGGGCAATCCTGTCACTCCGACCGCGACGCCCAACAGCGCGACGCACGGAATTAACCTCGCGGTCACGACCGGCTCAGAACTCGTTAGCGGACTTGACCGAACATGCACCGCCCGCTCGCAAACCGTCCGCGGCCGAGCAAATAATTCGCTCGGCTAACATCGAGATCGTGACGCAGCGCAGCCGTCATTTCTACTTCGCGTACGGGTCGAACCTGTGCGTGCGGCAAATGGCGCAGCGTTGTCCGGACGCCGCCAATCCGCGGCGCGCCGTGCTCGCCGACCACGACTGGCTGATCAATCAACGCGGGGTGGCCACCGTCGAGCCGTTGCCCGGCACGCAGGTGCACGGAGTCGTCTGGCAGCTGTCCGACCACGATCTGGCCGCCCTGGACAGCGCCGAAGGTGTGCCGGTGCGCTACCAGCGCGACCAGAAGACGGTGCAGACCGAAGACGGCCCGTCAGACGCCTGGGTTTACATCGACCACCGGGTGAACCTGGGCCCGCCACGACCTGGCTACCTGGAACGCATCATCGACGGAGCGCGGCATCACGGTTTGCCCCAACACTGGATCGACTTCCTACGCCGATGGGATCCCGCCCGGTGGCCCCGCCCGCGGTCACGGCCGACAACACCTGCGCCACAGTCGCTTTCCGAGCTGCTTGCCGACCCTGGGGTATCCGAGGCCAGCCGGTTGCGGTCGCGCTTCGGTTTCCTGGCGATTCACGGTGGTGGTCTGGAACAGATGACCGACGTGATCGCCGAGCGCGCCGCTGACGCGGCGGGCGCGTCGGTGTATCTGATCCGGCATCCCGATCGCTATCCACACCACCTGTCGTCGGCGCGATTTCTCCGCGACGAGTCAGCCCGCCTGGCAGAGTTCCTCGACCACGTGGACATCGCGGTGTCGTTGCACGGCTACGGCCGGATCGGCCGGGCTACGCAGTTGTTGGCCGGAGGTGGAAATCGCGCGCTTGCCACCCACCTGGCTGACCACCTCGAACTGCCCGGCTATCACATCGTCACCGACCTCGACGAGATTCCCCCCGAGCTGCGTGGCCTGCACCCGCAGAATCCCGTCAACCAGGCACGTTATGGCGGAACACAATTGGAACTGCCGATCCGGGTCAGGGGGATCAGCCCCCGCAGTCCGCTGCCCGGCGACGACGGTCTGTCGCCGGTGACCGCTGATCTGGTGCAGGGCCTGGCGGCCGCAGCCCGCTGTTGGAAATTACCGTCCAGATAACTAAACAATCGGAGGTGGCCGATGGCCGAACGGGCCTTTCGCTTTTCAATGGGCATTCACTCAGCCAAGTCGCGAACGAAATTGCAGGACAAGGCAAAGCGCTATGAGGACCTCGGCTTCGACGCCCTGCATCTGCCCGATCACCTCGGTGCGCCGGCACCGTTTCCGGTGCTGACCGCGATCGCATCCGCGACCTCCACCGTGCGGCTGGGCACCTATGTGCTCAACGCCGGCTTCTACAAGCCCGCTCTGTTGGCTCGTGACGCCGGCGAGGTCGACCAGCTCAGCGACGGACGCCTCGACCTCGGCCTCGGCGCCGGGTACGTGCGCGAGGAATTCGAGGCTGCCGAGCTGCCGTACCCGACCGCCGGCCAGCGTGTCGACCATCTCGAGCACGTCACCACCTACATGAAGAAGCACCTCCCCAAGGTGCCAATCCTGATCGCCGGCAACGGAAATCGATTGCTCACCATCGCCGCCCAGCACGCCGACATCATCGGGTTGACCGGCGCCAGCGCCGGTGACGCCGCCGACCCGCTCGCCGATCGCATCGAATTCGTCCGGAATGCCGCCGGCGACCGGTTCGCCGACCTCGAGTTGAACCTCGCGATCACCGCCGTGCCGTCGGACAACTCCGGGAAACCCGACCTGGCACTCACCCGCAGATTCGTGGACCTGTCGGACGAAGAGTTGCTGGCGCTGCCGTCGGTGCTCAGCGGGTCGCCCCGCGAGATCGCCGACACTTTGCGCGGCTACCGCGACAAATACGGGCTGACGTCCTTCACCTTCCAGGAAAACCACGTCGACACCATCGCCAAGGTGATTCCCGAGTTGCGCTGACCGCAGAAATCACACAGCAACTACCTAACGATTTTCCGTAAGGTGGGTTGATGCGCTACAACCCGCCCCCGAACTGGCCAAAGCCACCCAAAGGGTGGGCGCCGCACGCCGACTGGTCGCCGGATCCAGCCTGGCCGCCGCCACCGCCGGGCTGGCGACTGTGGGTCGAGGAAGATGGCTCGGACGCGAAGTCGGCGCTGGGAAGGCTCAAGCAGGCCGGCGACGACGGCGAATATTTCGGCGACGAGAACGCCTGGGCCGAGGACTCCGGGCCCGCGCCGGCCGACAACGAGCTAGATGCCGGGGTATCGGCGCTGCCGCCCCAGCCGACCGTGGTCGCGCCCGAAGACCTTGCGGTGCAACACCTTGGGCAGTACGCCACGGTGAAGTGGAATGACGAACAGCAGTACGCGATCGGCACAATCGTCGCGGTCTCTGCTGACACCGAGGCAGTGCACCTCACGCTCGACGGCATCGACGCGCCGATTGCCTTTCCGCGGGAAACGCCGGGCAGCCCACGTCTGCTGGTCTGGATTTAAGACCCGCACTCGCCTGACGCCGGTGAGCGGCTAGGTTTAACGATGACTTGAGCCCCCGTAGCTCAGGGGATAGAGCACGGCTCTCCTAAAGCCGGTGTCGCAGGTTCGAATCCTGCCGGGGGCACGTTGTGCGGGCACGGTTTGAACAGGGCAGACGTAAGACCGTGCAATACACGTGAAACAACGGGCACCTAGACGGCACCACGGTAACCGCACCACGGTGAGCCCCGCATGACGGGCCGCGCTGGTTGCCTGATTACGCGGACACTCCCAGCAC
>NZ_JBAPRN010000514.1:0-9119 GCF_049281135.1 Mycobacterium sp. | reverse complement strand
GGACCCACTCGCGGTCGGTCACAAATTTCAGCAGCGGCAACGGTGCCGGCAACCAACGTCGTCCAAGACAGGTGAGTCAGATGAGAAAAACCAAGAACGGCAATGAATTTCAGGCCCACAGAGCCGGCAGCGTCATAGCGGGTGTACAGGGCGTCCTGCCAGAGCATCACTATCCGCAGAATGAAATCACCGACATGCTGGCCGGGCTTCCCGCGTTCAGGAATCACGGGGATCTGCTCCGCAAGTTCCATGCAAGTTCCAAAGTCAACGGTCGCTATCTGGTGCTGCCGCTCGAGGAGTACGCCTCGCTGACCGACTTCGGCAAGGCCAACGACATCTGGATTGAAAACGCGGTGGAGCTCGGCTGCGCGGCGATCTCCGCCGCCCTCGATGAAGCGGGGTTGCGGCCGCAGGATGTCGACGTGGTGATGTCGACGACCGTCACCGGTCTCGCAGTGCCGTCGATCGAAGCCCGCATCGCGACACGCCTGGGACTTCGCCCCGATGTACGACGGGTGCCGATGTTCGGCCTCGGCTGCGTCGCCGGTGCCGCCGGAGTGGGCCGGCTCAACGACTACCTGCGCGGCGCGCCCGATGACGTCGCGGTGCTGCTGTCGGTGGAGCTGTGCTCTCTCACCTTCCCCGCGACAACCCCGTCGTTGGCTTCCCTTGTCGGGACGTCGCTGTTCGGCGACGGCGCCGCGGCGGTCGTCGCGGTCGGTGCACGTCGCGCCGAGCAGATCGGGGCCCGTGGACCCGAAGTGCTCGGTTCGCGCAGTCACCTGTACCCGGACTCGCAGGACACGATGGGATGGAATATCGGTTCGACCGGCTTCGGTCTCATCCTTTCCCCAGACGTCGCCAGCGTCGTCGAGCAGTATTTGTCCGACGACGTAGCAGGCCTGCTGGCTGCGTACGGGGTTGGTATCCCGGACATCGGTGCATGGGTCAGCCATCCGGGTGGTCCCAAGGTCATCGAGGCGATTGTCTCATCACTCGGATTGCCCTCCGACGCACTGGAATTGACGTGGCGGTCGTTGAGTGAAGTCGGTAACCTCTCGTCGTCGTCGGTGCTGCACGTCCTGCGTGACACGATCGCCAAGCAGCCGCCGAGCGGCAGCCCGGGAATGCTGCTCGCGATGGGCCCCGGCTTCTGCTCCGAGCTCGTCATGCTGCGCTGGCGGTGAGACTGCGATGACTTGGTACGCGTTGTTGGTCGTCGCGGTCGCCGTCGAGCGACTGATCGAAGTGCGGGTTGCCGAACGCAACCGCGCCGTCAGTAAGACGCACGGCGGCGTGGAACTCGGCGCCGGCCACTATCCGGCGATGGTGGCCTTGCACTTCAGTCTGCTGGTGGGCTGCCTGGTCGAGCCGATTGTGCTGCACCGCAGCTTCATTCCGGCTTTGGGCTGGTCGATGTTCGTGGTTGTGCTGGCGGCCCAGGCACTGCGCTGGTGGTGCATCACGACCCTGGACTATCAGTGGAACACCCGCGTCATCGTCATTCCGGGTGCGAGCCGCGTGACCGGCGGACCCTACCGGCTGATACCTCATCCGAACTACGTCGCGGTAATCGCCGAAGGTGTGGCGCTGCCGTTGGTGCACTCGGCATGGGTTACCGCGCTGGCCTTCTCGATCCTCAACGCGTGGTTGCTGAGCACCCGGGTCAGGGTCGAAAATGCCGCACTGGCGAGCCTGAAGTGATCGACCTTCTCGTCGTCGGCGGCGGGCCGGCCGGTCTGGCTACTGCAATCCACGGTGCTCGGGCGGGGCTGCACGTGGTTGTCGCCGAACGCCGCAGCGGACCGATCGACAAGGCATGCGGTGAGGGCCTGATGCCCCACACCCTGCGCCATCTTCAAGGTCTTGCGGTGCATCCGCTCGGCAAGCCGATCCGGGGCATCAGCTACCGTGATGGAACGCGACACGTCGACGCGAAATTCAAGCATGGGACTGGGCGCGGTGTGCGCAGGACCGTACTGCACGGCGCACTTCTGGACGCCGCAGTCGAGGCCGGCGTTGACATCGTCCAGGACGAGATCCGGGAGATCAGCCAGGACGCCGACGGCGTTCGCGCCGGACACTGGCGGGCGCGTTACCTCGCCGCGGCAGACGGGTTGCATTCCCCGATCCGTCGCTCGTTGGGCCTGGAGCAAACCAGTCCCGGTCCGCGCCGCTGGGGTATCCGCCGACACGTCCAGACCGCGCCGTGGTCGGACCACGTCGAAGTGCACTGGGCGCCGGGCGCTGAGGCATACGTGACACCTATTGCTGACGATTGCGTGGGCATCGCGCTACTCAGTTCCGGCCGGGGGGGATTCGATCGCCATCTCGAGGAATTCCCGGCCCTGCGTGATCGGATCGAAGGCCACCCGCACGAGCCCGATCGCGCAGCAGGACCGTTGCGGCAGAATGTTTCGGGCCGCACGGCCGGACGGGTCCTGCTTGTCGGCGACGCCGCGGGCTACGTCGACGCGCTCACCGGCGAGGGTCTTGGCTTGGCTTTCGGTGCTGCCGAATTACTGGTCGACTGTGTGATGAGTGATCGCCCACAGGATTACGACCGGCAATGGCGTCAATTGACTCGGCGCTACCGCATGCTGACTGCGGCCCTGCTTCAGGCTTCGGCCTACGCTCCGATCCGGTCGCGCATCGTGCCGGCCGCGAAGGCCATGCCCACGGTGTTCACCGGAATCGTCAATCTGCTTGCGCAGTAACGTCAGACCTGGTTGAACCCGCCGTCGGCGGTGATGGTGGATCCGGTCGTGAAGCTGGACAGGTCGCTGGCCAAAAACACTGCCGCGTTGGCGATCTCGACAGGATCGGCGAAGCGCCCTAACGGGATGGTCGAAACGCGTGCCGCGCGAAACTCCTCGATCGAGGAGTTGGGATCGGTCTGTGCGGCCAGATTGTCGCTTCCCGGTGTCGCGGTCGATCCCGCCACGACGACGTTGACCCGGATGCTCCGATCAGCGAGTTCGTTCGCCCAGGCGCGCGCGAACGATCGCACGGCGGCCTTGGATGCGGCGTAGACGCTCAGTCCCGGGCGACCACGGTCGGCGGTGGTGGACCCGATCAGGATGATCGAGGCGCCGTCGTTGAGTAGCGGCAGGGCTTTTTGGACGGTGTACACCACGCCCTTGACGTTGGTGGTCAGCAGCGCGTCGAGGTCGTCCTCGGTGATCTCGCCCAGTCGCGCGACCCTCGTGGAGCCGGCGTTGGCCACCACGACGTCGAGGCCCTTGCCCGCGGCGTCAACCTCGGTGTAGAGCCGGTCGAGATCCCCCGGTGTTCCGACATCGCCCGGCACGGCTACCGCGCGGGAGCCTAATTGGGTTGCCGCAGCGCTCAGTTCGGGTTTCCGCCGGCCGTTAATGAACACTCGGTCAGCGCCCTCGGCAATGAACCTCTTGGCGGTGGCAAGCCCGATGCCGGAGTTGGCGCCAGTGATCACGGCGGTTTTGTGGTCGAGCAAGCCCATCCAGGTCTCCTGATGACGTATCGACGCCTCAGGTTAGGCCACAAGTGGTCTCGGGGTGTCCACCACTGAATAGTCACCGGCGTCCCCGGCGACGACGCGGCTGCGTTCACCGTGAACGCTGACCGGAATATCGCCCGCGAGGGTTATCCGATGCATGATGCGCGGTTGATTACCGAAGTCGGAGACGCCGTAATGCTGGGTCGCACGGTTGTCCCACATCGCGACATCGCCGAGTTCCCAGTTCCATCGGATTGTGTTCTCCAGCCAGGTGATCCGATCCTGGAAGATCCGGAACAATGCCTGCGACTCGGCGCCATTGACTCCCAAGATGGACTTGACGAAGTTGCCGAGCAACACCGAGCGCTCGCCGGTCTCCGGGTGGACCCGCACCACCGGGTGATGAGCCTCGTAGTGGGTGGACTGAAACTCGGCTGCGTACTTCAACACCGCTTCGGGGTCAGCTTCCAGGGCCGCTAACTTCGAAGGGTCGACCTGGCCATAGTCGAATGCGTTGTTGTGCATTGCCCACAGGCCGTCGGCCAGCTGCTGGAGAGGCTGGGGCAGCTGCTGATATGCGGCGACAGTGGAGGCCCAGGTGGTGGTGCCGCCGTAGGCCGGCAACTCGACGGCGCGCAGGATCGACGCCTTCGGCGGCCGGTCGACGAACGTGACATCCGTGTGCCACTGGTTGGCGCCGCTCCCGCCGATGGATTCCAGTCGCATAACCCGGCTGCCCTCGAACTTGAGCGTCGGGTGCGGCGTCGTGGGAACGCCCAGGCTCTCGGCGAACGCATAGTGGGAGTCGTCATCGAGGTGCTTCTGCCCGCGGAAGAACACCACCTTGTGAGTGACCAGTGCTTGGTTGATCGCTGCCGCGGTCTCACTATCGAGCTCGCCGAGCCGCACCCCGTCGATACGCGCCCCGATATTCTCGCTCAGCTTGACCACACGAAGATCACTGCTCACGGCTGCTCCTTGTCGACGTTTCGGTCATGTAGGCACCTGACTACACGACGTTGTCCGCTACTGTACACAGATGGCTACATCGGAGGCAACGGTTGCGACCACGGCGAAGCCAATTGGTAAAGACGAGGTCAGCGCGGCCGTCTTGCAAGCAGCGAGCGAACTGTTCGCCGAGAAGGGCCCGGCCGCGACATCCATCCGCGAGGTCGCAGCTCGAGCCGGGGTCAATCACGGCCTGCTGCACCGCCACTTCGGCAGCAAACGTCAACTTCTGGCAGCCACGCTGCAGTACCTTGCCGACTCGGCTGCGGCCCTGCGGGAGTCTGGGGCATCGCCATCGGACGTCGAAGCCACCTCGGAGATTCAGGCGCGCGTGATGGTGCGCTCGATGCTCGACGGATTTCCCGTCGAAGAACTCCAGCAGCGATTTCCCGGTATGGAAGCCTTTCTGGACCAGGTGCGAACTGGTCATACCGATGACCGCACCGCGCGACTGCTGGCTGCCCACGGGATGGCGCTGCAAATCGGATGGGGTCTCATGGGACCGACGCTGCGCGTCGCGTTTGGGTTGCAGGATCTCGACGACGACGAGATACGAAAGGCGGTCGCCGAGCAGATCGCCAAAATCGTTGCCGCCGAATAACCTCCTCGCGGACAGACCCCTCAGTAACTGTCGCGCACCGCGGCTGCGACGGCCCGTGGGGCTTCGGACGAGGGGTAGTGACCGACATCGGGAAGCTCAGTGACCACGGCGCGCGGCAGGGCCTTAACCGCCACCTCGAGAACGTGGCCGCCCGAGACGGGGTCCGCGAGTCCCCACACCAAACGCAGCGGGCCGGCCCAATCAGCCAGCGCCGACTCCCACCGCTGATGGTGAGCCGCACGCTCGGCGTTGTACTTGATCAGCAGATGCGACAGCTTGTGCCCGTTGTCGCGCGACATACCCAGCCAGAGGTCGTCGAACTCGCTGTCACTCAACGGTGTTCCCCGAACCGCGTCGAGTGCTGAGCGGACCCGCGCGGCACTGACCTGGCCGGCCAGCAACTTGCCGATGACCGGACGGATGAGCAACTTCTGCAAGCGCGTCGGCCGGTAGGCGCTGTATACAATCCCGGAATTCAACATTGTCAGGTGGTCGATCGCGAACGGAAGCACTCCTCGATTGGCCCGGTCGATGAGTTCCTGACCGACGATCCCGCCGTAGTCGTGAGCCACCAGTCGCACCGACGTGACGTTGAGGTGCGCGACGAGATCTTCGACGGTGTCGGCGGATTCGGTCACCGAATACTGGTAGCTGTCGGGCTTGTCCGATGCGCCGTAGCCGAGGAAGTCCATGGTGATCACGTCGTGGTCGGTGGCCAGGTCGGTGGCCACCTCTGCATAGTCATAGGACCACGTCGGAAACCCGTGCAGCAGAAGCACCGTGGGCCCGGTCCCGCGACGCCGGAAAGCGATGCGATGTCCACGGCGGCTCACCAGGGCCTCGTTTTCGGCGATCCATTCGGCCGCCCCGGGAAAACCTGCCGATCCCGTCATCGCAGCTTCTCAGTGGGGATGGCGTAGCGGTCTTGGTAGGGGCGTACCCGCTCGCGCACCTCGTCAGCATTGAGGTTGGTGTCTGACCAGGTGTAGCGGCCGTGCCCGCCGTCGGAGGGATGGGCGGCCAGGAAGTCGTGCATCCGTTGCTCGGTCTCGGGCCGCAGCTCACGGCCCAATGCTCGATAAATCCCACCGATCGTGGCCCATGGATCGTTCATGAAATCGGTGAACTTGACGTCGATGATCCGATCGTCAGGGATGACCCCGCTGTCGCGGAGGGCCATCTCCCGCTCGAGCCCGACGATGATCTCCTCGTAGCTCTGCGCGGCGCACTCGGCGACGGTGGATTCATCGGTGCTCATCCGCCGCAGGTGGTTGGTCAGCGCGGCGATCGAGGAGATGACGTTGAGCGGATCGCGATGAGTCTGGACGATCAGCGCGTCCGGATATTCCGCCAGCAGCGCGTCGAGCTGCCACAGGTGCGCGGGTGATTTCAGCAGCCATTGCCCGTGGACGCCAGATTGTAGATGTTGCAGGAACATTCGATGGTAGCGGTAGGCGCCGGCGTATTCGGCGTCATAGAGCAGCCAGCGGTAGTAGCTCGGGAGCCGGTACTGCACCGAGTAGATCATGCTGGTGAATTCGCCGCCCGTGATCCGGACGCACTCCTGACCCACCAGTGCGCCCATCGGGTGGAACTTGAGGAAGCCGGGAATGATCTGCTCGGAAAGTTCAATGTTCGTTTGGATTTGGGCGATGCGTGGATCGTCATGATAGGTCTCGGGCTGGGGCACTGGGCATGGCTCGTCGACCTCCCAAGTCAACGGAGCGCGCAACTCCGGATCTTGGGTGAGCAGGTCGTAGAGGATTGTGGTGCCGGTCCGAGGCTGACCGACAATAACGATGGGGCGGGTGATCTGCTCGGCCGCGACATCGGGATTCTTTTTCCGCCAATCGATTACACCGAGACGGTTCGACAACGCGCGAATGAGGTCGGCATACGCGACTTCAACCCCGATCACCGAAAGCCGCGCCTCGTTGACGAGGCCGTCGACAAGCACCTGCAAGCCTGGCTGCCACCCATCGTCGCCGAAGTCGTCGAGCCCGGCCCGGGCACAGGCGGCGCCAACCAGCTTCTCCGGCGAAAAGCGTTCCTGCAGAATCATTTCTGGCCCTGGTCGATCGACGTGGTGACCGTAGGCGGTTCGGGATTGTCGAGCCAGCGCAGTACGACAAAGCCGCGGTGCCGCCCGCCCGTGTCGAGCCAGTGGCCCACTCCGAGGTCACGCGCTGAAATCGCGATACGCACATGTCCGTCTGCGTCGGCGTGGACGCCTTTGTTGGTCACCGAGCTATGTCTGCGGTGCGGCTCAAGACACTCGTGCCAGATGTTTTCCAGTGTGACGTTCCAATAGCGGGTGGCCGGCGGTTGAATGTCGAGCACGAGGGCTTGGTCGGGCTCGAGTCGAAAGGTTCCGATCATGTACAGATTGTCCGGCGTGGTGTCGGCGTCGCCGAGGTCGGCGGCTTGGGCTGTCAGCAGGGTGTTCGGCTGCTCGATGAGCTCGGGCTTGATAGTGCGGTGCAGCGTGGCCAGCTTCATCAACGTCCAGGCCATCGCGGTCAACTGCTCCGACAGCGCGCTGTCGGTGAGCGCCACGACGGGATCGGGATCCAGCGGGGCGATGTGGAGTGTGGCGAGCTGCTCGGTGGCCCGATCGCCGATGTATTCGCGCACAACTACCGATGACGCATCCGCCGGGATCGGCAGCCACTGTGCGCCGTTGAGGTCGGCGGGCTTATGCTCAGACAGCACCAGCTCGAATTGTCCCGCCGTCAAGGACAAGTCGACATCGCTGACATAACCGGCCATCCGCCGCGGAGTGAGTCCGGTGCCGGCGAGGATCTGGAGCCCGAGGTATGCGCTCGTACCCCGGTGGCCGATGATCCGGTAGCTGCGGTCGCCGCGGATCATCGCCAGGTAGTAGTTGCCGTCGGGGTTGGGGCCGCCGACCATCCGCGTCGGCGTACACATATCGAAGAACGATGGCTGGTCGGGATCGGCTTCCACCGAAAGTTGTGCGCACAGCGACGATATTCGCGCGATGACTCGTAGTCCCTCGACAAACTCGCGTTCGCATTCGGCGTCCTCGGTGACCACGGTGGTCATGTCGCGCAGCATGTCTTGGAAGAATTGCCAGGCACCGGTTGATTGCAGCTCCGCGACGCTGTCAGGCATGGCCTCACCGTACGACCACGCGCTGCGTGGTGTCCTGCGTCTTGCGGATTGCCTCGAGACCCGTCACGAATGATGTAGGTCTGTTATCGGAACGTGGCCGGTGTGTGCCCGTTGTTCGGCTAGGTTACGTCTCGACTGATGCACAGCGAACCTGACGGCACAGGGCTGAGAATCAAGGAGAGGCAAGGAGTTTTATGGACTTCGAGGGTGGCCATACCCGCGACCTCATGTCGTTGGCACACCAAGCATTAGGCAGTGACACCGTCGACAAGGGAGCACTGTGCGCGGCGGCGATCAAAGTCATCGACAACCCGCCTCGAGACGGCATCTTGCGGAGCTTGGCTGACCATGTCTGCCAAGCTGTCTTCGACTGGGCGTGCTTCGAAGGCTCGCCCGCACGATTAGAGGGCGTCGTGAAGGGCTACGAGACTGCGTCGCACGCGTTGCACGCGCTCCAGGTTGAGGAAAGGCTCAACACGCTGCAGCACTGAGCCAAACCCGTTGGCTCAGTCCTACTAGCGAGACATCAAGCCAGCGTCGACACACCTACGCCAGCGTCGCCGTCAGGTAACCAGACCCATCGCCGAAGGAAGCCAGCTCGTCGTCGGGCAGCTCGAATCCGTTGGCCGCGTAGATCTGCGAGGTTGTCTGGACGTCGATGTGCCAACCGTGGTCTTTGAGATAGTCGGCGGCAGGATTGCGGTCCCCGCTGTAGAACAGCTCGGCCAGGTTGATGTTGGAGCCGATCCGACGTGATCGCTCGGTGAGCCGGTCCGCCCAGTCTGCTGGAACATTGCGCAAGTCCATGTGTTCGGTGGCGATGCGGCTGCCCGCTGCGGACAGGGCCACGATGTTGTCGAACAGCCGATCCTGAACGTCCGGTGGCAGGTAGACCAG
>NZ_JBAPRN010000513.1:0-3317 GCF_049281135.1 Mycobacterium sp. | reverse complement strand
AGAGCCGGCTGGGCAGGCCGCGCGCCGACGCCGATGTCGGACCCCGGTTGGAGTTGCTCACCGAGATCGTGACCGGCGCTACCAAGGCACCGGCCCCGGTGATCGCCGCGGTCGCCCACGGCGAGTTGCTGACCCTCGCTCCGTTCGGTACCGCGGACGGCGTGGTCGCGCGCGCGGTGTCGCGACTGGTGACCATCGCGACCGGTCTCGACCCGCACGGCCTGGGCGTGCCGGAGGTTGACTGGATGCGTCGCGCCGCCGACTACCGTGACGCCGCGCGCGGTTTCGCGGAAGGGACGCCCGAAGGCATGACTGCCTGGCTGGTGCTGTCGTGCCGGGCTATGCGCACCGGCGCGCAGGAGGCGTTGTCGATTGCTGAGACGCTTGCAGAAGGGCCGGCATCGGGCGGCTCAGACGAATAGAGCGGGCGGCGCACCGAAGGCATTCGGCTCGCCGCCCGCTAGCACGGGACCCGGTTACCATGCGTGCATCTGTGGGCTGCGTGGGGTGGCCTCGGCGATCTTGCGACGCTTCCGGCTGCAGCCCCACCCAAAGGACCGTCGACGCCGTCCACTCTTCGCAATTACGCAGGCCCGCAACACTTCTGCCATTATCGCGGCTATGACTCCGCGTGGGTGCCGGGTACCGTGCTGGGTTGCCCTGATCCGGGAGATCGATCCTTCTCTTCTGGATCGGTCTTGGCCGTACCGGGCTTCCGTAGATCCTTTGTACTCCGTGACCCCGGTCACATCAAGAGCCAATTGTCGTTAAAAAGCCGAAGTGATGCTGACCCGTGCCGGGGATAGTTTGCTGAGCCGCCGGCTACAGCGACAGTCGGCGCAGCAACGAATAGGTCAGCGCCCCGGCGGCTAGTGCGCTGATGCCGACTGCGGCGGTGGTTGCGACTGCGGCACCCGACGGTGCCGAGATGCGGTCGCGCAGCGATACCGGCCGGGAGAACTCGAGTACCGGCCAGTCGCGGGCCGACGCCTCGCGTCGCAGGGCGCGGTCCGGATTGACCACACTTGGATGGCCCACCACCTCGAGCATCGGCATGTCGGTGATCGAATCGGAGTAGGCATAGCAGTGCTCGAGCGGATAGCCCTCGCGCGCGGCCAGCTCGCGAATCGCCTGCACCTTCCCTTCGCCGAAGCAGTAGAACCCGATCTCGCCGGTGTACTTGCCGTCCTCGACAACCATCCGCGTCGCCATCGCGTGCGTGGCCCCCAGCGCACGCGCGATCGGCGCGACCAACTCCTCGCCGGATGCCGACACCACCACGACGTCTCGGCCGCACAACTTGTGGCTGGCGATCAGGTCGGCGGCCTCGGCGAACACCAGCGGCGTGACGATGTCGTGCAGCGTCTCGTTGACGATCGTCTTGATCTGCTCCACGTCCCAGCCGGTGCACATGTTGGTCAGGTGGATGCGCATCCGATCCATCTGGTCGTGGTCGGCGCCGGAGAGCAGGAACAGAAATTGAGCGTAGCTGGACTTCAGGACGGCCCTGCGGTTGATCAATCCCTGGGCGAAGAAGGGTTTGCTGAACGCCAGGGTGCTGGATTTGGCGATGATGGTCTTGTCGAGATCGAAAAAAGCTGCTGTGCGCGGACTGGGGCTGGCGGGCATCGATGATGTTTGCTGGTCAGCGGCCGAGTCTGATACGGTCACGGGCCCAGCATAGGGCGGTGCGACCGCAAATCGCGACGCTGTCGATAAAAGCGCCGGTCAGGTATGGTTTGGCGGCTAATGTAGACCGCAATCCGGTTGATTCAGCTACTTAGAGATTGTGTGCATCTTTCGGAAACAACCCTTGCGCGGCGCGACACTCTCATGTGTATAGTAAGAATCACTCGGCTTAGCCGAGGGTGTATCAGCCCGACCCCCCGGGGCTGATTCACGACGACCCTCGCCTCCTCCCCCCCTGGCGGGGGTCGTCCCTTTTCTGGGGCAAAATTCTTAGCTTGACCGACGTCGTCGTTGTGTGCACAGAGCGAGTTTCGTCCACAAATCCTGCCGCGCGACTGGCGGCGCCCGCCCCGCACCGGCACGGTGGGCCGATGGCTATCAGCGACGTCCGCGGCATTCTGGCCGTGCTTGCCGAGCCCGCATTGCGTGGCGAACTGGATCGGATTGCGGCGGCCGCCGGCGTGCGAGTTGTCCACGCCGGCAGCGCATTACCGGTGAGCCGGAAAGCGTGGTCGGCAGCGCTGGCGGTCATCCTCGACGAATCCGCTGCGCAGGGATGTGCCGTCACCGGATTGCCGCGCCGCGCACACGTGATTGTGGTGGCCGGCACCGACCCGGCGCCGACGACATGGGCGGCGGCCATCGACGTGGGTGCCCAGCATGTGCTGAAACTGCCTGCGCAAGAACATGATCTGGTCCGCGAGTTGGCGGACGCCGGTGACTCGGCCCGCGATGATGGCGCCGCCGGCACGGTGGTGGCGGTGATCGGCGGGCGCGGTGGGGCGGGTGCCTCACTGTTCGCGGTCGCGCTGGCACAGGCTGCGAGCAATTCGCTTCTGGTCGACGTCGATCCGTGGGCCGGTGGCATCGATCTGGTAGTCGGCGCGGAGACGACGCCCGGTGTGCGCTGGCCCGATCTGGCGCTGGAGGGTGGACGGCTGACTTGGTCGGCGGTGCGCGACGCGTTACCGCGACACCGCGGGATCAGCGTGCTGTCGGGCACCCGGCGCTGCGACGAATTGGACCCCGGCGCAGTGCAGGCCGTCATCGACGCAGGCCGTCGCGGCGGTGCGACCGTGGTGTGCGACCTCCCGCGTCGATTGAGCTGCGCCGTCGAGACTGTTTTGGAGACAGCCGATCTCGTCGTCGTGATCAGCCTGTGCGATGTGCGGGCGTGCGCGGCGACCGCCACGATGGCCCCAACGCTCGCCGGCTTGAATCCCAATCTCGGCTTGGTGGTGCGAGGCCCGTCTCCGGGCGGTCTGCGGGCCGAGGAGGTGGCTGAGATCGCCGGGTTACCGCTGCTGGTTTCGATGAAGCCCGACCCACGGCTGGCCGAGCAACTCGAGCAGGGCGGCCTGCGGTTGGGACGGCGTTCGGCGCTGGCGGCGGCGGCTCGTCGCGTCCTCGCGGTGCTGCCGGTGCATCCCGCCGCTCAGCACGATCGCCGCGCGGCATGACGGGCTCGCTGATCGACCGGGTGCGCGAGCGACTGGCGACCGAATCCGTTCCGCTGCGGCCCAAAGTGGTGGCCGACGCGATCCGGGCCGAGTCCGGTGGCGTACTCGGCGACACCGAGTTGCTGAGGAATCTTCGGATACTGCAAACCGAGCTGACCGGTGCTGGAA
>NZ_JBAPRN010000512.1:0-2501 GCF_049281135.1 Mycobacterium sp. | reverse complement strand
GCCTGCCAGGATCGCGGCCTGCTCGGCGGCGATCTCGTCGGCCGTCTGCGTCTTCTGGCGCTCGTGCAGATCTTGCACCTCGTCGCGGTTCTCGATCGCGTACTCGATCAACTTCTCGACGTTGTAGAGGTTGGCGTCGCGGACCGCCTGCAGCTGAATCGGCGGCAGGTCGAAGTCGTACTCGACGCGGTTCTTGATCCGCACGGCCATCATCGAGTCCAGGCCGAGTTCGACCAGCGGGACCTCCCAAGGCAGGTCCTCGGGCTCGTAGCCCATCGCCATCGACACGATGGCTGCCAGCCGATCACGAATCGTCTCACCGGAATCCGGTGTCCAACGGCCCAAAGCGCCGATCTGTCGGGCGGTCAGGCTGTCGGTCACGGCACTGGCTTCGGGCTCTTCGGCGACCGGCGCGACCACCGAGGTCTGCGTGGCTGCGACCGCCGCACCCGCGCCGACGGCGGTCGGCAGCACCGAAGCCTGCCCTGCCCGCGACACCAGCGCGTCGTAGACCAGCGTGAAGGACTCGTCGATGCGCGCGTGGATCTGCACGGCCGCGCCACCGGGGTGACGGGTCAGCGTCGTGACCAGCCGAGCATTAGCGGCCGGCACCGCGCGCTGCTCGGAGGCGGTCAGCACCGCATCCGGAAGCACTTGCGTCGCAGCGGCTCTCACCAGAGCGGCCAGATCGGCCTCACCGCGCGGTGCGTATTCCCAGACATGCCTGCCGTCGGGCATCGCCACGTGCGTGCCGGGCATAAGTACCGAGCCGTCGCCGGAGAAGTGCGCGTCCAGCCAGTGCTCCTTGCGGCGGAACTTGGTCGGCGGGATGTTGGCGAAATCTTCTGGACCCGTGGCGCGGGTGAACAGTGTGCGGATGTCGAGGTCGTGCCCGAACACGAACAGCTGGGCCATCGCCGAGATCATCGACTCGACGTCGTCCTGCTTGCGGGCCAAGGTCGGAATCAGCTGTGCGTCCGGCAATCCCGCGGCCGCGGTGGTCAACCCGATCTGCATCAGCGCGACCGGGTTCGGCGCGAGCTCCAGGAACGTGGTGTATCCGTTGTCGACGGCGTTGCGCACCCCGTGGGTGAAGTACACCGAGTGCCGCATGCCCTTGAGCCAGTAGGCGACATCGTGGATCGGCTCGCCACCCGGCCGGACGTAGGTCCCCTCGTGCACCGTCGAGAAGATCCCGACATTCGGGCTGCTCGGCGAAATACCTTGCAGCTCAGCGGAGAACTCGCCCAGCAGCGGATCCATCTGCGAGGTGTGGCCGGCGCCCTTGGTCTGGAGTTTGCGGGCGAAGCGTCCCTCCGCCTCGGCGCGGGCGACGATCGCGTCGATCTCGTCGGGCGGGCCACCGATAACGGTCTGACTCGGCGCGGCGTAGACACACACCTCCAGGCCGGGGAAGTCGGCGAACACCGTCTTGAGTTCGTCGGCGGAGTATTCGACCAGCGCCATGAACCGGATGTACTCGCCGAACAACATCGCCTCGCCCTCGCCCATCAGGTGCGAGCGCGAGCAGATCACCCGGGTGGCGTCGGCGAGCGAGAGCCCGCCGGCAAAGTAGGCGGATGCGGGTTCGCCCAGCGACTGGCCAATCACCGCAGCGGGTTTCGCGCCATGACTCTTGAGCACCTCACCGAGCGCGATCTGGATCGCGAAGATGACGACGTTGCTGGTTTCGATGCCGTAGTCGACCGAGTCGTCGAGGATCAGCTCGAGGACGGAGTAGCCCCGCTCGTCCTGGATCAGCGCGTCGACCTTGTCGATCCACTCGGCGAACACCTCGTGGCGCAGGTACAGGTTCTTGCCCATCTTGCGGTGCTGCGCACCAAAACCGGCCATCGCCCAGACCGGGCCATTGGTCGCCGGTCCGTCGGTGCTGAACACGTAGGGCTTCTGCTTGCCATCGGCGATCGCGCGCAAACCCTTGACCGCTTCTTCGTGGTCGTGGGCCAGCACCACCGCGCGGGAACGGCCATGGTTGCGCCGCGACAGGGCCCGGCCGATCGACTCCAGCGACGAAGCGTGGCCCTCGGGGCTTTCCATCCAGTCGGCCAGCTCGGCCGCGGCCGCCCGCTTGCGCGACGTCAGGAACGCCGAGATCGGCAACGGCACCATGGGCACCGGGACTTCTTCGGCCGCAAGCTCTTCCAGCGCGATCTCTTTGAGCCGGACGGCTTCATCGGTGATGCCGGGCAACTCGTATTCGTCATCGGCCGGCGTGCTCCCGCCTTCGGCCGAATCAATGAACTCGCCGTATTCGTCAAAACGCACCCCGCCGATCAGCTCCCCGTGCTCCTCGGCGGCTGCCCCGGTCTCAGCCTCGGGCTGCGGTTCGGGCTCACGCTCGATCACGTCGCGGGGTAGCACCTCACGCAGCACCACGTGCGCGTTGGCGCCACCGAAGCCGAAGCTGGACACACCCGCCACGGCATACCCGCCGTAGCGCGGCCAGTCGGAGACGGCGGTCAGCACGCGCAGATGCGCGG
>NZ_JBAPRN010000511.1:0-6443 GCF_049281135.1 Mycobacterium sp. | reverse complement strand
CCGATCGTCTTGACGATCGGCCACCGGACCTTGACGGCCAGATTGAAAGCCGCCAGTACATAAGCGAAATAGACCCAGCCGTGCACGATGCCGATCCAGGTGGGCGGATTCGACACCTTGACGATGTAGTGGACCACCAGCTCGTAGCACAGGGCGATAAGCCACAGACCCGTCGTCCACGCCATCACGCGGTAGGCGAGCAGGGGTGTGCGGATGTTCTCGCCGGCTGTGGTCATGCGGTTGTCCTGTTCTGCTTTGGATGGTTGTCGTTGTCTGCCTTGGCAAGGTCGGCCAGATAGGCGTTGTACTCGCGCAGCGCTGGGTCGTCGGAGTTCTGTTGCACGGCCTTGGGACGTTCAGGCAAGAGTCCGTCTGGTATCTCGTTGACGGTGTTGGTGTTTCGCTGCTCCGGCGGCGCCTCTTCGTAACGGACGAATTTGCGATAGGCGTAGACGCAGAATCCGGCGAACGCCGGCCACTGCAAGGCGTATCCGAGATTCTGGAAAGTGCCCGACGTCGATTGAAACCTCGTCCACTGCCACCAGCCCAAGGCCAGGCAGCCGCCCGCCGCAAAGACCACCAGCACGATCAGTGCGAGTCTCCGACGACGTGTAGTGGACATCCCTAGAAAGTACCCCGAGGTGTTCCGCAGGCTTTCCTCACGCTTTTGGACCGACGAATTCGTCAAGTCGCGCCACCGCGGCCTTGCGATAGACAGCGACTTCGAACCAGCGCGGCCGCGTCCAGGGAATGCCTAGCTCATCGAGCGCCGCGCAGAAGAGTCCACGGATGTCGTCAGATCGGTTTGAGAAGTGGTAGCGGACGCTTAGAACTCCGCGATCGTTTGCCTCAACGCGGCAGCCGTCGCTATCGATCAGGCCGCGAATGAATTGCTCGTTTGCGCTTTTGACTAGCACCTCCTGCCACGAGTCCAGCATGATCGGTCTTAAGTGCTTTCGGCCGAGACCGTGCTGAGGTAGAAGGCATGGCCAGTGCTTTGAGTAGTGAGACACGACTACACATTGCTTCGGTTGTTTCATCACTGCTGCATGCTGGCGCGGCATCAAGGTGTCAATGGCGTTGCAACACCGGTCGATGATTCTGGGGTACCTGTTGTCGAGTGTGATCCTCAGGCGCCACACACGCCGGCATCGCGAGATACATCCGTCGCCCAAATAAAGGCCGAGTAGGTAGCTATAGGCGGTTGCTGGGAAGGCGGCGAATTCGTGGATGCTCCCGCAGGCTGATGTGCCGACGGGCCTGGCCCGAACATGTGGACGCAGTCGCCAGTCCCGAACTGTGCAGCGCGAAATGCCGGTCTGCCGCGCGATCGCGCAGTCGTTCATACCGGCCGCGATCAGCCGTTGCACGGTTTCGAACTCTTCTATACAGCGCACGACGCCGCTCCCTGTCGTTTCAGATGAAGCCAAGTTAAGGGAGACCGCCGACAGGTTTGAGGATTGAAGTGACGGTACGATCGCCAGGCACTGCGGGCGTGGCGAAATTGGCAACCGCGCGGGTTTTAGGTGCCCGTGCTCGAGAGAGCTTGAGGGTTCGAGTCCCTCCGCCCGCACAAGAGTTTACCCAGTTCAGACCATGTTTCGTGGTCATGAATCTGCCTCAAATCCCACATTTTTCCCACACTTTTCCGGCGAGTACTTCGCGTGCAGGTTGACAGCAACCGTGTCTAGGTCGGTGTCGAACAGGTCGGCATAGACCCGCAGCGTCACCGATGGGTCTTTATGCCCAAGCATCCGCGCCAATGCCAGCACGTTGACACCAGCGCTCACGGCGAGGGATGCACAGCTGTGCCGTAGGTCGTGTGGAGTGATGGTTTGCACACCGGCAGTCTTCACGGCACGGGTCAGCCAACCGTTAGACCCTTTCGGGCGTTGCAGATACATACCGTGCTTGGTGCTGAACACCAGATCACCGGCAGCCTTACCCCGGCACTGCGCCGAAAGTTCGTTTACGACGAACTCAGGTACCGGCACCGACCGGTCCTCACGACCCTTGGTAGGCCCGACCACATGGCGGGATCCGATCTGCACCGCGTTGGATGACACCGAAATGCGGCGGCGCAAAAACTGGACATCACGCACCCGTAGCCCGATGGCCTCACCCCAACGCAAACCGCAGTACGCCAACACCAACACCAGCGCCCGGTGTTCACCGGCATTGTCAGCCAGCTTGGTCACATCATCGGCGGTGAGGTAGACCCTGCGTTTACCTGACTTACTCGGAAGATTCTCCAAGCCCCTGGCCGGATTCGCTGACAGGCGTTTGCCTTTCACTGCATCGTTGAGAATGCCTGCCAGAACACCTTGTGCCCGAATGACTGTCGTTGCACCGGAGCCTTTGCGGGTCATGGCGGCAATCCACGCCTCAGCAGCGAGAACGTCAACATCGGCAACACTCACCGATCCCCAACGCGGTTGCACATGGACCCGGTACGAGGTTTCAATTGTGCGGTAATAACTTTCGGCGGTAGCCTCCTTTTTGCGCGCCAACCAGTCCGCCGACAATTCATGCACGGTGACCTTACCCAACCTTGGCGCGATGTAATCACCGGTCAGTTTCTTGACCTCAATGTCGTTGGCGAAGTCCTGGGCATCACGCTTGGTCCTGAATCCGCTTTTGTCCGTTGACCGTTTGTCCGGCGTGCGGTAGCGCACGCGGTAACGTGTTATGCCGCTGCTAATTTCGTACTTCTCAATCGTTGCCACTGATCAAACCCTCCTGCTTGGCACGTGCGATGTAACGGAATGCTGTGCGTGGGTCCACGTCAAACGCGGCGACAACGGCACTGGTCCGCGTGCCCTTGGATGCGTTGTTGTGTATCTCGGCAACCTTCGCTAGAAGCTCCGGCGTGATCTTGCGACGAGAACCGGCCTTTCTCAGTGCCTTTCTTGTATCCGAAGCATCAAGCTGATAGTGGCTATAACCGTGGTGCCATTCGCCTTTCGGGATGCTCGCATTGATGCCCGCGACGGCATAGACTCCGGCCCGGATGTCATCGAGTTTGGTTGCGCTCAAATCCTTTTGGCGAACGAAACCCTCACCGGCACGGAGGGTGACGCTCACCGCACCGGGAACACCGTTACGGACTTCAAACACAATCTCGGTGCTGTCATCGCGGTAAGTGAGCACCCGGAAGGTGAACCCGTCGCCTACCGGCACCCACTTGTCGTCGGTGATTTCCACACTGCCACCGCTCGGCAACGGGAACTGCTCGCCCTTGACCGTGACTTCCTTCCACGCCATCGCCGCGCCTCCTAGTGACACTTGGCGAATTACTGACTGTCATCTTCCAACCTACTACGTGTCATGACATTGTGGGAATGACTAGCGAGAACCGCTGGTCAAGCTAGGAGATAAGCACCATGAAACGAGAACGCAGATCAACCCGCGTCGTCTCCGACGACCTCGGAACACCTGAGGAAGTCGCCGTCTATCTCAAGACCACCGAGACAGGCCTAGCGCAAATGCGGTACCGGGGCACCGGGCCGAAGTTCATCAAGCGCGGGAGCCGTGTGCTCTACCGCTGGTCGGATGTCACCGCATATCTAGACGGTCGCACCTATGAGCGGAGCGGGGCATGAGCACAACCGAAATCGCAACGACCAGACTCAGCGCACCGCAGGCCAAGGCACTGGACAAAAAGATCAGGGCCGCGAGTGACCGGGTGATACGAGACCTCACCAACGCGGCCGACAACTACCAAAAGCTGCTGGACCTGATAGACCAGGCTCAGCGCGGCGAAATCCACACAGCGCTAGGGATAAAGTCATGGACTTTATGGTTCAAAGACACTGTGCAACTGACGTTTACCGACCGTGACGAACGAAAAGAATTAGTACGGATCATGTCTGGCAAAGGCATGAGTACGCGGGCCATTGCCGACGTTCTCAACGTCGGGAAGTCAACGGTAAGCCGTGACGTGGACTCAACTGCCCCAAATGGGACAGTTGAAAGCCTAGACGGTAGGCGGCGACCGAGTAAGCCGAAACCGTCCGAGCCGGAGCAGGAACCACTCGACGTGGAGGAGGTTGAACCACCACCCGTGGATGCGCCGAAGCTGCCGCCGCTGACCGAGGACTTCCGCAGCGAGGTCGACAACCTGCGAATCTGCGTCCAAGCGTTTAAGGACATCTTCGCAGACGACCGATTTTCACAGGCGCGCAACCGGATTGCCAAGTTGAAGGCTTACACATCGTTTGATGATGCCGTCGATGAGCTAGAGCAAATGTCCGACGTGATCGCGGGGATACGTGATGGGGACGGGGCCGAAGAATGACAGACGACCGACAACGAGTGGCACTGTGTTGCTGCTGCCTTGAACGTCCAGCCGTGCGCGATCATAAACGGTGCGAGAACTGCGGAACACGGGACGACCAACCCAAACCCGAAAGGACACAGGTGAATTCTCACTAGCCACGGGTCCGAATCGGCTTGTCACAACCGAATACGACAAACAGAAATTTACAACTGAAAAGCAGTGTTTCGGCCCGGTGACAACTTCACATTAACTCAAAACACAACTTACGCAAGGAATTAACGACATCGACTAGACCCTAAAAACGGCAATGGCTCCGACTGCTACACCGGAGCCATCTCACCGCTGACCTTTGAAGGAAGATACAGTGAATAGTACCGAATCGGCGTACGAACGTCTAATTGCCGCGCTAGAAGCCACCGGCAATGCCGTGGATGCCAACGGCAGCAGTGCATCAGCGGAGTGTCCGGTACCGGACCACGGGCGAGGTCGCGGTGATCAGCACCCATCATTGAGATTGACCGACGCAGCGGGAAAGGTGCTAATTCACTGCTTCGCCGGATGCGACACGGCAGACGTTTTGGCCGCGCTCAACCTCAAGGAGACGGACCTATTCAACGGCAAAGGCGGAATCGACTATATCTACAACGGTGGTCGAAAGGTCCGCCGCAAACCGGGAAAGAAATTCGTTCAGAGCGGAAACACCCAAGACAACAGTCTGTTTCAGGTCGAAGACATCGGTGACGCGGAGACCGTGTACGTGGTCGAAGGTGAGCAAGACGCCGCGAACGTAGCCAAGATCTATGGTGTCTCTGCGGTAAGTCCCCCCTGTGGCGCTAAAACCGCTGCAAGCAAATGGAACTGGGAACCGCTGACCGGCAAGCATGTTGTCATCGTTGCGGACAAGGACAAGGACGAAACGGGCTCCGAGCACGCAGACGATGTTGCAGCGCAATTGCACAATGCAGCGTCAGTGCGAATCGTGGAATCCGCCGTAGGAAAAGATATTTCAGATCACATAGCCGCCTGGCAAGACGAGGTCTGGGCAACGCGATTGATGCTGTCGCACAGTCGATTGCAGAGGAGGTCATTCCACATGAGCTTTAACAACTATGACCCGCCAGGTACGCAGTATGCATCGACGGCTAACGCGCCATCGGTACCCGAGGGCTGGCGCTCACTCGCCCACAAGACCGGGCTGTCGCTGCAAACCGTTGCCGCACTCGGATTTGCCGACAATCTTTCGTGTCTATTCGGATCGGACAACCGGTTACGCGATGGTGCGGAGCTACGCAGTGCTGAGGCGCGTGGAACGCTGTTCCAGCAGCCAACTGTGGAGCAACGCTACGTGGAACTGTACGGAAAACGTTGGCCACGCAAGCGTTTGACACCGCAACAAATGCAGTTGGCACTCGAAAAAGCTAAATGGGCAATTGAGGGGAAATGAACTATGACAGCGAAAGACACCGCACTGGTGCCGATTCAGCTGCAGGTCAATTAGCTCGATGGGCGCGCGTCCCACGTCCAGCCCGGTAGCCCTCGAAGGCGTTTTTGACGATCAGCATCAAGGCGACCTGTGGAGTAGAACCTGCGTTGCGTCGCGACCCAATTACCAAGCGCGTAGCCGTCGAACTTGCAGGAGAATGGGACACGGGCGTCACCGTTATGTTCAACGTAGAGAGAGAGCTTGTTAAAGCCCTGCTCCCACCGGTCGGCGCCGGGGTCCCAACTCCAGCCGGGCAACTCTTTGAGTCGTCGTTCGCGGTCGGCGTCAAGGTTGCCTTTGTTGTGGCTTCCGCGTTGACCGCTGACCCACGAACCGAGTCGGAAGCCGTCGATCCTGTAGGACGGCGGAACACGGGCGTGGCCGTTGTGTTCTACATAGAGAAGCAGCTTGTTGAAGCTCTCCTCCCACTGGTCGGCGTAAGGGTCCCAACTCCAGCCGGGCAGCTCTTTTAGTCGTCGTTCGCGGTCCGCGTCAAGGTTGCCTTTCGCGTAGTTTCGGCGCTGGAGTCCGACCCACGCCCCAAGACCCTCTAGCTTGTACGACGCCGGAACGCGTGCGTGGCCATTTTGGTCAACGTAGGCGAGGAGCTTATTGAAGCCCTCCTCCCATTGATCAGCTACGGGGTCCCAGGTCCAGTCGGCCAGCTCTTTGAGTCGTCGT
>NZ_JBAPRN010000510.1:0-2465 GCF_049281135.1 Mycobacterium sp. | reverse complement strand
ATTCCACCGAGCCAGGTTGGCCATGACTTCCGGACGCCGCAAGATGTCCGCGACGGCGAGCTCGCCGGGTTCGAACTCCAGGCTGCGGATGTCGATCCCGGTGTCGGGATGCGGATCTCCCGGCCAGCGCAATTCCGCGATCATCTCGGCGTGCAGTTTCGGTGTCAGATAACGCACACGATCGGAATCGGCGAAAATCTTTGCCGCCCTAATGATTTCGTCTGAGTCAGTCACGAGATGCAGCCGTGCACCTTCACGTTCGGCAGTCGCGTGCAGCAGTTGGACCGTGTCACCGGGTATCGGTTCGGCTGTTCCCAAGCGGCGGTTGGTCTCCCGCGCCAGCATCGCGTCGTACAACCCGGCCAGCTGCGGGTCGGTGGCGTCGCGAAGCTGCAGCGTCGCCTGAAGCGGCACACCGCCGGCGCCTTCGCCGATATTCACCGGTCCGAGCACATGCTGAGCCGCCGCAGCGATCTTGGCGTTGAACACCGCCGCCCCGAGCGCAACTGCGCTGGCCCGGTATCCGACGTCAAGCGTCGAGGTGTGTTCCGGGGCAAGCCGGATGGCGATGGCGTCGGGGCTGACTTCGATCTGCCAAGGTTGCGCATTTGAGGCGGACGGCGCGCGGATCGCCGCGGCGGCAACGACGCCAGCAACGCCTGGCCACACCGGATCTGAATGCTCGGCCGACGGCGGTGCGTCGTTCTCCGGCAACGCTGGCTGGTCGATCTGATCGAGTACAGCGCCAATGTCAAGTCGGGCTCGGCCCGACGGCAGGTGTTCGGCCAGCCCGATTCTGCGCACGGCTTCCGCGATCGCGGTTGCTCCCAGCACGACGTCGCCGGACACCTGTGGCCAGGTCGACAGGGTGCGGTCGATCTCCACCACAGACGCCAGGAGGCGGCCGGACAAATGCTCGGCCTCGAGCAGGCGCACCAGATACGGCACCTTTTGCCCGCTCGTCATCCGCGCCAGCGAGGCGGGATCCACCTCGCCCAGCAGGCCGTGCAGAATCGGCCGCTGCGGCTCGAGGTCGAACCGTTCCACGTCAACCAGGCCGCGATCGCTGGTCGCCATCAGCACCGGAATTCCCCGCGCCCGCGCCCGCTCTCGCACGAGCGCCTTCACGTCGAGCGAATCACATTCTTCGACAACGATATTCAGCCCGTCGAGAAATTCGTCGATGGTTTCCAGCGTCAGACCCGTGTCCATGATCTCAACGGGCAGGTACGGATCGAGCTCGGCGATTCTGCGGGCGGTCACCTCAGCTTTGTTCAGCCCGATGTCGAGTACGGTCGCCGGCACGCGATTCAGGTTGGACAGTTCGAGGTGATCGAAATCCGCCAGCCGAAGCAAACCGCATAGTCCTTGCGCCGCGAGTGTGTGCGCGATGACATGTCCAGCGCTCAACCCGGCAACACCGATACGCAGTTCACCCAGTCGCGACTGCTCTTCCGCGGTGATGACATTCCGGTTGCGATCCAGCCGGACTGCCCGAAAGCCCCGCGGGCCGAGTACCGCCACAACCGTCCGCCGCCAGGGGAAATACACCCACCGGCAAGGCTCGGCGGCACGATCAGGGCCCGCTGGTGGCAGCAGGCCCTGCAACTCGGCGAGTTGGGTCTCGCGCTGATCAACGAACTCGATGACCGGATCGGCGCGCAACTGGTCCAACGTGGCCTTGTCGGCGGCGTCCTCGGAGTCGAGTACTAATGCCTTGCTTGCTTCGATGGTCACTCCTCATGGTCGCGCGCCGGCCGATACCAGAGAGGATAAGTGCTGACGTCCAGGCGTTACATCGACGAGTTCCTTTGTAGCCCGCAATGTGTATTATTCAGTCTCTGAAGTAATTTGAGGCGCCGATTGCACTATCAGGTGGTGCCGAATAGCATTCCGCAGTGGGGCCGTCCAGACTTGCGGACACTACGTCCAGATCGGAGGACAGCGTGCCGCGCAATCTGCTGCTCGTCTCCTCCATCGCGAATCAACTGCTCGAGGCAACCGCGGCGACGGCTGCTCAAGCCAGTGAACATGTCCTGGCCCAGCTCGTCGAACACTTCGACTTGCACTACAGCTTCCTGCGTTACAGCGACTACGACATTAGCGCCTCGGTGCTGGCCGCGGAGTGGCCGGCGCGCACCGATGTAGCCGATCCGGATCCGTTCGGTGTCGTGCCGTTCGCCAGTGACCACCCCGCCCTGGCGCTCTGCGATAACGGCAAAGAACTGGTGAAGGTTCAGCGCAATTACGCCGACGGCGTATCTCGATGGCCGCTGATCAGGGCCGGCCGCAGCGGAGCCACGATGGTGGCCGCCGCGCCGCTGATCTCCGGCACGACGACCTGCGGCGTGCTTGGCTTCGTCAAGTGCCGCGGCCGAAAGTGGAAGCCCGAGGCGATCCATACCCTCACCACGATCGCCTCGCTTTTCGCTCAGTTCCGGGCCCGCATCTTGGCCGAAGAGGGG
>NZ_JBAPRN010000509.1:0-3827 GCF_049281135.1 Mycobacterium sp. | reverse complement strand
GGAACCAGGCTGCGGTCGTAGACCGACGAGGTCAACGTGGCCATCGGGATCTCGCCGGTGAAGGTGCCGGCCATGCCGTCGACGGTCGAGCGCCGCATGTAGTCCAGCGTCGGACACAACATCAGGGTCGAGGTGTACTCGTCGTCGTGGAACCCCGGGAATTTCGGCCGGCCCGACAATGCCATCTCGGCGTCGAAGTAAAGCACGTTATAGCGGCCGACCTGCAGCGACCGGAGCTGGTCGAAGGTCGAGTCGGGCACGTCGGACGGGTCGAGCAGCTTGGTCAGCAAGGTGTAGGGATCCACGGCGCACACCACGTCGGACGCCAGGATCTGCTCACCGCTGTCCAATTCGACGCCACGCGCGGTCCCGTTGTGCGTGAGGACCTGCTTGACCTTGGCGCTGGTGCGGATCTCGCCGCCGTGGTGGCGTACCGCATTGGCGATCGCCTGGGTGAAGGCGCCGCTGCCGCCAACCGGCCGTTTCACGCCCCATTGGTGGATTCCACACAGGAACGCCAAGTGGAATCCGGTGCCGGTCTCGGTGATCGGCCCGAAAGTGCCCGCCGAGTAAGCGGCAATCGGGGCCTTGATCTCTTCTCTCTCAAACCACTCTTCGAGCACGGCGTCGATCGAGCCGAGCATGACGCGGGCGCCCTTGGCCAGCTTGGTGCGAGTCTTGGCGGCCTGCTTGAGCACGTCGAACACCGTGCGGGGCTTTATCCGCCATGGATGGCCGTGAAAGTAGGGCATCAGCGTCAACAGCGTTTCGGTGATGATGTCGACGAGCTCCTCGTACCGTTGCGCGTCCCGGCGCGAGTACTTCGCGATTTCGGTTTTGGTGCGGGCGATGTCCTGGTAGAACGCGACGCTGGCGCCGTCGGGACCCAGCCAAGTCGTCAAGGCGGTCGGGTGCACCCACCGTAGACCGTGCTTGTGCAGGTCCAGCTGGTCCACGATGGAGGGCTTGACGCCGGGCAGAACGAACTCGACGCTGCAAGGGCTCACCTTGAAGCCGGGCGCGTTGGGCATCTCCATCGTCCAGACCAGGCCGCCGACGGTATCGCGGGCCTCCAGCACCAAAACTCGCTTGCCCGCCTTGGCCAGGAAGGCCGCGCAGGTGAGACCGTTGTGGCCGCCGCCGACGACCACGACGTCATACTTTGCGGTGGTCGACCGCAACGTCGTTGTCGGCGTGTTTGTACCCATAACGGCAACGTATCGCCCGCAATTGGCCGCAGTCGCCACCAATCCCGGGGAGGTTTTTCGCGGCCCTATGATGGGTTTTCGGTTAGTGCGATACTGCGCGAAGAATGTCGAGACCCGTTCACCCGCTCGAGCGCGATCGCGAATTGGATGCGTTGCGCTCCGTCATTACGCAAGCACGCGGCGGTCGCGGGCAGGCCTGCGTGATCGAGGGGCCCAGCGGTATCGGCAAGACCTACCTCCTGGACGAGGCCGCCACACTTGCGGCCGAGGCCGGTTTCACGGTGTTGCGGGCGCGGGGCAGCGAACTCACCCGCGAGCTGGCCTTCGGTATGGCCGTCGAATTGGTCGAAGCACGGATAGTGCGTGCGACCGCCGACGAGCGCGCCGAATTACTCAGTGGCCCAGCGGTGCTCGCCGAACCGATGGTGAGCCGTCGGGTTCAGCCGGCTGAGCACACCGTCACAACGGACGAGTTCACCGTCATCCACGGCTTGTACTGGCTCATGGTGAACCTCTCCAGCCACGGACCTTTCGCCATGCTGGTTGACGACGCGCAGTGGGCCGATCCCGGCTCACTGCGATTTTTCGCCTATCTGGGCGAGCGGCTGGAGGATCTGCCGATCGCGCTGCTGACCGCTGTTCGCACCGATGACCCTGAGACCCACTCGGATCTGGTCTCTTCACTCTGGGAGAGCAGCGCGGCACCGTCGATTCGCCCGTCCGAACTCAGCCGGCGAGCGGTCGGTGAACTGCTCGCAACGGGCCTGGAGTGCCGGGTCGATGACGCCCTGATCGACACCGTGCATCACGAGACGGGTGGGAATCCCTTCTTGGTCAGCGAGGTCATCGCGGAGTTGCGCGACGAGTCAGACATCACCGCGGCCAGCAGGGGTTCGTTGCGAACACCGCACTCGGTGCGACGCCAGATCGCCCGCCGGCTGGCGCGTCTGGGACCGGATCCCCGCGAACTGGCTAAGGCTGCGGCTGTGTTGGGCGACGGGGCGTCGCTGGCGGTCGTCACCCGTTTGGCGGCGCTGCGACCCGCCCAGGCGGTCACCGCCGCCGAGCAGCTCGTTGCGGCGCGGGTCTTCGACACCGCCGACCCAGCCTCGTTCGCTCACCCCATGATCCGCTCAGCGACCTACGCCTCTCTAGCGCCCGGGGAGAAACCCGAAGCCCACGCGCGCGCGGCAAAGCTACTCGCGGCCAACGGATCCGACTCGGAGGTCGTCGCGCGCCACCTGCTGGAGGCCACGCCGAGCGAGGAGGCCTGGGTGGCCGGGGTTCTTCATGCGGCCGCCCGTGCGGCCGCACGAAAAGGATCTCCGGCGACCGCGATTCGTTATCTGCGCCGCGCACTGGACACTGCCCCAAACGACTCGGTTTCGCCGCGTCTTCTGATTGACCTCGGTCTCACCGAGGCGGCCGCGGGCCAGACGACGTCGTTGCAGCGCTTCGAGCAGGCATTGCTGCTGATCGACGAGCCGACGGTGCGGGCCGATGCGCTGTATTCGCTCGGGCAGACGCTTTACCGCTATGGCAGGTACGGGGAGGCGGCCGCCGCGTTCCGCTGGGGCGCCGAGTTATTCGAGGACGGCGACCTACAGGTCTTTCGGCGATTCCAGGCATCGGCAATGTGTTCTGAATACTATTTGGCGCCGATGCACCGCCGAGTCGACCCGCTGGGCGCCGCCGAAGTGGCGCCGCCACAGGGTGCCGGTGACAGGGCGATGCTGGCCGCACGGGCACTGCACTTGTCGCTGACGGAGCCCCCGGCGTCCAGGGCGGCGAATCTGGCGGGCATGGCCATTGCCGACGGCAGACTTCTGCTGGAACAGACATCGGAATCGCCGGTGGTCAATCTTGTTGTGTTGCCGCTGCTCTACGGTGGCGAACTAGAGGCGGCGGCAACACATATCGATGCGGTGCTGGCCGACGCACGCAGCCGGGGCGCATCCTTGGCGTTCGCCGAGGCTGCGTTGATGCGGGCGCTGGTGAGCTATGCGGCGGGCCGCGTCAACGATGCGATGGTGGACGCGCAAATCGCGGTCGAGGGGATGAACCGCGGTTGGCACGCCCTGGCTCCGACCGCGCTGGCGACGCTCGTGCATTGCATGATCGAGCGCGGCGAATTGGATCAAGCCGCCGAGATGCTGACCCGTGGCGAGCACGAGCTGGCACCCCCGGAAGCGTTGGGAATCAACGCGTGGTTCTACGTCGCGAGGGCGCGGCTTCGACTGTGCCGCCGGGAGATCGCGGCGGCACAGGCAGACCTGGATGCAGCAGTCCAGTCGCTGCGCGATTACGGCATGATCAACCCGGCGGTGCTGCCGTGGCGGCCGCTGGCATGCATGGTTGCCGCCGCCGCGGGCGACACCGAGCGAGCCCGTCAGCTCATCGACTCCGAGATCGAGCTCGCCCAGCGATTCGAAACCCCCATCGCGCTGGGCGCCGCGCTTCGACGGTGTGCGCTCGTACACGAGCCTTCGGAGGCGCTGGCTACCCTCAGCGAGGCCGTGGCGATCCTCGAGAAAACCGGCGCCCGGCTTGAACTCGCCCGGGCGCTCACTGATCTCGGGGTGCATCTGCGCCGCGCCGGATCGCGGGTGGCTGCGCGTG
>NZ_JBAPRN010000508.1:0-3317 GCF_049281135.1 Mycobacterium sp. | reverse complement strand
CCAGCGTGCCCAACGACACCAGGGTGTCCATCGTCGAGGTGCGATGCCGGGCGCCGAGCAGCGCCAAGCGATGAAACGGGTAGCCGCCCCACGCCACGATCGGCGTCGTCAACGCCAGCGCCATCCACTGCCAGCCGGCGAACCGCCAGCCCATCACCATCGACACGGCGACGACCGGAATCGCCAGCAGCGCCGAGCAGATCAGCCGTGAGCGCAACAGGTCCTGCGGCTGGTCATCGTCGCCAAAGAGGTCGACGGCTATCGATGCGTGGTAGCCCGTCGCTTCCACGGCGCGGATCAAATCACCGGCCGACACCTCGGACTCGTGCTGCACATGGGCCCGCTCGAGCGCGAAGTTCACCGCTGCCCGCACGCCGTCGAGTCGGTTCAATGCCCCCTCGACGCGGGCAGCGCACGACGCGCAGCTCATGCCGCGCAGGTCGAGTTCGGTGGTGGTCATGCCGTCGTGGGCCGAGCGACCCGCCGCAACCCCGCGATGCCGACAACCAGCAGCATTCCGGCGGCCGTCGCCAGCAGCAGGGTCAACAGCAAAAGCGAGGGGTCATAGACCACCGCGGTGGTCATCGGCTGGTCCTTGGCGACAGGTGCCACTTCCACGGTGGATCGGACACCCGACCAGCTGAACGCGCAGCCCGCGACCGCGACAACGGCCAGCGCGAGCTCGACGAGAGCTCGGAAACGTGCCATTACCAGCGTGAACTGTCGTCGTCGTGTTCCGGCGGGAGCTCGTTGGGACTGACGCGTTCCTCGACCAACGGGGTCAGCAGGTTGCGCAGATGCCGGTGTCGGCGTGCCCACGCCTGGGCGGTCCGGCCGCCGGTGAGCCGCAGGCCGATGCCGGTCCGGCCCTTGGGCACCCCGACCAGCTCGCCGAGCGCGCGAGCGGACTGCCAACGCTCCACGTCTTTCTTGGCTGCCTGCGGATGATCGGCTTCGGGGTACACCTTGAGTATCTCGGACACCTGGATGGTTTCGGTGCCCTGTCGCAGCGTTTCCGGGGTCAGCAAGACCGACGTGTGGAGGCGGGCCGCTTTGACTTGCAGCGCGATGAAACTGGTCAGGACCACCAGGAAGAACACCGCGATCCAGATCTGCCAGCCGTTGCCGTTGGACTTCTCGATCCACAGCATGATTGCGGCCGAAATCGGCCCGGCCAGCAGCCAGTACCAGCTCGCACCGACCTCACGAAAGAGCGGTGCCGCTTCGGCGTCCGTGTCGGCAGTCACGTGCACCATCATCCCCTGCTGGACCTGCGGCCCAACAACCTGGGGCCCTACCAGCGGCTCACGACTACAGCGTTCCACGGTCCCCGGGAAATTCACCTTTGTAGCGCTCACCTGGTGAAGTAGTTGTGCGAGTCGCCGCGGTGCAACAAGAACATGCCGCCGGCGATCAGCACCGATCCGGTGATCCCGGCGACGCCACACGCAACGGCGTACATCGGCGGCCAGGTGACCGTGAACAGGCGGATGCCGACGTAGACGACGGTGGCAGTCGCTCCGCCGCTCAAAACGGTTCGGGCCCAACGGTATCCGGCGCGCATCAGGATCAGGAAAGTCACCACGATGGCACACAAGACCGCGACGAACAACCCCTGCGCGACGAGGAGCGGCATCGCCCCCTGGCCGTTCGACGAGCCGACCAGGTCAGCGACATAGCCGATCACCATCAGCGGCACCGCGGCCAGCCACAACCAGAAGCCGGTGTCAACGTCGACTGGCCGGGTCGGCGGCTGGGGCCTGGGTTCAACGGGAGCCGTCACGACAACCAGTTGGCCGCGCCGGCGGCCCAGTAGCTCAGCACGATGTCAGCGCCGGCGCGCCTGATGCTGGTCAACGACTCGAGTGCGGCGGCGCGCTCGTCGATCCACCCGTTGGCGGCGGCAGCCGCGATCATCGCGTACTCCCCCGACACCTGATAGGCGGCGACGGGCACCGGTGAAATCGAGGCCACCGCAGACACAATGTCCAGGTAACTCAATGCCGGTTTGACCATCACGATGTCGGCACCCTCGTCGAGATCCAACTGCGCCTCGCGGACCGCCTCGCGGGCATTGCCCGGCTCTTGCTGGTAGGTGCGCCGGTCGCCGGACAGGCTGGAACTCACCGCTTCGCGGAACGGGCCGTAGAACGCCGACGCGAACTTGGCCGCGTAGGCCAGGATGACGACGTCGGTGCGACCTGCCGCGTCCAGACCGTCGCGGATCGCCGCTACCTGGCCGTCCATCATGCCGCTCGGGCCTACCACGTGGGCACCCGAATCTGCCTGCGCGACCGCAAGTTCGACGTAGCGCTTCAGGGTGGCGTCGTTGTCGACCCGGCCGCGTTCGTCCAGCACACCGCAGTGCCCATGGTCGGTGAACTCGTCCAGGCAGGTGTCGGCCATCAACACGGTCGCGTCGCCGAGATCCTTGCTCAGGTCGCGCAGCGCAACGTTGAGAATGCCGTCGGGATCCGAACCCGCCGACCCCGCCGCGTCCTTGTCCTCGGCCCGCGGGACACCGAACAGCATCAAGCCGCCGACTCCGGCCGTCACCGCGTCGGCGGCGGCGGCGCGCAGCGACTCGCGGGTGTGTTGCACCACGCCGGGCATCGAGTCGATCGGCCGAGGCTCGTCGATGCCGTCGGCGACGAACATCGGCAATACCAGATGCCTTGGCTCCAGCGATGTTTGCGCCACCAACCGGCGCAACGCCGGAGTCGACCGGAGTCGACGCGGACGCTGCCGGGGGTAGGACATTACCGCCTGCGGCTCTTCTTACGTGGCGGCGGCAGCGCACCCTCGGCGCGGAGCCGGGCGGCATGCTCGGCCAGCGCCTCGATCAGCGGACCGACCGCGGCGGTTTCGGGTTGCACGTCGACGCGCAAACCGAATTCGGCTGCGGTTTCAGCGGTTTTCGGTCCGATGCAGGCGACGATCGTGCGTGCGTGCGGCTTGCCGGCGATGCCGACCAGGTTGCGCACCGTCGAGCTGGAGGTGAAGCAGACCGCGTCGAAGCCACCGGTCTTGATCATCTCGCGGGTGGCCGCCGGCGGCGGGGCAGCCCGCACGGTCCGGTAGGCGGTGACGTCCTCGATCTCCCAACCACGTTCACGCAGACCCTCGGCCAGCGTCTCGGTGGCGATGTCGGCCCGCGGCAGCAGCACCCGGTTCACCGGGTCGAAAATGCTGTCGTAGTCCGGGAATTCGTCGAGCAGACCCAGCGACGACTGCTCACCGGAGGGCACCAGCTCGGGGCTGATCCCGAAGGCGCGCACCCGGTCGGCGGTCGATTCGCCGACGCAGGCGATCTTCAC
>NZ_JBAPRN010000507.1:0-3184 GCF_049281135.1 Mycobacterium sp. | reverse complement strand
GACCTGTGGGTGATCGGTTTCGCGCTGTTGGCCGCATTTTTACTGGTGCGCGACTGGTGGGGCCGTCGGCGCGGCTGGCTCAGGTAGGCAACTCAGCGGCGAGCTGACCGCATGCGGCGGCGATCTCGCGCCCGCGGGTATCGCGCACGGTGCATGTCACGCCGGCTGCACGGACCCGTCGAACGAACTCCCGCTCAACGACTTTCGGGCTGGCGTCCCAGTCGCTGCCCGGTGTCGGGTTCAGCGGAATCAGGTTCACGTGCACGAGCGGGCCCAGCGCGCCGTGCAGACGCTTGCCCAGCAGGTCCGCCCGCCAGGGCTGGTCGTTGACGTCGCGGATCAACGCGTATTCCACCGACACCCGTCGACCGGTCTGCTCGGCGTAGTAGTGGGCGGCATCCAGCGCCTCGCCGACGTTCCACCGATTGTTGACTGGCACCAGAGTGTCGCGCAGTTCGTCGTCCGGGGCGTGCAATGACAGCGCCAACGTGACCCCGAGTCGCTCGTCGGCGAGTTTGCGGATGGCCGGGGCCAGGCCGACCGTCGACACCGTCACCGACCGCGCCGAGATGCCAAATCCGTTCGATGGCTGCTCGGTGATGCGGCGTACTGCCGCAAGCACCCTGGCGTAGTTGGCCAGCGGCTCCCCCATGCCCATGAACACGATGTTGGACAACCGGTCGCCCCGCTCGTCGCGCAGCGCCGCTGCCGCGGCGCGCACCTGCTCGAGGATCTCCGCGGTCGACAGATTGCGGGTCAGACCGCCCTGCCCGGTGGCGCAGAACGGGCACGCCATGCCGCAGCCGGCCTGCGACGAGATGCACACCGTGTTGCGTTGCGGGTAGCGCATCAGCACCGACTCGAAGGTGGTGCCGTCGACCGCCCGCCACACCGTCTTGCGGGTCTGGCCGGCGTCGCACGTGACCTCGCGGGCGGCCGTCAGCAGCTTCGGGAACAGCACCTCCGCCACCCGGCCGCGGACCGTGGCCGGCAGGTCGGTCATCTGCTGTGGGTCGGCGATCAGGCGGCCGTAGTACTGATGCGCCAGCTGTTTGGCGCGAAACGGCGGAAGGCCCAGCGCGGCGACGGCCTCGATGCGCCCAGCCTCGTCGAGGTCGGCCAGATGGCGAGGCGGCAGCGCGCTGCGTGGTGCCTCGAAGACCAGTTGTTGCTTCATCCGCTGCGGACCTTAGGGCAACAGGGTGAGGACGGTCCAGGTGGCCACCGCCGACGGCAGCGTTCCATCCAGCCGGTCCATCAGCCCGCCGTGGCCGGGCAGGATCCGACCCATGTCCTTGATACCCAGGTCGCGTTTGATTTGGGACTCCACCAGGTCGCCGAGAGTCGCGGTGGCCACAATCGTCAGGCCGAGCACCAGGCCGATCCACACCGGCTTGTTGATCAACAGAGTGGTGGTCAACGTGACCGCGGTGATCCCGAAGAACAGCGAACCGGCCAGGCCCTCCCACGACTTGTTCGGGCTGATCGACGGGACCATCGGGTGCTTGCCCATCAGCACGCCGACCGCATAACCGCCGACGTCGGAGGCGACCACCCCGATCATCAGGCAGAACACCCGGGCAGAGCCGTTCGTCGGATAGGCCAGCAGCACGCTGAACGACGCGAACAGCGGTACCCAGGCGGCGACAAATATTGTGGCCGTAACGTCGCGCAGGTAATTCGACGGCGGCGAATCCGCACCAGCCGGCGAGGCTGAACTGCTCAACGCCAGCCGCCAGAACATGCAGACCACAGCGGTGATGCCGAACCCGGCCAGTGCGCCGACCGCATGGTGATACCAGGCCAGCCACACCATGAGTTGGCCGCCGGCAAGCAACGGCACCACCGGGATGACGTAACCGGCCTCCCGCAGCCGACGGACCACCTCGTGAGTAGCCAACGGCATCGCGGCGGTGAGCAGGAAAACCCAGAGGAACCGGTCCCAGATCAGGATCGCGACGATGGTGAGGCCGATGGCGGCACCCACGGCGATCGCCGCCGGGAGATTGCGGCCCGCCCGCGACTTCTTCTGCCGGCCATTTTGGGGCTGCTCCACCGAGCCCTCTGCCGGGCTGTCTGCGGGGGTGTCAGTCTCTGCCACGGACGTCGTCTGCTGAGCGGCCGTCAGACCTCCAGCAACTCGCCTTCCTTGTGTTTGACCAGGTCCTCGATCTGGGTCACGTACTGCTGGGTTGACTTGTCCAGGTCCTTCTCGGCGCGCGCGACCTCGTCCTCGCCGGCTTCGCCGTCTTTGCGAATCCGGTGCAATTCCTCCATCGCCTTGCGGCGGATGTTGCGCACCGACACCTTGGCGTCCTCGCCCTTGGCTTTGGCCTGCTTGACCAGCTCGCGACGACGTTCCTCGGTCAGCTGCGGCACCGCCACCCGGATCAACGTGCCGTCGTTGGTGGGGTTCACCCCCAGATCTGAGTTACGGATCGCAGCCTCGATGTTTCCGAGCTGACCGGCCTCGTACGGCTTGATGACGACCAGCCGCGCCTCGGGGACATTGATGCTGGCGAGCTGCGTGATCGGAGTCGCAGAACCGTAGTAGTCGATGACAATCCGGTTGAACATGCTGGGATTGGCCCGGCCGGTCCGGATGGTCGACAGGTCGTCGCGACTCACCGATACGGCCTTTTCCATTTTCTCCTCGGCGTCGAAGAGAGTCTCGTCAATCATTTCCGCCGCTCCTCCTGCCCTTTTCGCATCGCACCGCCCTGTGGATCGTCGCCGGCGGGCATTTCTGCGCCGCGCCTCCCTTCACGTTGTGACCAGCGTCCCAATTTTGTCACCCGCGACGGCCCGAGCGATATTGCCATCGGTCAGCAGGTTGAAAACCAGAATCGGCATGCGATTGTCCATGCACAAGCTGAACGCGGTGGTGTCGGCCACCTGCAGCCCGCGATCGATCACTTCCCGGTGCGTGATGGCGGTGAACAATTCGGCCCCCGGATTCACCCGGGGGTCTTCGGCGAACACCCCGTCGACCGCCTTGGCCATCAACACCACGTCGGCGCCGATCTCCAACGCCCGTTGTGCGGCGGTGGTGTCCGTGGAGAAATACGGCAGCCCCATACCGGCACCAAAGATCACCACCCGGCCTTTTTCCAGATGACGGACGGCTCGCAGAGGTATGTACGGCTCGGCGACCTGACCCATCGTGATCGCGGTCTGCACCCGG
>NZ_JBAPRN010000506.1:0-2638 GCF_049281135.1 Mycobacterium sp. | reverse complement strand
GATTCGGCCACCGGCACCACGGAACAGGTGATCGAGCGGCTGGAAAAGCTGCGCGGCCTGGGCTGCGATTACGTGATCTGTTACTTCCCGGAGGCCGCCTACGACCGTTCCGGCATCGAGCTGTTCGAACGGGAAGTGATCCCGGCGCTGAGCTAAACGTCGGTGGTGATGTAACGCGTCTTGACCGGAGGCGCGGCCAGCAGCGGGGGTAGTTGCGTGACCTTTCCTTCTCCGGCGCGAAACGCGCGGTAGGCCTCGTCGTGCTCGACCGAATCCCAAACTTCGTAGATGATCCAGTGCGCTTCGTCGTCCTCGTCGACGAGCACGTCGGTTTGCAGGTTCCCGTCGAATGCGCGGGTGACTTCCAACGTCCGCCCCATGAGTTCGCGCCCCGCGGCGACCTCGTCGGGCTTGAACCTGAGCTCCAGTAATACCGTGACCGCCATCGTCATCTCCTCGCGTCGTCAGGTCGTGCTGCTCACCGAGAGCACACCGTTGAACCTACGGTCGACCCATTTGACGAAGTCGGGCGCCTCCGGAATCTGGTCCGTGGTCGCGAACAGGTCAGCGAGCCGTTGCTCGGCAGCCACCACCTTGTCATCCAGCGGCACCCGCAACCGCCGGATCCGGCTCTGTGCCAACGCCGCGATGGTGACGTTCAAACCTACGGCGGCTGAATACTTCTCGGCCCACTGCTGGGGGTTGGCCCGCGCCCACTGGGCAGCCCGTTCATAACGGACCAGCAGATCGGACAACGCCGCGTTGTGTCTCGGATCGGTCAGGGCCTTCACCGACGCGCTGCCGAACTGGTAGCCGTTGTCCGCGGACCCGATACTGCGCACCTTCAGCGTCAGATTGGCTTGGGCCGTATAGGGATCCCAGATCACCCAGGCGTCGCCCTGTCCGTTGGCGAACGCCGACAGCGCATCTGCGGGCTGCAGAAACACCAGCTTGACGTCTTTCGGCTTGAGCCTGGCGTCGGCCAGGTGCTCGAGCACGTTGGCGTGGGCGGCGCTGCCCTTGGCCACCAGGACGGTCTTGCCCGCCAGATCGTGGACCGTCGCAATCGGCGAATTGGTGCGCACCAGGATCTGCTCACCGGACCCCGCGCCGTCCCACACGGAAACCACCCGGGTCTTGGAGTTGGCCGCCGCGCCGAAGACCGGCGGTGTGTTGCCGGTGATCGCGAAATCGATGCGGCCCGCGTTCAACGCCTCGATCTGCGGCGGGCCCGACGTGAACGTGGAGAACTCAACGCGATACGGCAGGCCGTCCAGGGCGTGGGCAGCGCGCAGCAGCGCTTCGGTGCCGCCCTTCTGGTCCCCGACGTGCAGGGTCAGTCCGGACAGCTCCGCGGGCGGCACGGTCGCCGGCACCCCGATGGGCTGCGGTCCCTGAGACCGGGCGACGCACGCAGCCACCGTAGCGGTCAGTACCAGCAGGACGCCGAGGTGAAAGGCAGTGCGCTGCATAACCTTAGCCGTCAATGCCGAACGCCGAGCTTTTCGAGTAGGTCGGCGCGGTATTGGTCATGCTTGGCAGTGCGCTCCGACGGCGCGGGCCGCGGCGATTCGATGATGATGGAGTGGGCGACGCGGCCTTGCTCGAGGACCAGCACCCGGTCGGCCAGTTCGATCGCCTCGTCGACGTCATGGGTGACCAGCAGGACGCCGAACCCGTGCCTGCGCCACAGGTCGAGCAGCAACGCCCGCATGGACAACCGGGTGAGCGCGTCCAGCGCGCCGAATGGCTCATCGAGCAGCAGCAGCTCCGGTTCGGCCACCAGTGCGCGCGCCAGCGAAACCCGTTGCGCCTGACCGCCGGACAATGTCAGCGGCCACGACTGGGCGTAGTCGGTGAGACCGATCTCGGCCAGGGCCAGCTCGCTGCGGGCCCGCGCCGCCTCGCGGGACAGCGTGCTGCGGGTGAGCCCGTACTGCACGTTGGTCAGCACGTCGCGCCACGGGAAGAGTCGCGGCTCCTGAAAGGCGACGGCAGGAGCGCCGCTGACCTCTCGGTTGCCGGCGTGGTCGTCGGAAAGCCCTGCCAGCACTCGTAATACGGTCGACTTGCCGCATCCGCTGCGACCGACCAACGCGACGATCTCGTTCGCCCGCACCTCCAGCGAGATGTCATCGAGGATGCGCCGGTTGCCGTAGAACTTGTTGACGTTGCTGAGCTTGCCGACGACGGTGGTCTGCCGGTCGGACGTGATGGTCATGCGCGGTACCTCAGGGCTCGATGTTCCAGGGCTCGGACACCGGCGTCGGTGACGATGCCCAGCAACGCATAGACGGCCAGGCAGAAGATGATGATGTCGATGCGTAGAAAGTCGCGTGCATTGTTGATCAGGAAACCAATGCCCTTGTCCGCGTTGATCTGCTCGGCGACGATCAGCGTCAGCCACGCGATCGTCAACGACTGCCGGAGCCCGACCAGCACCTGCGGGGCCGCGCTCGGCAACAGGATGATGCGCAGTCGCTGCCACAGTGAAAAGCCAAGAACATCGGCGGTTTCCAGCAGTTTGGGGTCGACTTGCCGGATCGCGGAAAAGGTATTGAGGTACAGCGGGAACGCCACCCCGAGAGCGACGAGATTCACTTTGGCCAGTTCGCCGATGCCGAACCAGAGGATGAAC
>NZ_JBAPRN010000505.1:0-5548 GCF_049281135.1 Mycobacterium sp. | reverse complement strand
GGCCAAGTGCGCCGAGGCCAGCGTGGCCTGCACGGCCAGCGGGGCCGCACGTTCCGCGATGGTCTGCGCGATATTCCGCGCACTCGACAAGGCAGCTGTGCCGTCGTCGGCGACTTCCTGCACCAGCCCGATGCGGTGCGCCTCCGCGGCGCCGAACTCGTCGCCGGTGAGCAGCCAGCGCATCGCGTTGCCCCATCCGCCCTCACGGGGAAGCCGCAGCGTCGCACCACCGAACGGATAGATGCCACGCTGAACCTCGAGCTGCGCGAAGCGGGTGCCCGCCGCCGCGACGCGGATATCGGCGGCCAGCAGCAGTTCGATACCCAGCGTCATGCACCAACCGTGCGCCGCGGCGACCAGCGGCGTGCTCCACGAACCGTCCAGGCGCCACGGGTCTCGTCCGTCGGCGGGCAACGGGAGATCGCCGGACGCGATGTTGGGACCGACATCGACCAGATCAAGGCCGCCGGTGAAGTGCTCACCGTGCGCGTACAGCACGCCGGCGCGTACCGATGCGTCAGACTCCAGCAGTCCGTAGGCGCGGGACAGGTCGGTGAGCATCGCCTGGTTGAAGGCGTTGCGTTTGTCCGGTCGATTCAGCCCGATCAGCAGGACGTGACCGTCCCGCTCAAGCGTCACGGTTTCCAGGTGCGGGAGTGCATCAGTTGAGGCAGGCATCCGCCGAGTCAAGCGCACCGACCGCTAATATGCAATAGGGCATAACACTTAATCAAGTTGACAGAAAGGGCTTATTCGTCGAGTACAGCAAGATTGGCCGTTTACGTCTCTATCCTGCAACGGAGGCCGTTTGCGTTTGCGTGCTGGATACTAGCGTTATATGGTCTATCCCATAATCATGGGTCGGCATATCCGGCGCATGGGGCAGCAGGAGAAGATCATGCTGATCGTCGAACTCAACGTCGGTGGATACCGCTTCAGCGGAGAGTGGGCCGGGCTTCGTCGCAGCACGCTGCGGCCCGCGCGGTTCAATCCGCGGACAATCCAATGGCGGATGCCGCAGCTACGCCACACCCCCGCGGCCTGACGGTCGCCGGGTAGAGAGAACACAGCGCCATGTCGTTAGCGACGGATGCCCCCCGTAAGCGTGGCGATACCCGAACCAAAATGCTGATCAGTGCCGCCGAGGTGATGCGCGAACGCGGTGCCGCGGGCGTGACCATCGACGAGGTGCTGAACCGTAGCGGTGCGCCGCGCGGCTCGGTCTACTACCACTTTCCGGACGGCCGCAATCAGATCCTCGCCGAGGCGCTGAAATACGCCGGGGATGCGATCACGGCCGACATCGACGACGCCGCCGCCCTCGGCGCCAAGGTGCTGCTTCGCCAGTTCGTCGACTTCTGGGAGCGCGTGCTGGCGGAAAGCGATTTTCACGCCGGCTGCCCGGTGGTCGCGGCAGCGATCGGCTCGGCCGAGGACGAAGTCCGGTTGTCCGCCGAAGCGGCGCGGATCTTCGCGCATTGGCGCACCGCGCTGACACGGGCGTTCGTCGCGGACGGCTTCGTCGAGTCAGACGCCGATTCGCTGGCGGTAATGTCGATCGCGACGCTGGAAGGCGCCGTGGTCCTGTGCCGATCCACCCGCAGCAGCGAACCGCTGCACAAGGTTTACGAGCAGCTTGAATTCCTGGTCAAGGCAAGGGAATTCGTCCGTCGTAACGGAGTTCCCGGCCGGGACTAGTCGCTGGCCGGTAGCGGCTTGGCCTCCTTGAGGCTCAGCGCGGTCTGGCCGACAGCCAACGTTCCGGCGCCGGCCTTGGTGACCAACACCTCGGCACCGGCCTCGTCCACGTAACGCTTGCCCATCACCGCGCCGTCGGAGAACGCCGGATCCAGCTCACCGGAACGCTCAGCACCCAACGCCACCATCGGCGCCCCACCACAGCGCAGATCGTCGAGGCTGTCTGCGCTGCGCACGACGATGACCTGGGTGTCGCAGACCTGGCTGGCCAAACGGGTTCCGTTTTTGATCATGATCTCGATCCTCGGTTCGGTTACTGCTCGGCCGGGGCGGCGCGAAGCTCTTCGACGATTTCGCGGCGCAGCACCTTGCCCGTCGCGTTGGTGGGCAGCTCGTCGCGAAAGACTACCCGGTCGGGCGTGCGTGACCCCCGCAAACTTTTGCGGACGTGTTCGCGCAATTCCTCGGGGTCAGGCTCGGCGCCGACGGCCGGTACCACCACCGCGACAATCGCCTGTCCCCACTGCGGATCGTCGACGCCGACCACCGCAACATCGCGCACGTGCGGGTGTTCAACCAGCACGTCTTCCAGCTCAGCGGGCGCGATGTTCTCCCCGCCGCGGATGATCGTGTCGTCGCTACGGCCGCCGATGAACAGGTAGCCGCCGTGGTCGAGGGTGGCGATGTCCTTGGTCGGAAACCAGCCGTCGGCGTCGAGCACCGAGCCGATCCCGGTGTAGCGACCGGAGACCTGCTCACCACGAACGAACAGCTCGCCGGTCTGCCCGGCCGGCAACACGGCACCGCCCTCATCGCGAATCTGCACCTCGATGCTTGGGACCGGCTGGCCAACCGACGCCAACCGACGAACCACGGCCGGGTCGGCCGCGGCCTGTGCCTCACGGTGGTCGTCGGGAGTCAGCACAGCGATCGTCGAACTTGTTTCGGTCAGGCCGTAGGCGTTGACGAAGCCGACGTGCGGCAACAGCTCCAGAGCCTTGCGCACCAGGGGCAACGGCACCTTGGACCCGCCGTAGGCCAGGTTGCGCAGCGACGGCAAACGATGCTGTCTGCTCTCCAACACGGTCACGATGCGGTCCAGCATCGTCGGCACCACTGTGGCGCTGGTGACGTGCTCGGCATCGATCAGGCGCACCCACTCCTCCGGATCGAAGATCGGGAGATAGACCATCTTCCGGCCCGCGTAGAGGTTCGACAGGGCCGCGCTGACCCCGGCGATGTGGTAGGGCGGCACGCAGATCAACGCGGCATCGGTCGGCTCGGCCGACCCGAATTCGACTGTGCCCGTGACGTAACTGGTCAGGTTGTTGTGGGTGAGCTCGACGGCTTTGGGTTGCGAGGTGGTGCCCGACGTGAACAGCACGATGCCGACCGAATCCGGGTCGGCGAATTCCACGGCCGGGTCGGCGTCGCGGGCCTGCACCAAAAAGTCGTCGGACACGATGACCTGCTTGGCTAAGCTTTCGAGGCCTTTCGGCCCACCCAACTCGTCGAGATAGCGGCGGTCGATGACCACCAGCGGATCGGGCAGTCGGGCGATCAGCGTCTTGATGCCCTCGGCCGACAGCCGGTAGTTGATCGGCGTGAACGTCAGCCCGGCCCGGGCCGACGCGAAGATCAGCAGCGGAAGCATCGCGCCGCCGGTGCCGACGTAAGCGACGTGCGACGCCCCCGAACCCGCGATGATGCCGGCGCCGCCATCCGCAAGATCGCTGAGCTGCTGTGTTGTCAGCCGGAGGTCCCCCGAGACGACGGCGGTCCGCTCGGGATCGCTCGAATTCGCCATCTCGAGAAGTAGCCAAATACTCACGCTCGCACTTTCTGTGGTGTCCACACGTTACAAAGATCGTCCGAAGTGTCATGCCAGTTTAGATGACGTCACATTTCAACCGCGCCGTGGCCGATGTCACCAGAGCCAGGCGCTTACCTGCCGACCGTCGGGTTACCCCGGTCCTGAGCTCAGGTCCCGGTCCAGCGGGCCGGGCGCTTCTCGGCGAACGCGATGGCGCCTTCCTTGGCGTCATTCGACGAGAACACCGGCATCAGGATGCTGTTCTGCTCGGCGAACATGGTGTCCGGGGTCCAGCCGCGGGATTCGACGATGATCCGCTTGGTGGCGGCCACGGCCAGCGGACCATTGGCGGTGATCCGCTCGGCCAGCTCTATCGCCGCGACCAGCGCGCCGCCGGGCTCGGCCAGCACGTTGACCATGCCCAGGGCATGCGCGCGCTCGGCGGTGAAGGCTTCCCCGGTCAGCGCCAACTCCATGGCAATGGCGGGCGGGATGCGCTGAGGCAGCCGCAGCAGTCCACCGCCGCCGGCCACCAGCCCGCGCTTGACCTCCGGGATGCCGAACGATGCGTCCTTGGAGGCCACGATCAGGTCGGTGGCCAGCGCCAACTCGGTGCCGCCGGCCAACGCGTAACCCTCGACCGCGGCGATCAGCGGCTTGTCCGGTCCACGCTCGGTGAAGCCCATCCCGCGGCCTTCGACGACGGGGACCTCGCCGCGGGCGAACGCCTTGAGGTCCATGCCCGCACAGAACGTTCCACCCGCCCCGGTCACGATGCCCACCGAAAGCCCCGGGTCTCCGTCGAGCCGGTCCACCGCTTCGGCCAGACCATGGGACACCGCGGAGTTGACCGCGTTCTTGGCCTTGGGCCGGTTGATGGTGATGACCAGAATCCGGTCCCGCTGCTCGACGAGGACTTCGGGCTCGCTGGCGGCTTCTTCAGTGCTCACTGGGCTCATAGCGGTGTCGCACTCCTACTGTTTTGATTTCCAGTACGGCTTTCGATGGAGATGGTATCGACCCGTTATAGCTCGGCTAGCATCACAGCCAAATGGCTGCTACGGATATCGAACCGAGCGAGATGAACAAGTGGGATCCCGGGCTCACCGAACGGGTGATGGGCTGGATTCGGCCACTGATCAAGGGCTACCACCGCGCCGAGATACGCGGGCTGGAGTCTTTCCCACCGGGCGGCGCCCTAGTGGTGGCCAACCACTCCGGCGGGTTGTTCGCGATGGATGTTCCGGTGTTCGCGACCGGCTTCTACGAGCAATTCGGCTACGACCGGCCCGTCTACACACTGAGCCACGACGTCATCTTCACCGGACCGACCGGTGAATTCTTCCGTCGCACCGGCTTCATCCGCGCCAACCACGAAAACGCCGACGAGGCATTGCGGTCCGGCGGTGTCGTGGTGGTGTTCCCCGGCGGTGACTACGACGTCTACCGTCCAACGCTGACCGAGAACGTCATCGACTTCGACGGGCGCACCGGATACGTGCGGGCAGCGATCAACGCCGGGGTGCCGATCGTGCCGGCGGTGGCCATCGGCGGTCAGGAAAGCCAGCTCTACCTGACCCGCGGGATGGGGCTGGCCAAGGCGCTGCGGCTGGACAAGCTGATGCGGGTCAAGATCCTGCCGATTTCGGTGGGCTTCCCGTTCGGGCTGTCCGCGGTGCTGCCGGTCAACGTGCCGCTGCCGACCAAGATCGTGATGCAGGTGCTCGAGCCGATCGACGTGATCGCCCAGTTCGGCGAGGAGCCCGACACCGAAGAGGTCGATGCTCACGTGCGACTAGTCATGCAGGAGGCGCTCAGCGGGCTGGCCAAAGAACGTCGCCTCCCGGTCATCGGCTAATAGCGCGATGGCACCGCTCGGTCTGCTGGGCACCATGGTCCGTGCCGGAATCGTCGCGCCCATGCGGCCCGATAAGTACCTGCGGATCATCGCGGTCGCCCGTCGCGAAAGCCTCTCTGTCACAAGCGGATTCGGGATGTCAGCACAACGCTGTCCGAATCGTCCAGCACTGGTCGACG
>NZ_JBAPRN010000504.1:0-4373 GCF_049281135.1 Mycobacterium sp. | reverse complement strand
CAGCCCATCTTGAGATAGGTGGTCACCTTGAAGTGGTGTCGGCGCCCGAGCAGGTCCAGCGCGGTCAGCCAGTGCTCGGCGTGCGAGCCGCCGGCGAGCGCGATGGTCCGGGTGGCGTTCTTGTCGCCGTAGCTGCACTTGATCACGTCGGTGTTCTTGAAGTCACTGATGCAGCCGTCGCGGGTGGACGGCGGGTAGTCGGTCTGGGCTTCCAGCACCGTGGGCCGCATGCGCAGGCTGGGCACCCGCACGTGTTTGACCAGGGCTCGTGCGCCCGGGTAGTCGCTGGAGCTCAGGCCGCTGAGCTCCTTGCCGCTGGCCCGCTCGACGTTGACGTGCTCCCGCCAGGTGAACGCCGTTGCGGTGAGCGTCACGCCGAGCAGCCCGACGACCGAGCCCAGCACTATCGTCGGGCGACGCAGCCGGGTCCGCCAGGGCACCACCGGTGTCGCCGGTGCTGCGACGCCGGCCGCTCGGCGCAGCCGTAGTGGCTCTTCGATGTACCGGTTCGTCCAATAGGCCAGCACGCCGGAGATCAGCAGGACGGCGGTGCCCTCGACGAAGTTGGCGTGCGCGTGACCGGTGTAGGCGAGCCAGAAGATCAGCAGCGGCCAATGCCACAGGTATAGCGAGTAGGCCATCGCGCCGAGCCGCACCAGCGGCGCCGTCGCCATCAGCCGGTTGGGCAGCGGCAGGTTGTCAGGAGTCGTCGGGTCGGCTTGCAGGTTGGCGCCGGCCAGGATGAACAGCAGGGCAGCCCCGACGGGGACCAGCGCCCACGGGCCGGGGAATTGCTTGACGCCGTCGATGAGTGCGCCGCAGGACAGCACCGCGGCCAGCGCGATGGTGGCGGCCGCCGTGCGCAGCCACATCGGCCACCGGACGTAGGGGACCAGCGCACCGACGAGCGCCCCCAGCAACAGCTCCCACGCCCGCGCGAAGCTGTTGTAGTACGCCGTTGCCTGGCTGGCCTGGTGCGCAAAAATCGCATAGCCGAACGACGCCACGGTCAGTGCGGTGAGCAGCACCACGAATGCCGTCCGCAGTCGATCGCCGAGCCGGCGTCGGAGCAGGACCGCGAAACCGAAGACCAGCGCCAGGAACGAGATATAGAACTGGCCCTGCACCGACATCGACCAGATGTGCTGCAGAGGGCTGACCGATTCCCCGGCCCGCAGGTAGTCGGCGACCGTGTTGGCCAGCTCCCAGTTCTGGTAGTAACCGAGGCTGGCGAGACTCTGGTCGGCGAAGGTCTCCCACCGCGTCTCCGGCTGAATCAGGATGGTGAGCGCCGCGCACCCGGCCAGCACCACCACCAGGGCCGGTAGCAATCGGCGGACCAACCTGACCACCTCGGGTAACGGCGACAGCGACGACGCCGGCTTGAGCGCCGTGCGAAGCAATTTTCCGCCGAAGAAGAAACCGGAAAGAGCCAGGAAGACGTCCACGCCACCGGAGACCCGACCGAACCAGACGTGGAACATCGCGACGAGCGCGATGGCGATGCCGCGCAGCCCGTCGAGGTCGTGGCGGTAGAAGCCTGCCCGGTTTTCCGGCGCGGGCTGCACGGAAGGCGCAACGCCGGCGTCGGCCGAGCCGGTCGGGGAGATCGTCATGATTGACAGACAATCTACCTAACCCGCCGGCCGACGCGCGTGCGCGAAAACCGCTCTGTGAGCTGTCCGGTCAGGACTCCAGGATGCGAGTCAGGTACGGAACCATCCCGCTGGTGCGTGCCGGAGTGACCGTGACCGCGGGCTCGGTGGCCTCGATCATCTGGTTGTTGCCCAGGTACATCGCGACGCTCTGCGTGCCGCCCGGGCCGTAGCAGAGCAGGTCGCCGGGGCGTGCCTGTGACGGCGCGACTTTGCGGCCGACGTTGCACTGCTCGGCCGAGGTGCGCGGCATCTTCACCCCGGCGCCGGCGTAGGCGTACTGAATCAGGCCGGAGGCGTCGAAGCCGACGATGTTGGCTTTCAGTCCGGTGCCGCGGGTGGGGCCCGCGGCGTTGCCGCCGCCGTAGAGGAACGGCACGTTGCGCTGAGAAAGCGCGCGCTGGATCGCGTAGCTGGTCGACTGCTGGTAGCCCACGAGCGTCGGGCCAGTGGGGTCAGCGCTTGCGATGTGGGGGTTGACCATCGGCAGCAGCAATAGCAGGGCCAGGCTGGACGGGACGGCGAAGCTGCGTCTCATGTTGATCACCTCTCTGTGGCTTCGGCGCGGTGACTGCACGCCTCTGCCGCCATTCCCGATTCACCCCAGAGGCCCATGCGCCGGCCCGCCCCGTTGGAGGCCGCACGCCGCCACCCCGTAAATCAGCGCGGGCTGGGATCCATGCCCCGTCGGTGAACCGCTGAATTCACAACAGTCACTACGGACACTGTGGCAACAAATGCCCGTCGGAGCCACTGCGCAGACCCGCTGAGCGGGATTATTTGTCGTAACGTGACCGAACGGTGATCGCTGGCGGGCCGGAGCCTCAAACCTGTGCGGACCGTTGTGATTTCGCTCTCACTCAGGGGCGTCGACGATGTTCGGGTCTTCGTGCCAATACTTGCTGCTGAAGTCGGTCAGCGCTGAGCCGGCCACGGAGGCGAACAGCACCAGGGCAATCGCCAAAGCCGGCCAAAAGGACAGATACCAACCCTTCAACAGCGACACCAGCGGCCCGAGCAGTGCCGCTGCGACCGCGGCGCCGATGCCACCGAACACCACCGGGTAGATGTAGAAATCCACGCCCAAAGGCGCGGGCGGGCAATCTCCGGTGCAGACGTCCTTGAGGAAGCCGAAAAGCCTGGAATACCAATCGGTCCCGAAGGCGATGACCGCCAGGAGCGCGAGCAACGCCAGCGCCGAGGACACGTCCCACGGGATCAGCCGCAGCCGCAGCACCCGCGGCGGGGAGTCTTCGTGGTGGCTGGGGGACGGGTCATCGAACTGCTGCGGCGAGGCCATGGTGGCCTCAATGCTGCCGGATGCCCGGCATTTCTGCGAGTGAACGCTGACGCGCCGGGCACGGGAGCGACTGCTTTACCCTCGTTCTCTATGACTTCTGCGGCCGCAGGGACGTCTGGGCTCACGCCCGCACAGATCAGCGCGATCGACGCGGCCCACCTGTGGCATCCCTACAGCACGATCGGGGCCGAGGCGCTGCCCCCGGTGGTGGCGGTCGGCGCCCGCGGCGCCTGGCTCACACTCGTCCGCGACGGCAGCCAGGTTCAGGCGCTCGATGCGATGAGCTCCTGGTGGACGGCCATCCACGGTCACGGCCACCCCGTGCTGGACGCGGCGATGACCAGCCAGCTGGCCACCATGAACCACGTCATGTTCGGCGGTCTCACCCACGAACCCGCCGCCCGATTGGCGCAGCTTCTCGTCGAGATCACCCCGGACGGTCTGGAAACCGTGTTCTTCAGCGACTCCGGATCCGTATCGGTCGAGGTCGCGGTCAAGATGGCGCTGCAGTACTGGCGCGGCCGTGGCCTACCCGGCAAGCGTCGGCTGATGACCTGGCGCGGGGGATACCACGGCGACACCTTCACGCCGATGAGCATCTGCGACCCCGAGGGCGGCATGCACTCCCTGTGGACCGATGTCCTGGCTGACCAGGTTTTCGCTCCTCAGGTACCCCGCGACTACGACCCCGCTTACAGCGCGGCGTTCGAGGCGCAGCTGGCCGGGCACGCGGCCGAACTGGCCGCCGTGGTCGTCGAGCCGGTGGTCCAGGGCGCCGGCGGGATGCGGTTCCACGACCCGCGCTATCTGACCGATCTTCGGGATATCTGCCGACGGCACGACGTGCTGCTGGTCTTCGACGAGATCGCCACCGGATTCGGTCGTACCGGCGAATTGTTCGCCGCCGACCATGCCGGCGTCAGCCCCGACATCATGTGCGTCGGCAAGGCGCTGACCGGCGGCTACCTGAGTCTGGCCGCGACGTTGTGTTCCACCGAGGTCGCGCACACGATCAGCTCCGGTGAAGCCGGGGCACTGATGCACGGGCCGACGTTCATGGCCAACCCGCTGGCGTGCGCGGTCTCGGTGGCCGCCGTGGAGTTGCTGCTCGGCCAGGACTGGCGATCGGTGGTCGCCGAGATCGGTGCGGGGCTGACGGCCGGGCTCGAGCCGGCGCGGACATTGCCGGGGGTGGCCGATGTCCGGGTGTGCGGCGCGATCGGCGTCATCGAATGTGACTGTCCGGTCGATCTGACTATGGCCACACCAGCGGCGCTGGATCGCGGCGTCTGGCTGCGGCCGTTCCGCAACTTGGTGTACGCCATGCCGCCGTTCATCTGCACGCCCGGCGAGATCGCGCAGGTCACCTCCACGATGGTGGAGGTCGCTCGTCTGAACGGTTCTCGTAGGATTTAGCG
>NZ_JBAPRN010000503.1:0-4781 GCF_049281135.1 Mycobacterium sp. | reverse complement strand
GAACGGCGACGATATTCTGTTGCAACACCGGGCCGCTGGTCGCGTGCGCCAGCACCCGTCCCGCAGAGCCGTCGAAAATATGTTGTGCCGCAAAGCCGATGCGCTCCAACCCCGCGGAAAACATCGGGTTGGCGGCCAGTGCGCCGCCCGACGGGTTGATCTTCGTCGACGACGGCAGGCCGATGGCTTCGGTCAGAAGGAGTTGCTGATGGCTGAACGGCGCGTAAATCTCGGCCACCTCGATCGAGGCGGCGTCCCCGCCCGTCGCTGCCTTGGCCGAAGCCGCCGTCGACGGCGACGTGGTCAGGTCGCGCGCGCCGAGCACCGGAGTCTCGATCCGGTGCTCGATGCCGGTGATCCACGCCGGGTTCTTCCGGAGCTCGCGGGCCTTGTCGCCGGCGGCCAGCACGATCGCCGCGGCGCCGTCGGTGATCGGCGCAATGTCGTGTCGCCGAAGGGGATCCGCGAAGTACGGCCGGGCCAGCAGCTCCTCGATACTCTTCGCCGGCTTCTCCGAGTCGGTGCGCCCGGCAGCGGCGAACGAGTCGAGCGCCACCTGCGCCATCTGCTCGGCCGTCCACTTACCCGTGTCCAGGCCGAGGCGGGCCTGCAGGCCGGCCATCGACACGGCGTCCGGCCACAGGGGCGCGACGGTGTACGGGTCGGTCTGCAGCGCGAGCACTCGACGCAGCGTGCCGGCCGAAGACTTGCCGAAGCCGTAGACCAGCGCGGTGTCGACCTGGCCGGTGAGCAGCTTGATGTAGGCCTCGTACAGTGCCCACGCCGCATCCATCTCGACATGCGACTCGTTGATCGGCGGTACCGCCCCGATCGAGTCGATCGCCGAGATAAACGAGAATGCCCGGCCGGCAAGATAATCCGACGATCCGGAGCACCAGAAGCCGATGTCGGTTTGCTCGAGGCCGAGCTCTTCGTACAGCGAGTGGAAGCAGGGCATCAGCATCTCGACGCCGTTGGTGGTGCCGTCGGTGCGGCGCACATGTGGCGCATGGGCGAATCCGACGACAGCTACATCGCGAAAAGTCACGTCGTTCCCTTTACAGGTGGTGTTTGTAGGTGTCGTAATCGGCGTCGGGTTCGCCGGTCGGCTTGAAGTATTCGATGTTGTCGATGCCCAGACCCCACTCGTCGCGGGGCTTCCAGACGGCCTCGACGCGCATGCCCATCCGCACCTCGGTCGCGTCGATCTCCTGGATCAGATGCAGGAACGCGATATCGGCGCCGTCGAGCAGCACGTAGGCCGCGACGTACGGCGGCTTGATCCGCTGTCCGGCGAACGGGATGTTGATGATCGCGAACGTCGTCACCGTTCCCGTGTCGGGCAACTCGATGAAGTTGTCGAGTTCCAGGCCGGTGGCCGGGTCGGCTTCCTTGGGCGGGAAGTACACCTTGCCGTCCTTGCCCGTGCGGGCGCCCAGCAGCTTGCCCTCCTCCAGCCCGCGTAGGAACGCGGTCTCGGGAAGTGAAGCGGTGTGCTGGATTTCGATGCTGCTCGGGGTCACCTGGACTGTCACCGGTTCGCGGTCATCGGTCGTTTCGGACACCGGCTCGGCTTCGTCGCCGAGCCCGAAGTAGGCGATGTCGGTGATCGCGCCCGCCGGCTCGTCAGCCCAGTGGGCGTGCACCCGCGCGCCGGTGCTGATCGCGTCGGATGATCCGGCGTCCACCGCGTGCAGCAGTGGGACGTCGGCGCCGTCGAGCTTGATCAGCGCCCAGGCGAACGGCCGGTCCAGCGGTTGTCCCTCAAGGGGTTCGGGCTGCCAGGTCCACGACAACACGGTCCCCACGCTGGACACCGGCACGATCTCGGTCAATCGTTCGTAGGTCACCGGGTCGAACTCGGCGGGTGGAACGTAGATCCGGCCATCCGAGCCCCGGGCGCCGACGATGCGTCGCCCGCGCAGGGCGGTGAAGAACTGGCTGAGGGTGGGGCCGACTGAACGGGTGTAGTCGAAGGACAGCCTCAGAGGGGCCGAGAGAGGCTTCTGATGGGTATCGATCTGCACCGGGCTGCTTTGGCTGGTGGTCACAGCATCGAGTAGAACAGGTTCTAAGAATGGATTCAAGATAGGGTCGAGACCTGCAGGGAAGGCGGCACTGATGAAGCTCGGACTCCAACTCGGATATTGGGGCGCTCAGCCGCCCGACAACCACGCCGAACTCGTGGCCGCGGCCGAGAACGCCGGTTTCGACGCGGTGTTCACCGCCGAGGCATGGGGATCGGACGCCTATACGCCGCTGGCCTGGTGGGGCTCGTCGACGCGAAGGCTGCGGCTGGGTACCTCGGTCGTGCAGTTGTCCGCGCGTACCCCGACCGCGTGTGCGATGGCAGCGCTGACCCTCGACCACCTCAGCGGGGGGCGGCACATCCTGGGTCTCGGCGTCTCGGGCCCACAGGTCGTGGAGGGCTGGTACGGCCAGTCGTTTCCCAAGCCGCTGGCCCGCACCCGTGAATACGTCGACATCATCCGGCAGGTGTGGGCCCGCGAGAAGCCGGTGACCAGCGCCGGCCCGCACTATCCGCTGCCGTTGACAGGTGATCGCGCAACGGGTCTGGGCAAACCGCTCAAGCCCATCACTCACCCGCTGCGGGCCGACATCCCGATCATGCTGGGCGCCGAGGGGCCGAAGAATGTGGCGTTGGCCGCCGAGGTCTGCGACGGCTGGCTGCCGATCTTCTACACGCCGCGAATGGCTGACACCTACAACGAGTGGCTGGACGAGGGATTCGCCCGACCGGGCGCACGCCGTAGCCGCGAGGACTTCGAGATCTGCGCGACGGCCAACATCGTCATCACCGAGGACCGCGGCGCCGCTCTCGCGGCCATGAAGCCCTACATCGCGCTCTACATGGGCGGGATGGGCGCCGAGGACACCAACTTCCATGCCGACGTCTATCGCCGGATGGGTTACGCCGATGTGGTCGACGACGTGACCAAGCTGTTCCGCAACAACCAGAAGGACAAGGCCGCCGAGATCATCCCCGACGAGGTCATCGACGACGCCGCGATCGTCGGCGATGTCGACTACGTGCGTAAGCAGATCAAGGCCTGGGAGGCCTCGGGCGTCACCATGATGGTGGTGTCGGGCCGCAGTACAGAGCAGGTCCAGGAGTTGGCGAGCCTGATCTGACCCGGTCCTTGCGGTGAGTTAGAACACGTTCTAAATTGTCCGGATGGCACCGACGCAGCACATCATCGCCGGCAGGGTCCTCACCATGCCTGTGCAGATCCGCAGGGCGAACCAGCACATGGCAATGTTCTCGGTCGATGCCGACACTGCGCAGAGAATGATCGATTACAGCGGCCTGCGGGTCTGCCGCTACCTGCCCGGGCGCGCGATCGTGATCCTGATGTTGATGCACTACATCGACGGCGACCTGGGCCAGTACTACGAATTCGGCACTAGCGTGATGGTCAACCCACCGGGTTCGAACGCCAGCGGGCCCCGCGCCCTGGGGTCGGCCGGCGCCTTCATCCACCACCTGCCCGTCGACCAGGCGTTCACGCTGGAAGCCGGCACCAAGATCTGGGGCTATCCGAAAGTCATGGCGGACTTCACCGTTCGCGAGGGCCGCCAGTTCGGATTCGACTGCAGCGTCGACGGGCAACTGGTGGTCGGCATGGAATTCCGGCCAGGTCTGCCCTTCCGGCTGACGCCGCGCACGCAGACGCAGCGCAGCTACTCGCATCGCGACGGCGTCACCCTCGAGACCTCGTTTGAACACACGCTCGACGGTGTGCGCAATCGATTTGGTGGCGTTCGCATCTGGCTGGGCGAGCACCCCTACTCGAAAGATCTTGCGTCGCTGGGCCTTCCGAAGCGCGCGATGCTGTCCAGCTCGGTTGACCAGGTACAGATGACATTCGGCGACGCTCAGGAGATCACATGACTGCGACTATCCCCGACACGATCGTGAACATCGACTTGGCAGATGGCAATTTCTACGCCAACCGGCAGACCTCGCGCGAGGCCTATCAGTGGATGCGCGCCAACCAACCCGTGTTCCGCGATCGCAACGGCCTGGTCGGCGCGACGACGTATCAGGCCGTCATCGATGCCGAGCGCAATCCCGAGTTGTTCTCCAACACTGGCGGCATTCGGCCTGACACACCGGGGATGCCGTACATGATCGACATGGACGATCCGGCACACCTGTTGCGGCGCAAGCTCGTCAACGCCGGCTTCACCCGTAAGCGAGTGACCGAGAAGGAGCCATCGATCGCCACGCTGTGCGACACGCTGATCGATGCCGTCATCGAGCGCGGTGAATGTGACTTCGTCCGCGATATTGCCGCCCCGCTGCCGATGGCGGTGATCGGCGACATGCTGGGAGTGCTGCCGGAGGATCGCGGCATGTTGCTGAAGTGGTCGGACGATTTGGTCACCGGGCTGAGCTCGCATATCGACCCGGCGGGCGCAGAAGCCCAGGCGGTGATGAACGCGTTCGCGGCCTACACCGAGTTCACCATGGGCATCATCGCCAAGCGCCGGGACGAGCCCACCGACGACCTGTTCTCCATCCTGGTCAACGCCGAAGTCGAAGGACAGCGGATGTCCGACGACGAGATCGTGATGGAAACGCTGTTGATCCTCATCGGTGGCGACGAGACCACGCGGCACACTTTGTCCGGCGGCACCGAGCAATTGGTGCGTCACCGCGATCAGTGGAATGCGCTGGTCGCTGACCGGTCGCTGCTGCCGGGGGCGATCGAGGAGATGCTGCGGTGGACCTCACCGGTCAAGAACATGTGCCGGAC
>NZ_JBAPRN010000502.1:0-4947 GCF_049281135.1 Mycobacterium sp. | reverse complement strand
ATCTGGATCCCCGCCGGCACCTTCCACGCTCACCGAGCCTACGGCGAACTCAAGCTGCACACCGTGGGCCTGTCCGCCGCCGAAAATCCGCTCCAGCTCGACTCCCCGACCGTGCTGGCAGTCGGATCCTTGTTGCGCGAGCTGATCATCGCCTACACCGGCAGCGACGCCGACACTCCTGAGCGTGCTCGACTGCGCGCCGTGCTGCTTGACCAATTGCTCATCTCTCCGCAACAGCCGTTACACGTCCCGACGCCCACCGGTCCGCTGCTTCGCGCAGTCTGCGACATCCTGCACGCCGACCCCGCCGACAGCCGTACCCTCGCCGAACTCGGCCGCGCAGTGGGCGTGAGCGATCGCAGTCTGTCTCGCCTCTTTCGTCAAGACCTCGGGATGACGTTCCCGCAGTGGCGCACCCAGTTACGTCTGCACCGCGCGCTCGTTCTGTTGGCCGAACGAACACCGGTGACGACGGTGGCACACCAATGCGGCTGGTCGTCGGCAAGTGCCTTCATCGAGGTGTTTCGGCGCAGCTTCGGCCACACCCCGGGCGCGTCGGCTCGCCTCGATACTCCCGAATTAGATTTGGCGTCAAGCTAACTGCGTGGCGCCTAGCCGGGTTTGCTTGCGCGCCAACGCAGTCGAACTCCGGCCACGTCTGCGTGAATGTCGGTGAATCCCGCCAGGCCCAGGCGTGTCTTCAGCTCGTCTGGCCGGATCGGGTTGTAGGTATCTCCGATATGAATGAGCCGGAACGGAAGTGACGGCACGCGGTCGCTACCCGCAAACACCCCGCCAGGCCGCAGGACTCGAAATGCCTCCGCGAACAGCTGATCTTGCAGCCGATCCGTAGGGACGTGATGAAGCATGGTGAAGCACACCACCGAGTCGAACGACGTATCGGGCAACCCGGTATTGCTGCCATCGCCGTGCATCACCCGCGCCCGGTCGCCGTACAGCCGGTCCAACCGCTCGGCCATCGGCTTATCGACTTCGACCGCTGTCACCGCGCCGGCCCGCTCGACTAGTGCGCGCAAAGTCGCGCCGTAACCGGGCCCGATCTCGAGGGTCTGGTCGCCCAACTCCACATCGGCGAGTGCCCAGGGCAACAGCTCATCGCGGACCATATCGGCCCACCCCGCCGAACTACACCGTCGCTGATGCAACAAGTTCATCGCCATGATGTGGCGCCTTTCTGCTCGAAACTTCATGCAGTTCGCACGTTACGAGATACCGATGAGTGCTGGCTTCCGAAAATGTGCCTCGTTATATCGAAAAACCGCCACGGTCCGATCCCGCGCGACAGCATGCTGGCGAGACCCGTTCGGCCGGCTATTGCCGACTCGCCGTTGCTGATTCGCGCGCCCATACCCCGGCTCCGCCGACATGCGGCGCATCACGATTCTGCGGGAATACGCGCCAACGAGCCGCGTTGAACCCGGCGCAAGAAAGCGGCTAAAGGCAAGACCCATGACCAAAACCGAGGTAATTCGCGAGAATCTGCTACTCAAAGGTCTTGGTAGGCCGGTCCCGTTGAACGCGATTGACTGGAAGATCAAGCAACAGACCCCCTCAGCGTCCGATGCGCAGGTGCAGAAGGAGACGCTCGAGACCATCCGCACTCTGGTCGACGACGGACTGTTCCGGCTGGGGGACGTGAACAAATACTACTGCACCGCGACGTCGGCTAAATTCTCAGCGATTGGCGGCTTCCAGAAAGCGTCCCGCTTGCAGCTCGGTGCCGAATCCCGACGCGAATTCACCTTCGGTGTAGACGATCTGGCCGCCGACGATGGTGACGCTGACGAGAGCATCGTTGCGATTCACCATGCGCTTGACACTCGGCGCACCCGGGTAGGGCGCTTCGGCGTAGGCAGCGCTTGACCCGTCGAATCCGCCAGGATTGACGATGGCGATGTCCGCGCGTTTGCCATTGCGAAGGTAGCCGGTGTCGAGGCCGTACCAGTCGGCGAGTTCACCGGTCAGGCGGCGGACTGCGGTCTCCACGCGCAGCGATCGCCGGTGGTGAACGCGTTCGAGCATGCGGAGTCCGCTGTTATAGAACGCCATGTTGCGCAGATGCGCCCCGGAGTCCGAGAAGCCGATCTGAACGTTCGGCGACCGCTGCATCCGGTCCAGCACATCCGCGCGATCGTTGGCGACGACGATGCGCCAGCGCAACTTTGGGCCGTGCTCGACGGTCAGGTCGAGAAGAGCGTCGGCGGGTTCGATTCCACGCGTGGCAGCCACATCGGCGAACGATTGTCCGACGACGCCCGCGTCGGGGCAAGAGATGATTTCGGCGTCGGAAAGATCTCGGCTCCACACCCGCGGACCGAATTGTTTCGTCATGTCTTTGCGGAATTGACGGCGGTACGACTCGTCGGCGAGCAGCCGCCCGCGACTGACCTCGTCGCGGAAGTTCAGCGCGGCCGAGCCCGAACCGAACTCCTCGAAAACGACGAGATCGACCCCGTCGGCGTACATTTCGAACGGCACCGGCAGGTGCTGCCAACGGAAGTCGCCGCCGGCCCGGTTGGTGAGATCGGCAGCCAGCAAGGTCAGTTTTGCCGCCCGCCGATCGGCCTTGACGTCGGCGGCCGCTATCAGCGTGGTCTTCAACGGTCGCCGGAATCCGCGGCCGATGCTTTCAGCGAGGTAGCGAGAGACCTCCGCCTGCCGGGCCAGGTTCGGAGTGCTCTGGTGCACGCGCCCGCGTCGGCGCAGCACGTTGTTGAGAGCGTGGAACTCCGACCACTTCGCATAGGTCGAGGGCAATTGTCGTGCCGGGTAGCGAGTTCCCTCGAGCTTGGAGAAGGAGCTGCGCAGCGTCGACAGTCCAAGGAAACCGGCGTCGAGGGCATCGGAGAGCATCCTCTGCATTTGATCGATTTCAGCGCGGGTCGGGCGATAGCCGGCATCGACCGACCGGCCCAGTCCCAACACCGCGGCGCGGATGTCGGAGTGTCCGATGAATGCCGCGACGTTCGCCCCGAGCGGCAACGAATCCAGCGCCTTGACGTATTCAGCGGGCGTACTCCAGGTTTTGGATTCCTTGACCGCGTCGTGGACGATCTGCCACGGCAGCGCCTCGACGCGCGCGAACATGTCGGCGCAGTCGTCGGCGTCGCTGTAGATGGTCGACAGCGAGCAGTTACCGAGAACCACAGAGGTGGTCCCGTGCCGGACGGACTCACCGAGTCCGGGGCTGAGCAGAACTTCGGCGTCGTAGTGCGTATGCACATCGATCAGGCCGGGCATCACCCATTGGCCAGCAGCATCGACCGTGCGCGCGCCTTCGGGCAGACCTTGAGCGATCGCGGCGACTTTCCCGTCGCGGACCCCGACGTCGGCAGCGGTCGGCACCGCACCGGTTCCGTCGAACACCGTGCCGCCACGGATCACCACATCGAAGTTCGTCATCCCTACCCACCTTTCGATACTGGTTGGTATCGATTCGATACCGTAGAGTATGCTTTTGTCCATGTCGCCTGTCAAGCCACCGCGAACCCGCCCCACGCGGGGCGAGGTACGGGACCGGATCCTGGATGCAGCCTCGAAAGTTTTCGCCGCCGAGGGGTTCGCCGGCGCCACGATCGACGCGATCGGTCAGGCCGCGGGATTCACCAAAGGCGCGGTCTACTCGAACTTCGGGTCCAAGGACGAATTGTTCCTGGCCTTGCTCGATCGCGAGTTCGAGCTTCGTGGCGAGCAGATCGCCACGGCACTGGAAAGTGGCGGCGACACCGCCGCGGCTGCGCAGGCGTTGAGCCGGTCGGTGCTTGACTCGGTTCACGGCCACGCCGACTACTACGTCCTGTTCGTCGAGTACTGGTTGCGTGCCGTGCGCGATCCGGAGCTGCGCGAGCGCCTGATCGCGCGTCGTCATGCCGCGGCCGCTGACCAGGCGCACAACATCGTCGAATCGACCGCGGCCGCGCCGTCCGGTAAGCGATTGGCCGATCTCGCCCAGCTCGTCGTCACCATCAACTTGGGGATCGCGATGGAGGAAGTCCTCCGCCCGGGAACCATCGACCCGGACCTGCTCGCGGATTTGATCACCGGCCTCCTGGATTCTGTTGCGGTCCGAGGCGATTAGGAGCGATACATGGACACAGGGGATGAGACGGCCACGCGCGCGGTGATCACCGCGACCGGACTGGGGGTCGACGGCGAGCACGGGCCGCTGTTCTCCGGTATCGACCTGGCACTCACGGCGGGCTTTCACGCCGTTCAGATGCCCGGTGGGCCAGGACAAACCACGCTGCTGATGACGCTGGCTGGTCGCTTCAAGCCCACCCACGGCACATTGAAGGTCCTCGGCGATACGACGCCGCGGGCGATTCGCCGGCACTGCGCGATCGCGGCCTTTCCCGACATCGACGAACTCGAGGAATCGGTGACCGTGCAGACGGTGCTCGCCGAGCAGCGGCGCTGGCTGGCACCGTGGTATGCGCAGATCCCCCGGGAAGCCGGTCGGTCCAAGTTGACCGAAGTGTTCGGCGACACTCCTCCTCCGGCCCCCGGCACCTACATTGTCGAATTGTCGGACCTGGAACTCTTTTTGCTGCGGATCACGCTGGCGACGCTGTCCAACCGTCCAATTCTGGTGGTCGGCGATCTCGAACAGGTACGCGACAACGCGCGCCGCACGATCGCCGTCGAGCGGCTGGGCGAGCTCGCCACGCAGCGCACCGTCGTCGTCGGGGTCACCAACCCGCTCGGCACCGACGCGCCGGACCACGAACTACACGATCACCGCATCCTGACCGAAGGGGACTGACGATGCTGGCTGGACTCGCATTCGGCTCGGAAATCAAGCGTTTCGGCCGCAGCCGAATGACCCGGGTGGCAATCATCGTGCTGATGCTGCTGCCGCTGGTGTACGGGGCGCTGTACCTGTGGGCGTTCTGGGACCCGTTCGGCCATGTGAACAAGATGCCGGTG
>NZ_JBAPRN010000501.1:0-16476 GCF_049281135.1 Mycobacterium sp. | reverse complement strand
ACCGTGGCGTCTACGGCGAGCACCCACCAGAGCCAATCGATTGAGCCCGTGCCACGCGGCCAAACTGTCGGCGGTTCGGGCGAGCTTCGACCGGTTATCTGACGAACGGCAACCTGGTACGCGTACGCCGACCCATCAAGCCGGTACCACTGCGCCGACCCAAGAGGCCGGGACGGGTACGCCCGCCGACCACGGATTCGTAGATCGCGATGAGTACGACGGCGGCGGCGACTCCGATGAAAAACGGGATCCAGGCAAGTCCACCATTTGCATTGTGATATCCAAATTGGCTCGCCACCGCTGAGCCGATCAGGCCGCCTGCGGCGCCAATCAGAACCGTCGTGATCATGCCTATGTCCTGCCTACCCGGCATGACAAGACGCGCCACAACACCGATGATCGCGCCCGCGATGAGGGCAAGGATGATTGATCCGATCATTTCAGCTCCTGTCTAGCGGCGCCCCGAGTGGACACCTTCTCGCACTACGGGTTACCCGAACCGGCGGGTCGATAACACACATGTTGAGTAAGTTGGGCGTTGGGACTGAGAGAGGAATGACTTCGGCTTCGATCGCGACAGGCGCAACCGGATCGCCGTAGTCCACGTCCGAATGAGCGATCAGGTCCCGCCGTTCTCTATGCTGCTGCGTGAAGGAGGCGATCACGCAGTGACAAGCGCTAGTCACCTGGCCGAATTGGAGATCACCGGTACTGACGTGGTCGCTGCATGGCACGCGCTCGAACCCGTGGTCGCGCAGTGCGCCGGATTGTTTGGGACACCTGCCACGAAGAGTGACTACCACGTCGGCCAGTCGGACGACCAGGCCACGGTGGCCGGGGCTGATCTTCGTGATTGCCTCGATCGCGTGGAGACCCCCGCATCGATCTCCGTCACGTATACATCGAGTGGCAACTCGGGCTCTGATCCTCAGAGCATCGAACTGAGGATCATGCGCTACCGGCGTTTCAAGGAGCTGAACGTTAACCTTCGCGTCACCGGGCCTATGGACGTGCACACGTTGGGCTCTTTCGAGCGGACCAAAAGGACGCTGTCCCAAGCGATTGATCGCCTGAACGGACTCTAAAGCCCCATATCCGCCTGAGTCCCGTTGTGCCTGGGCTTATTACAGCCCGATTGACGATACCAGGTCGGCGAAGATGGAGGGGTCTATCGCCGTGGACGGGTCCAAGCCCGCTGCGATGCCCGCAGCCGGCCCCGCATCGAAGATCGAAGCCAGATCGGCAAGGAGCGAACGCGGTAGCCAACTCGGCGTTGAGTTCGGCGGGGAGAACGTGGAAAACCTCAGCGCCAGCTACGTCAAGTTTCGCAAAGTAGCCTGTCAGATCACCGGCGAGCGTGGTTGTTTGTCCCGTGGCGAAGTCACCCGCCTAAGCGGCATTCACAAATGTGTTCATCGCCGTGAGCAGATCGTTGGAAGCCGTGGCGAGCTGTTGGTCGTCACCGAGGAGCTGCGAGCTGCCCTGGAGAGCCTCGGGGAGCGCGTCCTGTTGGGACTGAATTTGCGAGATCAGGCCAGCTTCGCCTTGCAGAGCCGACACCTCGTCTCCGACATGTGCCGCTTGCTCTGCCGGGAGCAACGAAGGATCAAGACCGGAATAGGGAGTGGCGGCATCGTTGATGTCGCCCTCGGCCTGAATCAACAGTTCATCTAGGGTGTCGGCGTGGGCGCTGCCCATCCCGATCATCGCCGCGGCCGACGCCGCTCCACCAGCCAAACCCACGCCCCAGCCTGCAGCGCGTCGGCTGGGGCTTACGCGCTTGCCTTCTGCGCTTGGGACATCGCGTTGCCGGCCTGGTCCGGGCAGTGCTGACGGATCGTGGTTCCGGTGAGGACGCCGGCGTTTGTTGCGTTGTAACCGCGCGCTTCGAGGGTGGTCTCGATCGCGGCCAGGCTCGTGCCGTTCCGCAGCGCCGCGCAGATGTCGAAACGGGAGTCGATGGAGGCGGCTTCCGCGGGCGCCGGGAGCGTCAATGCCGCGGCCATCGCGGCCCCGGCCGCAAAGATTGACCAACGGATGATGCGGTGTCCGTGGGTGGTGGTTTGCCTCATGTCAGCCTCGCTGGTGTCGAGGTCACCATCTGATTTAGTGGCCGTTATCGTCTACCAACAGCGGGGTCGCCCGTCGTCTGCCCGATATGCAGCGATCGTGACCCATTTCACGACGGCACCCGAATTGTGGTTTGCGGCGTGCGTTGAGCACATAAGCTGGACCACGCCCGAAGTCGCGCACCGCGATCCACAGGAGGCCTGGCATGACAGGATTTCTTGGCCGTCTCGCCATCGCTGGCGTGGTGGCGTCAATGCCGCTGGCGGCTGCGGCGGTCGCAACATCCGCTGTCACCGTCGCGGCGCCCGGAGTCAGTTCGCCGCAGTGCGACCCGAGCGTGTATTCACATTGCGTGACCAGTTCGCCGCGGTGCGACCCCGCATGGTCGCGGAACGTCTGGACCGGTGAGTGCCATCCGCAGCCGGCGATGCCGGACTGGTACGTCGTCCGACCGGCCTACGCACCGCCGTACGCACCGGTCGACGTCCCGCCGCCGCCTCCCCCGCCGTGGTGGGCACAGGGAATGCACGCAAATTGGGACGAGGGTTCCCGGCAGTGGGTCTGGGTCAGGATGTAGCCACCCGACATCTCAGCGTTAACTCGCGTCAAGATATCGAACTTGTTGTCTGACAAGTCTATTCGAGCGCCGGGCAACTGCGAATATCACAACTTGCGCACCCCGCGCATGATTTTCGCGAACGGGTTCCCGGCGGCAAGACCGCGGCGAAGGCTCGGCTGCAAGGTGCTCAAGTTCAGCAGGACCGGATAGCTCAACCCGTGATCGCGCCAGTCCGCTAGTTGGTCCACGATCTCGTCGTGCGTGCCCTGCAAGCATGCGTCTTTGAGCAGCGACAACGGCACGTTGGAGGTGTACTTCAGCACGCTGTCCTCGTCGAGGATTTGCGGGATGAGGTCTTGGAAACCGTGGCCCACCGGGTGTGCGACGCCGTGACGCTCCCACAATTCCGCGGGGGCGTTCAACACGAAGGTCTTCATCGCGGTCGACTCCAGCGCCTCGTCGACCTCTTCGCGGCTGCGCCCCGTGACGACGAAGAAAAAAGTCGCTGCAGCAATGGCCAGCGGATCTCGTCCGGTATCCGACGCCGCGGTGCGGACCGCGTCCAGGCCGCGGGCGTAATCCGTCGGTGAAAACACGGCTGCGGGAAACCACGCGTCGGCGTATTGGCCGGTGGCGCGCAACATTCTGGGTCCGTGCGAGGCGATCCAAATCTCAGGCCATTTACCGCGATACGGCCACAAATCGAAGACTGCATTGTGCAACGGAAAGAACGGCGAGTCGCGAGTGACCAGCTCGCCGCCGGAGTTCCACAGCGCACGGATCGTCGCCAGGGCCTCCTCGAACCGCGCCACCGGTTTAGACCAGTCCACGCCGTAAGGTTCGTTGCCCTCACGCTCGCCGGTCCCGATGCCCAGGATCGCTCGTCCACGCGTGAGCAGATGCAGGGTCGCGGCCGCTTGAGCGGTGACCGCGGGATTGCGTCGACCGGTATCGGTCACCCCGATTCCAAGTCGCATCCGCCCCAATCGATTTCGGGCAGCCAAATGCCCGAGAACGGTCCATGGTTCGAGGTTTGCGTCGACCTTTGGCGCCAGTCGGGCGCCGCCGATGTATTTCGGCTTGGCCATCGAACGCGGATACAACGAGTTCAAATGATCGGCCAGCCAGAACGAATCCGCACGAGCAGCGACCGCAGACAGGTAGCTACTTCGCGTCACCGCCATCGGCGAAAAACGCATGGGCAGCGCCTGCGCCGCCAAACCGACTTTCACAACTGACCCCCGGCAGCCGTTGACCTATTGCTGACCGCCCGATACTCCCACTCGATCTGGCGGGGGCTGCGCCTGGCTGCCGTCGCCGTCGGTGGCGCGATGCAGGTACTGCGGACAGTAAGCGCTCGCCGCGATCGCAGTGAACTGGGCCGCCCTGGTCGTGCTGATCGCCGGATTTTGCTGCGCCACAAGCGCAACGACGTCGATTTGCGGCTTTCCCTGGCCCATCAACTCGCACGCAGTCTTGCCGGCACTAATGGCGCTTCTGGAGTCGTCGGAGGTGATGCCGGCTTTGTTCAGCGCGTCGACGAAGCTCGCATCGACATTCGGGTCTGCATGCGCTGGTATCGCGGCGCCCAGTGACGAGGCAATGGCAAGCACCGCCAGAAGACGTCTCATCGCCCCATCATGGCGCAACATCTATCCGTTGTTGGGTGCGGTGGTCGTCGCCCCACCGTTGCCACCGGCGCGTTGGAGGTACTGCGGGCAGTAGGCGCTCGCCGCGATCGCAGTGAACTGGGCCGCCCTGGTCGTGTCCAAGCCCGGATTCTGCCTCGTCACGAGCCCGACGACATCGAGTTCCGGCCGACCTTGCTCCATCATTCCGCACGCCGCCTTGCCGGCTTTGATCGCACCGGCTTCGCTTTTGATGGTGATGCCCGCCTTGACCAGCGCGTCGAGAAAACTCGCATCAAGACCCGGATCAGCACGGCCGGGGTTCGCCTGCGCGGTCATTGCCACGCACAGTGCGGCTGCTGCGACCAGCAACGTCAGCAGACGTCTCATCTGTCCATCGTCGCGCACGCCGACATGTTTGTCGCGGTTACCGAACCGCCACATCGACGCGGTTGTGCTGTCAAGATCTACCGAATGGCCGACAGATTCGAAGTCCAGCGCACGATCTCCGCACCGGCAGGCGATATCTTCGCCGTGTTGTGCGATCCGCAAGGTCACGTCGCCATCGATTCGTCCGGGATGTTGCAGGACGCAGACGGGGCGTCCGTTGCCGCTGCCGGCGACAGCTTCGTCGTCCACATGGACCGCGAGTCCCTCAACGACTTTCCGGACCTGGGCAAGTACGACGTGACCGTCACCATCCGCGAATTCGAGCAGGACCGGCTGATCGCCTGGACGGTCCTGGGGCAGATCCGACCTCAGCTCGGCCACGTCTACGGCTACCGCCTCGAGCCCGACGAGCAGAGTGAGGGCACCCTCGTCACGTCGTTCTACGACTGGTCGCAGATCGACGAGAAGTGGCGGGAGGCCGGCATTTTCCCGGTCCTCTCCGAAGGCGCGCTGCGGGCGTCGCTGGGCATCTTGGATCGCACGGTCCGGCGCGGCTACCCGAAAGGCTGACTTCGGACGCCCTGCGTCAACTCGGAGTTGACGAATGAGCGCCCGTCAACCTAGTGTTGACGACATGGTGCAATCCCATCCTGTCCGACTCGACGAACTGATCACCACCATCAAAGAGGTGCACCCCGACGTCCTGGACCAACTCAGCGACGCGGTCCTGGCAGCCGAGCATCTCGGTGAAGTCGCCGACCACCTGATCGGGCATTTCGTCGATCAGGCCCGCCGGTCGGGGGCCTCCTGGACCGATATCGGCAAGAGCATGGGCGTGACCAAGCAGGCCGCCCAGAAGCGCTTCGTGCTGCGCGCCGAGACCACCACGCTCGACCCGAACGGCGGCTTCGAGCGCTTCACTCCCCGGGCCCGCAACGCCGTGGTCGCCGCCCAGAATGCCGCGCACGAGGCCGGCAACAACGAGATCACCCCGGACCACGTGATACTCGGGGTGCTGAACGACCCCGAAGCACTGGCCACCAAACTGCTGCGAGCTCAACGCATCGACCCCGAATCGCTGCGGGACTCGATCACGCTGCCGCCCGCCGCGGACAAGGTGCCGGCGCTAATCCCTTTCAGCGGGACGGCCCGCAAAGCGCTCGAGCTGACCTTTCGTGAAGCACTTCGGCTGGGCCACAACTACATTGGCACGGAGCACGTTCTGCTTGCCCTGCTCGAACTCGAAGACGGCAACGGTCCGCTGCATCGGGCCGGCGTCGACAAGGGCCGCGCCGAGGCCGATCTGGTCGCCGTGCTCACGTCAATGGCCGCCGGCAACAAGAGCTGAGGGTTACACAACCCGACGACGTGAGCCCGGCAGTGTGCCATCATGCGATGGTCGTCGAGGAGGAAAGATGCGCCGCTACCTGGTTGCCGTGATTGCTGTCGTCGCGGCCACGCTCATCGCGGTACCACGCGCGTCGGCCGGCGACGCGCCGATCGGCCATCTCGGTGACACATTGCGGGTCGACACCGGAAAAATGATCGCCGACATCACCGTCAGCAGCGTGCAACCCGTCGACCCGCCGCCTGGTTTCGGCTACAACCGTGTCGGTATCCCGGTCAAGAGTTTTCCGAACAGCGCGGTCGTGCGCGCTGACGTAGCGATCCACGCGGTGCGGGTGCCCAACCCGTATCAGATGCTGACCGATTTCACGTTCGACGGGGTCACCCCGTTCGGCGACGCGTACAAGTCCCGCAACTCCGACGCTCCCGATGCGCTGGATGCCGCGCTGGCCAATGCGCCGGCCGGCTCGATCGTTCGCGGCGGGGTGTACTGGGAGGCCTACCGTGATCCGGTCGCCAATGTTGTTCTGCTGGACAAGAAGACGGGCTATCACCTCGCGCAGTGGAACCTGTAGTCCGGATCGCCTCAGCGAATACGGTCGACGCTGCTGAATTGGCTGCGGTCGCGGCACACACTTTTCCACTGGCCTGTCCCCCGTCGGTCGCGCTCGCAGACGTCACGTCGTTCATCGACGCCAACCTGTCCGACGCGCGTTTCGCCGAGTACCTCGCCGACCCGCAACGGCGTATCTTCACCGCCGCTCGCGAAGGCCGAATCATTGGCTACGCCATGCTGATTAACGGCGTCAGCGACGATCCTGAGGTGCAACGGGCGGTCGACATTCGACCGGCCGCCGAGATCTCCAAGATGTACGTGTTGGCGGCTCACCACCGCGCGGGCGTGGCGACGGCGTTGATGGACGCCGCCCTCGCGGCCGCCGCCGAATGGGGCACTGGCTGCGTATGGCTCGGTGTCAACCAGAAAAACGAACGCGCTCAACAGTTTTACAAGCGGCAGGGCTTCACCGTCAACGGAACGCGCAGCTTCCGGTTGGGCGCTCACACCGAGAGTGACTACGTGATGGTCCGGCCGTTGGCCGCGGCCTAAGCGTTGACGGCAGCGCTCAGCGCCAGCAGTCGCGACGTGGCCCGCAGGTACTTCTTGCGAAATCCGCCGGCCAGCATCTCGTCGCCGAAGATGCGGTCGAGCCTCTCCCCCGAAGCCAGCACCGGTATGCCGGCGTCGTAGAGCCGATCGGTCAAGGCCACCAGTCGTAGCGCGACGTTCTGATCGTCGACGGTGTGCACACCGATCACACAGACCATCGTCACCCCATCGACCAGCGCCAGGTAGCGCGACGGATGCATCGTGGCCAGATGGCCGCAGAGCGCGTCGAAGTCGTCCAGGGTCGCGCCCGCCACGGCCGCGGCACGAGCGGCTACCTCGTCATCAGACGGCGGCTGCGGCGCCGGTGGCAGGTCGCGGTGCCGGTAGTCGGGCCCCTGAATGCGAACCACGTCGAAGATTGCTGCCAGCGTGTTGATTTCGCGCAGGAAGTCGTCGGCGGCGAACCGCCCTTCGCCGAGCTGCTCGGGCAAGGTGTTGGAAGTGGCGGCCACCGACACACCGCGCTCGACGAGTTGGGAAAGCAGCCGCGAAATCAGCGTGGTGTTGCCGGGGTCGTCCAGCTCGAACTCGTCGATACACAGCAGCGTGTAATCGGCCAGCAGATCGATGCACTCGACGAAACCGAACACCCCGGCGAGCTGAGTGAGCTCCATGAACGTCGCAAAAGCTTTGGGGTGGGCTGGATCATCAGGCAGCTGACGATAGGCGGCGGCCAGCAGATGCGTCTTGCCGACGCCGAAACCACCGTCCAAGTACAGCCCGACACCCGGCGAGGCTTCTCGTCTGCCGAGAAGCCTTCTGCGGCCGCGACGGCGTTCGACAGCCCGCTGGCAAAATCGTTGGCAGGCCTCGACGGCGGCCGACTGAGTCGGCTCGGCCGGGTCAGGGTGGTAGCTCGCGAAGCTCGCGTCGGCGAAGGTCGGCGGCGGCGTCAGCTGAGCGATCAGCCGTTCCGGTGACACGGTGGGCTGCCGGTCGACCAGTCGAGCAACCCCGCGCATGCAGGCACCCTACCGACGTGCTGCAATCATCGGCATGGCTGACGCTTCAGCTGACGGTGCCGGCGGGTTGCAGTTGCGGTTGCTTGGCTCCACCCGCGACCTCGACGGCACCGACCTGCCCGATCTCTACGGCTACCCCACCGACCACGACGGCGTGTGGTTGCGCGCGAACTTCATCGCCAGCCTGGATGGTGGCGCGACCTTCGGCGGCAAATCCGGCCAGCTTGGCGGTCCCGGCGACCGGGCGGTGTTCCACGTGCTGCGCGAAGTCGCCGACGTGATCCTCGTCGGCGCGGGCACCGTGCGGGCCGAGGGATACTCCGGCGCACGCCCAACGGTCGCGCAGCGTCAGCGCCGGCAGGCTCGCGGGCAAAGCGAAGTCCCGCCGTTGGCGATCGTCACCAGATCCGGCCACCTGGACCGGGATTTGCCGGTGTTCACCCGCACCGAGGTGCCACCGATGGTGTGTACCTGCACGGCGGCGGCCGACCAGACCGGGCGCACGTTGGCCGGACTGGCTGACGTGGTCGACTGTTCGATCAACGACCCGGATCAGGTCGACTCGGCCGCGGTGCTCGCGGTGCTGGCCGAACGCGGCGTGCCGCGGGTGTTGACCGAGGGCGGTCCGACGCTGTTCAGCTCGTTCGTCGAAAACGGCCTGCTGGACGAACTGTGCCTGACTATCGCGCCGACCCTGGTCGGCGGCCAGGCGGGCCGGATCGCCACCGGTCCGGAGCAGGTGCTGACCGGAATGCGCCGGGCCCACGTCCTCACCGACGACGACGGCTACCTGTACACGCGGTACGTGCGCGAGGTCTGATCGATCAACGAATCGCTACTGTGGTCGGCATGAGCCGGCGCGCCGCATTCACCACGTCGCTGATTGTGGTGACCGCATTGCTGGCCGGCTGCGCACCTGGACTGGCCGCCAATCCGCGTTTTGCCACCAATGCCGGCGCCCGGCCGCAGGGCAAGGCAACGAAGACGACGGCGCCCAATGCCCCTCCGCCGATTGCCAAGCCGAAGAACGACTTGCCGTGGCACGACTGCACAGCGCGGGGTTTCGGCGACGCGGGGGTCCCCGCGCCGGTGGGGGTCAAGCTGGAATGCTCGAACTATGACGCCGATCTCGACCCGGTCAACGGTGCCGCCGGGACGCTGAGCATCGGCGTGATGCGCGCTCGCGCGGCCCAGACGCCCGGCGATGCCGGCCCGCTGGTCTTCACCACCGGTTCGGACCTGCCGTCGTCGCTGCAATTGGCGGTGTGGCTCGCGCGCGCCGGTGCCGACGTACTGAAGAAACACCCCATCGTGGCCATCGACCGGCGCGGCATGGGCTCATCGAGCCCAATCGACTGCCTGGACCAGTTCGACCGCCAGGAGATCCACGATCAGGCGCAGTTCCAGGCGGGCAACGATCCCGTCGCCAATCTCGCCGACATCGTGCAAAACGCCACCACCAGCTGCACCGACACCATCGCGCCCGGCGACTCCGCCTACGACAACATCCACGCCGCTACCGATATCGAACGGCTGCGCAGCACCTGGGACGTGCCCGCGCTGGCGCTGATCGGCATCGGAAACGGCGCCCAGGTAGCGCTGTCCTACGCCAGCGCCCACCCCGACCGGGTCGCCAGGCTGGTGCTCGACTCGCCGGTGGCGCTCGGTGTGGGCGCCGAAGCCGCGGCCGAGCAGAAGGTCAAGGGTCAGGAGGCGGCGCTGGATGCGTTCGCCGCCCAATGCGCGGCGGTGAACTGCCCGCTGGGCCCCGACCCGAAAGCCGCCGTGAGCACGATGCTGGCCGACGCCCACGCCGGCCACGGTCCGGCGGGTGCGTCGGTGGCCTCCATCGCCAGAGCCATCAACATCGCGCTGGGCTTCCCCACCGGCGACGGAGTCGGCACCACCAACGCCCTGGCCGCCGCGCTGAACAGCGCCCGTTCCGGTGACACCAACCTGCTGACCAGCCTGATCAACCGGGCACAGGCAACCACCGGCACCGATGGACAATTCGTCAACTCCTGCAGCGACGCCGTGAACCGGCCCACGCCCGACCGCATTCGCGAGTTGGTGGTGGCCTGGGCCAAGCTCTACCCCGAGTTCGGCACTGTCGGCGCGCTCAACCTGGTCAAGTGCGTCTCGTGGCCGAGCACCCAGCCGCCCCAACCGCCGAAGATCCTCAAGGTCAACGTGCTACTGATGGGTGTGCAGAGCGACCCGATCGTCGGGGAGGAAGGCGTCTCGGCCACCGCCGCCACCATCATCAACGCGACCGCCGCCAGTAAGCGGGTGATGTGGCAGGGCATCGGCCATGGCGCGAGCATCTACTCGTCGTGCGCGGTTCCCCCGCTGGTCGGCTACCTCGACACCGGCAACTTGCCCGCCACCGACACCTACTGTCCCGCCTGATCCTTCGGCCCGTATAGGGTGCGCTCGTGACGCGCGCCGCCGACGATGCAGCGCGAAGCGGTGAGGAGGAGCGGCGCTCGTGACGGCAGTTGAATCCCCTCGTAGCGGCCTGCGTGACTGGACGCAGGCCATATTTGCCCCCCGCACCGCCGCCCCTGGCACTGCGACCGTGCTGCGTTCGATTCTGTGGCCGTTGGCCATCATGGCGGTGATCCACCGCACCATCGTGCTGCCCGCCAACGGCAACATCACCGACGACTTCAAGCCGGTCTACCGCGCGCTGTCGAACTTCCGGCACGGCTGGGACATCTACAACGAGCATTTCGACTACGTCGACCCGCACTACCTGTATCCGCCCGGCGGCACGCTGATCATGGCGCCCTTCGGTTATCTGCCGTTCGCGGAGTCGCGCTACATGTTCGTCGCAGTCAACAGCGCCGCCATCGTGCTGGCCGGGTACTTACTGCTGCGGATGTTCAACTTCAGGCTGACCTCGGTGGCGGCCCCAGCCTTGCTGCTGGCGATGTTCTGCACCGAATCCGTCACGAGCACACTGGTTTTCACCAACATCAACGGCGTCATCCTGCTGCTCGAGGTGTTGTTCTTGCGCTGGCTGCTCGACGGTTCGGAAGCCAACAGCGTCAGGCATCAGTGGTGGGCCGGCATCGCCATCGGTCTGGCTTTGGTGGTCAAGCCGGTGCTGTTACCACTGCTGCTTTTGCCGTTCCTGAACCGTCAGTGGCGCGCAGTGCTGGCCGCCCTGGTGGTGCCGGCGGCGTTCAATCTGGCCGCATGGCCCCTGGTGGTCCACCCGATGGACTTCGTCACCCGCACCGTGCCCTACACGTTGGGCGTCCGCGATTACTTCAACAGCTCGATCGAAGGCAACGGAGTCTACTTCGGGCTGCCTTTCTGGCTGATCCTGTTTCTGCGAATCCTGTTCACCCTGCTGGCTATCGGCGCCTTGTGGCTGCTGTATCGCTATTACCGGACCCGTGATCCGCTGTTCTGGTTCAGCACATCGTCGGGTGTGCTGTTGCTGTGGTCGTGGCTGGTGCTGGCACTGGCCCAGGGCTATTACTCGATGATGCTGTTCCCGTTCCTGATGACGGTGGTGTTGCCCAATTCAGTGATTCGCAACTGGCCGGCTTGGCTGGGCGTCTACGGCTTCCTGACGATGGACAAGTGGCTGCTGCTCCACTGGATGTACATCGGGCGGCCGCTGGACTACCTGAAGATCACCTACGGCTGGTCGCTGCTGCTGATCGTGGTGTTCACCGTGCTGTACTTCCGCTACGTCGACGCCAAAGCCGAAAACCGCTTGGACGACGGGATCGATCCGCCCTGGGTGACGCCTCCGCAACCTCGCGCTAGCGTGGAGGCATGACTTCCTCCGCTCCAAAGCTGCAACTCAGCGACGACGAATGGCGCAAGAAACTCAACCCGCAAGAGTTCGACGTGCTGCGTCGCGCCGGAACCGAGCGCCCGTTCGTCGGTGAGTACACCGACACCAAGACCGAAGGCGTGTACCAGTGCCGCGCTTGTGGCGCCGAACTGTTCCGCAGCACCGAGAAGTTCGAATCCCATTGCGGCTGGCCGTCATTCTTCGATCCGGCGGACTCCGACGCGGTGATCCTGCGCCCTGACCACTCGCTGGGCCAGACGCGCGTCGAGGTGCTGTGCGCCAATTGCCACAGCCATCTCGGCCACGTCTTCGAGGGCGAGGGCTATCCGACGCCCACCGACCAGCGCTACTGCATCAACTCGATTTCGCTGCGCCTGGTGCCGGCCGGCTCCTGACGCCGACCGCTTCGGTCATCCCGTGCTCCAGTAAGTCGAAGACGGCGTGCATCGCGCCTACCGGGTCGGCCGCATCACCCACGAACTCCGGAATCTCCAGCACATAGCGGGCGACCACACGGGCGGTCAGATCGTCGTGCGGCCTGCCCATTTCGGTGGCAATCGCGGCGGCGAGCGGTTCTTCGCAGCTGATCCAGAGTTTGCGTGTGTAGCCGCGCAACGCGGGCGTCGTCATGATCAGGTCGGTTCGCCGGCGTAACTCTGGCGTTGAATCCGCCACGAAAGGTCCACGGCCGGCGATGAATTCCCGCAGCGCAGCCATCACCGACTGCCCGCTAGGGCGCTCGCGCACGGCAGCCAGCAAACTCTCCCGGCGTTCGGTGCCGTCGTCGAACATCAAAGCTTCCTTGCCATCGGGCACATGGTTGAACACGGTTGGCACCGAGATGTCGACGGCATCGGCGATCTCCTTGACGCTGACCGCGTCGTAACCCTTCTCAAGGAAGAGTCGAAGCGCCGCGTCGGCCAACGCCGCGCGTGTCTGCGCGTTCTTACGCTCCCGGCGTCCACCGGGTTCGGAGACCATCCGACCAGGCTACCAATTCCGCTATTCGCTTAATAATTTTAGTGACTTGTATTTCTTAATCAGTTATGGTTTTGTTGTATCGTGGCAGCTCAGATCATCGAGAGTAAGCCGGTAGTGGTCGTCGGCGGCAGCCTGGTGGGGCTGTCCGCAGCCGTGTTCCTCGCCAGCCACGGAGTGCCCGTCACGCTGGTGGAGAAACACGCGAGCAGTTCGGCTCACCCCCGCGCGATCGGCTACACCACACGGACGCTGGAGTTGTTTCGTGCCGTCGGAGTCGAACTTCCCGCCACCACTCAAGGTCATGGGCCGCCACGCCGGGCCCATGTGGAAAGCCTCGCCGGCACCTGGTTCGAGGAGTACTTGTGGACCGCCAACACCGCCGCGCCGCGTTATGAGTATTCACCCGCAGCGGCCACGGCCATCGCCCAAGACCGACTGGAACCCATCCTGCGCAACCGGGCCGTCGCATTGGGAGCCGACCTACGGCTCAGCACCGAGATGACCGGGCTCACCCAAGACGACGACGGGGTGACCGTCACGCTGCAGCCACGCGACGGTGTCCGCTACCGGATGCTGGCCCAGTACCTCGTCGCCGCCGACGGAGCCCGCAGCCACATACGCGACTCCCTGGGTATCGATCGCAGTGGCGAAGGGCTGCTGTCGGTTCAGCGCAGCATCTTGTTCCGGGCGCCTATCGACCATTACCTGGAGCACGGCGTCGTGCAGTTCGAGATCAAACAGCCCGGTCTCACAGCGTTTCTCACCACCTATTCAGACGGGCGCTGGGTACTGATGCTCAGCGACGACATCGACCGTGACGCGGACCAGCAGGCCGCTGTGGTCCGACAAGCGGTCGGCATCCCCGACCTGCCAGTGGAGTTGCTCACCACCGGCCGTTGGGAACTCGCCGCGCTCATCGCTGACCGCTTCCGCGCCGGACGGGTTTTCCTGGCCGGAGACGCCGCACACCAATTGCCACCCAACCGCGGCGGTTACGGCGCGAACACCGGCATCGAGGACGTACACAATCTGGCCTGGAAGCTGGCAGCCGTGCTCCGCAGTGATGCCGCGTCGGCGCTGCTCGACACCTACGACGCCGAGCGGCGGCCGATCGCCTGGCTGCGCCATGAGCAGATCTTTGCCCGCGCCGATTACAAGGCTTACGTTGATAGTCCGGCCAGCGATGTCGAGGTCATCGACGACCTTGCAATGGAACTCGGCCAGCTCTATCGCTCCTCGGCGGTGTTGGGCGCCTCGGACGCCTTGCCGCCCGCACAGCGACCGGACCAGTGGGCCGGACAACCCGGGACCCGGGCTCCGCATCTGGCGCTGCGCTGCGCGGACGGGCAGACGTCGTCGACGCTCGACCTCTTTCAGCACGGCTGGGTGCTGCTGACCCAGGACGACGGCTGGACCGATGCCGCGAAGCGCATCGATGTAGCGTTCGTGCGCCTTGACGCGTCAGAGGTGCTGGGCCCGAGACCGTTTCACGAGGCTTACGGTGTCGGGCCCGGGGGCGCCAGTTTGGTGCGACCCGACGGGTATATCGCCGCGCGCTGGACCGAGATGCCCGCCGATCCCGCCGCCCAACTGACCGAGGCGCTGCGCCAGGTCGCGGCCTAGTCCACCCTGGTGGCGTGCACTTCCCAGAACGGGGCATGTGCGCGGCCGTCGGTCAGCCACGGCTCGATGGTCCGGAACCGTTCGGCCACCGGCTTCATTTGCTCGGCCAGTTCGGGAGTGCGCTGGAGCATCCGGTCGAAGTTCTCCGAGCTCATGTTGATCTGGTAGGTCGTCGGCCCCAGATAGGTGATTTCCCAACCGGCGTCGGGCAGGATTCCCCGGAAGTCGCCCTCGGACAGCGAACGCGGCATGTAGAACCCGTTGACGTTGCCGATGCCGAATTCGAACATGTACAGCCGGGCTCCCGGCTTGGTGGCCCGGTGCAGGGCCCGCGCGTAGGACCGCTGTAGCTCCGGCTCGGTCGAAAATGTGTGGTAGAAAGCGCAATCCACGACCGTGTCGAAATGGTTGTCCAGTCCGTCGAGCTTCGTCGCATCAGCCAGCTGGAAGTTCACCGATACCCCGGCTTTGCGGGCATTCTCGCGGGCTCGCTGCACCGCGCCTTCCGAGCCGTCAATCCCGGTGGCCGAGTAGCCCTTTGACGCGTAGTAGATGGCGTGATGGCCCGGGCCGGTGCCCGGATCGAGGACCTCGCCCTTGACCGCGCCGAGCGCGACCAGTTGCTGCACCACCGGCTGCGGGCCGCCGATGTCCCACGGTGTGGCGGCCGGCAGGCCATGCGTAACCCGCTCGTCGCGGTACATCTCTTCGAAACGGGTGGGATCGTTGGGATCGAATTGCGTTGTCATGCATCCCCCTCTGGTGTCGGTTCAGGGCAGCGAATTCACCAGTTGCTCGACCGGAACTCGCGGCCCGGTGAAAAACGGCGTCTCTTCGCGGGTGTGTCGCCGTGCGTCGGTGGCCCGCAGTTCCCGCATCAGGTCGACGATCCGGTGCAGTTCCGGCGCCTCGAAGGCCAGCAGCCATTCGTAGTCCCCGAGCGCGAACGCCGGCACCGTGTTGGCCCGCACATCCTTGTACTCGCGGGCCGCCATGCCGTGTTCGGCGAGCATGCGCCGCCGCTCCTCGTCGGGCAGCAGATACCACTCATACGACCGCACGAACGGGTAGACGCAGATGTAGGCGCCCGGTTCTTCGCCGGCCAGAAACGCCGGAATGTGGCTCTTGTTGAATTCGGCCGGCCGGTGCAGCGCGACGCTGCTCCACACCGGCGTCGACGCGCGGCCCAACGTCGTGGTCCGGCGGAAGTCCTCGTAGGTGGCTTGCAGCGCTTCGACCCGCTCGGCGTGCGTCCAGATCATGAAATCGGCGTCGGCTCGCAATCCGGCGACGTCGTAGAGACCTCGCACCACGACGCCGTGTTCTTCACGTTGCTTGAAAAAGGTCGCGGTTTCGTCGACGACTGCCCCGCGGTTTTCGCCGAGTTGCCCTGGGCTGACCGAGAACACCGAGAACATCAGGTATCGCACGGTGGAGTTCAGCGCGTCGTAGTCCAAGCGGGCCATGAGAGCTATCGTGCCACGAAGGTTTCGACCGCCTGGATCGTGCTGGTCACCGCCCGCCCGGCCGCGCCGATGCACGCGGGCACCCCGATCCCATCGAGATAGCTGCCCGCCACTGCGAGGGTCGGCGGCAGACCTGCCCGCAGTTCGGCCACCAGGTCACTGTGGCCGGGCCCGTACTGCGGCATCGCATCCGGCCAGCGCTGGGCGCGGACATCCACCGGGTCGATCGTCAGCTCGAAAACGGTCGCCAGATCGTCAAGCGCCCACGCCAGCAGCTCGTCGTCGGAGGCACGGATTGCCAGGTCGTCGCCGAACCGCCCAAACGACAATCGCAGCAGCTCGACGTCGGTGCGCCGCCCCCACTTGCGCGACGACAACGTAATTGCCTTGGCGTGCAACCGTTCTCCGCTGGCCACCAGAACACCGGAATTCTGCGGGAAGGCGATGCCGCGGGGCACGGCCATCGCC